>NZ_JBYSZM010000015.1:26147-30878 GCF_058787155.1 Sphingobium sp. FW305-3-2-15-F-TSA7 | reverse complement strand
GACATTGTCCGGCGACGGGGGTCAGCTTCCCAGTGCCGCGCGCAGCATCTCCTTGGCGCGGGTCAGCCGGATCGACACGCTATTGGGGGTCAGGCCGAGCATCGCGGCGATCTCGCGCGGGGTGAATCCCTCCAGCGTCAGCACCACAGGCTCGCGCGCGCTCAACGGCAGCGTGCGGACCGCATCCATCAGCCGGCGCTGCTGGTCGCTGCGCTCGATCTCGTCGAAAGGTGAGGGCTGGCTGCACGGCATCCCTTCGTCCAGCTCGGCCATCCGCGGTTCGGCGACGGCGCGCGCGACATGGCTGATCGCACGATTATGCGCGATCCGCGCCAGGAAAGTCCGGATCGACGCCTCTCCGCGAAAACTGGGCAGCGAACGCCAGACCGCCGCCAATATATCCTGCTGCAGTTCCTGGCGCTTCGCCGGATCGGCCTCGTAGCTGGCCGCGATGCGCCCCAGCATCAGGCCGTGATCGCGCAATATCGCTTCGAACGCGTCTTCGCGCGCCATCGCGATCAGGCCTTCCCCGCATCGCGCACGGCTGCGGGATCGGGCGGGAACAGATCATCCTCGATCGCGTGGAGACCCTGCAGATAGCGCCGATTCTTGCGCAACAATCGGGTGCAGCGCCACAGCAGGAAGGCGAGATAGGCGATCGCGAACAGCGCCTTTTCCCAATAAGGGAGCGGCACGACGCTGCGATAAACCGGATGGGCATGCGCATAGCCCAGGATCGCGAGCAGGACGACGCCGGTCGCGGCGACGCAATAGCCCGATTTCGCCCAGCGGATCCCCGCCTCCGCCTGACGCACCGATAGGCGGAACGCGCCATCGGCGCTCGCCAGCCCGGTATGGCCGATTGCGTAGCGCGTCCACAGCGCCAGCCCCACGGTGAACCCGCCGAACAACAGCAATGAGGCACCGACCAGGTTGGCGGGCCAGACGCCGCGCTGGACAAAGAGCACGCCGAGCGCGATCTGGATGACGCCCTGCGCCATGTCGATCGCGAAGAGGATGGCGGCATTGCGCGCGCGACGGCGGAGCTGCCGTTGCACATGCGCGATGTCGATCGCGTCCGTGGGCGTCTGCCAGATCGCCGCAAGCGCCGACCATTTTTGATCTTCGTCGATATTCATGTGTCCGGACCATATCCGATCGTCGATAGCGCCTGGGCCTAACGTCGAATGTCGTTGATCTGAAATGAAAATCGCAATGCGAAAATAAAAGCGGAGATTTCGACGAAAGGAAAATCGGACCGCAAGGACTGATGGACTGTCCGTACCTTTGCACGATCTTGAAACCGGCCGAAATCGAGCGACCGACAAGCCGGAATGCGGGCGACACATGACGATATTCGCCTCTCGCATGTTCGCGATTCGCGATGGCGGCCCGGCCCCCACTGAAAACTGCGCCCCCACTGAAATTGCGTCCCCCATGAAAGAGTTGGGGTGCATGACCAGACTGAGAGCCCAACCGAGACAAATAAGGGAGGGCAACGACCATGATTCAGATCCGGCGATTTCGACGAACCCTGACGGCATGCCTGTTGACGGCGGCCGCACTGGCTGCCCCGCCGGCCGCGGCCGACGGCAATTACGACGTGGTGATCCTGGGCAGCGTGCGTGGCGGCATGACCGTCGCGACCGAACAAGGCGTGCGCCGCGTCCATTTCCATTACGTCGATCGCGGACGTGGCCCCGATTTCCGGACCGAGCAGCGATCAGACGCCGACGGCATCCCGATCGCCTATTCGGCCAATGGCCATAATTACCTGCGCGGGACCGTCGACGAGCGCTTCGATCGCAACGGAAAGCTGGGGCGCTGGACAAGCCGCGCCGACCAGGGCGAGAGCCGGCTGCCCGGCTTCTATCTGCCGCACGAAGGCAGCATGGACACGACGAGCAGCCTCGCCGAAGCGCTGCTGCGTGCGCCCGGGGGCGAGCTTGCCCTGCTGCCGCGCGGCAAGGCGCGGATCGAGCGCGTGACCGACCAGGCGTTGCCCGGCGGTGGCAAGGCGACGCTTTATTTCATCCATGGCCTGTCGTTCGCGCCCAGCCCGGTCTGGCTCGACCAGGCCGGCGATCTGGTGCTCGAAGGCAATGGCTGGGTGTCTGCGCGGCGGCAGGGGCTGGGGGCGCTGGGCGACGAACTGATCAAGGCACAGGAACAGGCGCTGACGCGGCGCGAGGTGGATCAGGCGCACAGCCTGGCGCGCAAGCCGGCGGGCGCGGTCGTGTTCCGCGACGTGACGCTCTATGACGCGGCGAAGCGCGACCGCGCGGCGCATCGCACGGTGATCGTGCGCGGCAACCGGATCGAATGGGTCGGGCCGGCGAAGGACGCGCGCATTCCCGATGGCGCCGAGGTGATCGACGGCGGCGGCCGCACGCTGCTGCCGGGCCTGTTCGACATGCACACCCATCTGGCCGACAATGTCGGCGGGCTGCTGGCGATTGGATCGGGCGTGACGAGCGCGCGCGACCTCGCCAACCAGATCGCATCGCTCTCCGAACGCATCGCCGCCTGGGATTCGGGCCGGCTGATCGGCCCGCGCGTCTTCCGTTCGGCGATGATCGACGGCCGCCATCCGCTCGCCGGTCCCACCGAACTGTTGGTCAGCACCAGGGAAGAAGCATTGGCCGCCGTCACCCGCGCTGCCGAGGCAGGCTATCCGGCGGTCAAGCTCTACAGCTCGCTTCCGACCGAACTCGTGCCCGTCATCATCGCCGAGGCGCATCGCCGCGGGATGCGCGTCGGCGGCCATGTGCCCGCGGGCATGACGATGGCCCAGGCGATCGAGGCGGGCTTCGACGAGATCAACCACGCCAATTTCTGGATGCTCGGCCTGATGGGGCCGGAAATCGCGGCGAAAACCAATACGTCCGCCCGACTGACCGCGCTGGGCGAGCATGGCCGCGATATCGACCTGTCCGGTCGGCCGGTACGCGATCTGGTCACACTGACCCGCAAACGCGGCATCGTCCTCGATCCGACGCTGAGCATCTTCGAGGACACGCTGGTTGCGGAGCCGGGCAAGCCCGTGCCGAGCATCGCTGCGGTCGCCGATCGCATGCCGGCGACCGTCGTGCGCTCAGTATCGGGCGGCGGCATCGCGCAGAACGATGCGGAACGCGCGCGCAACCGCCAGTCGCTCGATCGGCTGGGGCAGATGTTCATGATGATGCACCGTGCAGGCGTGACGATGGTCGCGGGCACCGACGGCATGCCCGGCCTTGCCCTGCCGCGTGAGCTCGAAACCTATGTCGAGGCGGGGCTGACGCCGGGCGAGGCGCTTTACATGGCCACTTTGGGCGCCGCGCGCGTCGTCGGCGCGGGCGACCGGCTCGGTTCGATCGAAGCCGGCAAGCTTGCCGATCTGATGCTTGTCGAAGGCGATCCGACCCGGACCATTTCCGACATCGCCCGCACGTCGCTCGTCATGAAGGACGGGCTGATCTTCGATCCGGACGCATTGTTCGTCGCGGCCGGCATGCAACCGCGCCAACCACGCACCATCAACAAGGGGGACAAGAAATGACACAGGATCGCAGGCATTTTCTCATCGGTTCGGCGACCGCCGCGGCACTCGCGGTCGGGGCTGCGGGCACGGCAAGCGCGCGGAGCGTGGCGGCCGCATCGGGCAGCGGCGTCTTCGTCAATTCGCTGGGCACCCTGTTCGGTTTCGACGCGCCCCCGCCCCCGCCCGGATCGAAGCCGCTGATCGTCGAAAGCCGGCCGGACATGGTGACCGACAGCGCGGTGCGCGACACGCTGGCCGCCGGCATCTCCGCGGTGAACATCACATTGGGCCATGTCGCGGGGGATATCGATCCCTTCGAGCACAGCGTCGCCGATATCGGGCGGTGGAACCGGATCCTGCAACAGCGCCCCGGCCAATTGCTGCATGTGCTGAAGGCCGACGACATCGTACGCGCCAAGCGCGAGGGCAGGCTGGGCGTGATCTATGGCTGCCAGAACAGCACGATGCTCGGCGACAAGGTCGAGCGTGTCGATCTCTTCGCCGATCTTGGCCTGCGCGTCTTTCAGCTCACTTATAATGCGCCGACCGCGGTGGGCGACGGATCGATCGTGCCGGAAAACCGGGGGCTCAGCCCGTTCGGCCGCAGCGTCGTCGAAAAACTCGCGGAGCGGCGGCTGCTCTGCGACCTGTCGCATAGCGGGCAGAAGACCTGCCTCGACGCGGTCCGCCATTCGCCGCGCCCGATCGCGATCACCCACACCGGCTGCCGCGCGCTCGTCGACGTGCCGCGCAACAAGACCGACGAGGAGCTTCGCCTGGTCGCCGAGCGCGGCGGCTATGTCGGCATCTATTTCATGCCCTTCCTCACTCATTCGGGGCCGGCGCGCGCGGAGCATGTTGCGCAGCATATCGAACATGCGATCAAGATCTGCGGCGAGGATCATGTCGGCATCGGCACCGACGGACCGATGTCGCCGGTACCCAATATGAAGGAGTATCTGGAGACGCAGCGCCAGTACATCGCACAACGCCGCAGCCAGGGGATCGCGGCGCCGGGCGAGAAGGAGGATGCGCCCTTCTTCGTGATCGATTTGCAGGGGCCGGGCCAGTATCGCGATCTTGCCCGTCTGCTGCGCAGTCGCGGCCATTCGCAGGCGAGGGTCGACAAGATCCTGGGTCAGAATTTCCTTCGCGTCGCGCGCGAGGTCTGGGGGTAGGCCGCAGCGGAATTCCGGTGACGGCGCGCC
>NZ_JBYSZM010000015.1:0-26137 GCF_058787155.1 Sphingobium sp. FW305-3-2-15-F-TSA7 | reverse complement strand
ATCCGCGGCGCGCCGTCACCGGCGATCCTCACCGTCCCGCGTCCGTCACGGCGACGATATTGTCGTTCGTGTCGCGGTCGATGAAGCTGAGATAGGGATCGACCGCCGCATAGACCGGCTTGCGCTTCGTGACGATCCGCACCTGCTGCTCGCCCGAACGAACCCGCAACCGCTGCATGGACACGACATTCTCGCGACCGAAGCCGAGATCGCCAGGATGCGCCGTGAACACGCCGACATCGACCTGTTCGTCGAACTTCGCCTGCCGTTCATTGCCCTTGCCATCGGCATAGGCCTTTCCGGCATTCACGGTCAGCACGGTTTCGAACTGGCCGTTGGGCAGGCGGCGAACCGTCGCGTCCTTCGCCTTCAGATCGTAAAGCGTGATGCGATAGAATTGATCGAGGATCAGTTCGCGCTCCGCCGGGGTGCGGGCCAGCGTCAACAGGCCGTCCACCAGATCGCTCGACCGCGCATAGGGTGCGGGCTTGAAACGATAGCGGTCGATCAGCCCGCGCAGCACGGTGTTCACGCGGTCCTCGCCCAGGCGATCCTGGAGCAGGTACATCACGATCGAACCCTTGTTATAGTGGATGTAACCTTGCTTGTACGCGCGGGCGAGCGGCCGTTCCTCCGCCGCTTCCGATCGGCGCCCCTGCAGATAGAAGTCGATTTCGTATTTCAGGAACTGCCGGATCTGGTCCGCACCATAGCGATGCTTCATGATCATCAGCGCCGAATATTGCGACAGCGTCTCGGTCAGCACCTCGGCCCCCTCCATGTCCGCCGACATCACCTGGTGGAACCAGTATTGATGCGCCAGTTCATGCGCGGTGACATAGGCCAGGAAGTCGAGCCGCTTCGGATCGCGGAAATCCATCGTGAAGCCGGCCTTTTCCGAATAGCCGACGGTGCCAGGGGCGGAATTCGCGCCGCCGCCATAATCGGGCCGCTCGATGATCCGGGCATAGGAATATTGATAGGGTCCGTAATTCTTGCGGTAATAACCCAGCGCATCCTTCATCACGCTCAGCATCCGATCGATGTTCATCGGGTGCTTGGGGAAATAATAGACGCTTGCCTTCACCCCGTCCGCGTCGATCGATTTGAGCGCGTAGCGCGCCGACTGGATGGTGATGAAGTTGAGCGTGGGAATGGGCGACACGAACCGCGCGGTCCGCCGGCCGTTGGCGACGCTTTCGGACACGCGTGCGCCGGTCACCACCAATGTCTGATCCGCGTCGGTGGTGACGGTGACATCGGTATTGACCCGCTCCACCCCGACGAAGTTCTTGCCCAGCGCCGTGCCGTCTTCGAGCTTCGGGATCGACTGTTCGGGCGGAAGGCCGTGTTTCCGGCGCAGGTTGCTGCCCTGCAGGAAACTCCCGCGCGACATGCCCAGCGCCGGTGCGAAGATCAGGTTGGTCAGATAGGTGCCGTTCGGTGCCGGCTGCGCATCCAGCTCGTACATGCGCCGGTTGCTCGGCAAGGCAGCCAGCCCGCGCTTCTCGATCACGGTGCGGAAGGTCAGCGTGCCGCTCTCGCCCGGCCGCAGCGGCCGGTCGAACCGATAGATGCGGTGGAGATTGTCCTTGTCGTCGCGCACCAGCTTCGCACCGGGCACCGAGATCGCGTCCAGGCGCACCGTCGGGACGCTCATGCGAACATGCAGCGTATCGATCGGCGCCGCCGTCGCATTCACGAAACGGTAGCTGCCGTCGAAGGTCACCAGGCCGCGTGAGGGCTGCAGATCGACGTCGAGATTGACGTCGGTCAGCTTCGGCTCCGGCAATCCGAGATAACGGGAATAGTCCTTCTCATATTGCGCGGCGCGCGCTTCGTCCTTGTCGCCTTCGCTCCAGAAGCGGTTGAGGATGTTCATGTTGTAATAAAGGAAACCGCCCATGCCGATGGTGACGAGCGAAGCGGTCGACAAGAACGCCAGCGGCGTGCCGCGCAACCGCGCCGGCAGGGTCCGCCATTGGCCGCCCAGCGTCACCGCGGTGCCGCGCCGCCACATCAGATGGCCGATCACGACCAGCACCACCGCAAAGGCCGTCCAGTAGAAGCGAAGCCACCAGGCGGTAGCCCCGCCATAATTGGCGCCATTCATATCGGACAGCGGCTGGCCGACCTCGCCATAGTTGAGCAGCGGATGATCGAGCCCCATGCCCGCGAACACCATGCCCGCGACCAGATAGAGCAGCATGATCGCCCAGCCGACGAACTTGTTCGGGCTGATCGCCTGGACCACGATCGCCAGCACGGAGATCTGGAGCACGTACAGCGCACCGGGTGCGACGAACCAGGCCAGCCACTGGCCGAATTCGATATCGACCAGGCCGCGCGCGAACTGGAACAGGATCGATTCGACCAGCGCCACCACGATGCAGAGTGCCAGCAACGCACCGGTGACCCCGGCAAGCTTGGACAGCAGGAAGACCCAATTGGGCAGCGGCGTCGCATCGACGATCTCGTTGATGCGGCGTTCCCGCTCGCGCCAGACCACTTCGCCCGCGAAATAGATCGCCATCAGCAGCGTGATCAGCGTCGAATTGCCGCGGACGACGTCGACGATCGCGAAGGTGCGCGGCCAGATCGGAATGTCGTAGAAACGCCCGGCAAGGTACAGCGTCGAGAACAGGTTGATCGATCCGACAAGCGCCAGCACCCAAAAGGCCGGGCTCTTGAAGATCAGTTTCATCTCGAACAGCGTGCGCGTGCACAGCTGATGCCAGGCGGCACGTACGGGTATATTGTCCGGCAGCCGCTTGGCGATGACGGGCGTGACCGCGGCCAGCTTTTGTTCGCGCGCCGCCTGGCGCCGTGCTCCGCCCTTCGAAACACCGCGATCGGCGAAGCGGAAGCGCCAGACCGCGACGATGACGATCAGAGCGGAGATCGCCAGCCATAACAGGCGGTGGCTGAGCAGCAGCCCGGTCAATTCCGGTGGCTGCGTGTTCGCCTGGATCGGCGTCAGATAACGGATACTCAGGCCATAGGCGACGCTCCCGAACGGTTCGAAATAGGCGGCCAGCGACAGGTCCGGCCATTTCTTGAGCATCGCGGTCAGCGCGAAATAGGCGAACATGAACAGGATCACCGTCAGGTAGCTGTAGGTGACCGAGCGCGTCCAGCACGCCACCGCGAAGAAGATCGCCGAAGTGATCAGCAGATTGGGCAGCGCGAGCACGAAATAGCCGAACAGATAATCCTGCAGCCGGTTGGGCCCGAGATGTTCGGGATCGACCCATGGCATGAAGGTGCCGATCCAGATCGCGAGCGGCACCGCCAGGAATGCGACCGCCGCGCCCAGGAAAGCGCCGCTGAACCGGCCGAACATATAGGGCAGCTTGCCGATCTTGGTCGATCGGATGATCCCGCCGAAACCGGTCTCGTCGTCGCGCACCACCACATTGCCGACGAACGCGGTCGTCACGAACATGAAGAACAGCGACATGATCAGCTGGATCTGCGCGATCGCCGTCGGCGCATTGCTATGGATGTTGCCGCCGCTGCCGAGGCGGATCGACTCCACGGTCGTCGCGCCGAAAGTGAGGAGGAAGAAGAGGATGGTAGCGACCCAGAAGACGGGGTTGCGCAACTGGTAGCGCGCTTCGAAGCGCGCGATGATACCGAACATGGCAGCGGTCCTTATGCGGCTTGGGCAGCGGCGGCGCGGCGTGTGCGCGTCAGCGTGGAGAGATAGACGTCCTCGAGCCCGCCCTCGACCGGCGCGAAGCCGTTGCCGGGGTCCTGCTCGGCGAGGACGTGGACGATGGTGCGACCGGCGAACAGGCGGGTCGAGATCACTTCATATCGGGACTGGACCTCTTCCAGCGCGCTACGCTCGATCGTCCTGGCCCAGATGCTGCCGCGGCTGCGCGCGATGAGTTCGCCCGGCGATCCCTGGAGCTGGATACGGCCCGCCGCCAGCACCGCCATGCTCGGGCACAGGTCCGCGACATCCTCGACGATGTGGGTGGAGAGGATGACGACGACGCTTTCGCCGATCTCGACGAGCAGATTGTAGAAGCGGTTGCGCTCCTCGGGATCGAGACCGGCGGTGGGTTCGTCGACGATGATGAGTTCGGGATTGCCGATCAGCGCCTGGGCAATGCCGAAGCGCTGGCGCATGCCGCCCGAAAAGCCCGCAATCGCCTTGGTGCGCACATTCCACAAATTGGTCTGGACGAGCAGCGTCTCTACCGTCGCACGGCGATCGGCGGCGGAGACCACGCCCTTCAGCGAGGCCATATGGTCGAGCATGTCATAGGCCGACACCCGCGGATAGACGCCGAAATCCTGCGGCAGATAGCCAAGCGTGGCGCGCAGCCGGTCGGGCTGGCCGAGCACGTCGATATCGCCGAAGCGGATCTCGCCCGCCGTCGGCGTCTGCAGTGTCGCGATCGTGCGCATCAGCGACGACTTGCCCGCGCCATTTGGGCCCAGCAGCCCGAACATGCCCTTGCCGATCGAGATGCTCACCCCGTCCAGCGCGCGCGTCCCGTTCGGATAGACATGCTCAACACCCTTTAATTCCAGCACTTTCGCCTCCCAAAATCCCTGTAGATGGTCCGACGGCGCCCTGTTTGGGCTTGCCTGTCCAGATGCCGACCGATATGGTTGGTTACCAACCGATATGGTCTGTAGCAAGAGATTTGTGAAATGATGCCCGAACCCGCCGGCGTCGCGCCGGCCTTTCCGATCCGGCAACCGGCCCGATCCGGACTCATTCCGGTTCACCTCGAACCGGAATGAGGCTAGATCGCGCTGATGCCCAGACCGACCAAATCCGAGATTGACGCCGAGATCATCGATCGCGCAGCGGGGCTGTTCGCCCGTCACGGTTTCGAACGTACCTCGATCCAGCAGATCGCCGACGCGCTCGGCTATTCGAAGGCGGGGCTGCTGCACCATTATGCGAGCAAGCAGGCACTCTACGACGCCGTGCTGAACACCCATGAGGCGCTGGCCGACGAAACCTTCGCCGCGATCGAACGCGTTCCCGCGGGTGTCGCGCGCGACCGCGCCTTTGTCGAAAGTTCGATCGATTTCTGGTTCGACTGGCCAGGCATCGCGGCGCTGGGCCAGCGCTGGTCGATCGACGGAACCGGTGACGAGCCGCGCCTCACCCGCATCGGACTGAAGCTGTTCGCGGCGCTCGGCATCGATGTGAATGCGCCCGATATGGAGCGGTTGGTGCGCGTGTTCGCGGCCACGTCGGGCAGCGGCTTCGCATCACGGATGGCGACGAACCTCGATCTGCGACGCGAACTGCGCGATCATATCGTCGCGACGGCCATGGACGCGCTGGGCCATAGCGACCATGGCACGGCGGAGACGCGCTGAGCGGATCGCGGGGAGAGTGCGCCCGCCCCGACTCGCTGATGTCTTAGAGGCTGGTTTCGGCTAGACGTTCCGACCTCGCCGGCTCGAACCTAGAAATCCAGCCCCAGTGCCAGAAAGGCGTGGTAACCGGCAGCGCCGCCGCCATCGCTGAAGGTCGGCCCACCCGAAGCGAGCAGGCGGAACGGCGCGCGCATCTGATAGATCGCGCCGATCCCCAGGCTGGTCGATGCCCGCCCGCCGATCGTGTCGGCCCCCTGCCGGTCGGCCTCCACGCCGATCAGCAGGCGCGGGCTCATCTGGCGCGTCACCGCGCCGCCACCCGTCCAATAGTCGCGATTGCCGGCGCCCGGATTGATCGCATATCCGCCGCCGCCGAAGATGGACCAGGGCCCCATATCCTTCTGGAACCAGACCGGCAGCAGCCCGGTCACCTTGCCGGCGCCCATGCCGTTGCTGGCGGTGGGCAGCGTCGCACCGGGGAAGAAGGCGACGGAGAAACCGGCATTCTCGTCATGGTAGAAGCGATATTTCGCCGAAACCTCGAGATCGCCCGCGCCCCGGCGCCATCCCCTGGCATCGTGCGCGAAACCGATGGGCAGGCCGACGGTCAGTTGCAGGTCGGGCGCGGCGCCGAAATTGATCTCGACGCCCGTGGCCCCTTCGAAGTCCGCTCCCCGCCCTTCCCGTTCGACGAGCGGTCCGTAGATTTCCCAATGGCCGGTTTCGGTCGGCTCGGGATCGTCGGTCAGGAAAGGCGGGCCCGCCCATGAAGCGACGGGGGTCGCGAGCACCGACAAGGCGAGGAGCCGGGCCAGCATCGCCTTGCGGGCGAAACCACGCATCGCGTTACGCGCCGTCATGCTGGAACGCGGTTTCGGCGGCGCGCTGCGGGATTACCAGGGCCAGGGTGACGATGACCAGCCCGAGCACGAGTGATGCGCCCGCGCGGCTCAGTTCCAGCCCGCCGTGCGAAACCGGCTTGTCGAGGAAATCGCCCACCACCGCGCCGAGCGGACGCGTCAGGATGAACGCGGCCCAGAACAGCGCGACGCGATTGATCGACGTCCGGTAATAGGCGAGTGCGATGAACGCGAGCAGCGCGCCGAACACGACCGCCGAGCCGAGATAGCCGAGCGGGCCGTCGGCGATCCAGTCGCCCAGCGCCGTGCCCAGCGTCTGCGAGAAAGTGATCGTCAGCCAGTAATAGATCTCGGCCCTGGGCTCATGCACCGAACTGACCGAGATGCTGCCCAGCGCCCGGTGCCAGATCGCCAGCGACAGCAGCACCGCCGCCAGCAGGAGCACCGATCCGCCCGGATAGCCGATGCCGAGCGAGCGCGTTGCGAAGTCGGCCATCGTCGTGCCGGCGGTGGTCGATGCGATGATCGTCGCCCAATAGAGCATCGGGTGGAACCGCCTGGCCGCGATCTGCATGCCGACGAGGATGACCAATATCGTCGCGAATATGGCGGTACCGACCAGATAGCCGAGATCCATCGACATGCTGACGGTATCGCCGGCGGTTTCGCCGAAGGTGGTCGCCAATATCTTGATGATCCAGAAACCGAGCGTCACCGCCGGCACCTTGGTCAAGCTCGCTTTCATCGTATCGGACACACCATTGCTCCTGCGATTGCCTGGGGGCGTCGTTTCTCCGGTACGGGGGGGTTAGGTGCGGCGCGCCGTCGCGCCTATAAGCAGGCGCTCAAATCCACTCCGATAAGCGGAAGTCCATGCCCCGGTCCGTCAACAGCACCGCCCTTTTCCCGGCTGCCCTTCTCCCGGCCGCACTATCCGATCGCCGGGTGGCGGCGCCCCTTGCCATCGTCGCGCTCCAGTTCGTGGCGGCCATCTATTTCGTGGTCGACGGTATCGATGACGTGCTGGTGGAGGCGAGCCATGGGCTCAGCCTTGAAATCGTCATGGAATGCCTGGTCGCGTTCGCGCTGCTTGGCGGGGTGGTGATGGGATCGCGCCATATCCGCCGGATCACCGAGGAACTGCGCTGGAAGGAACGCTCGCTCGCCAATGCCCGCGGTGCGCTGGCCGACCATATCGCGTTGCGCTTCGCCGAATGGGGACTCTCGCCGGGCGAGGCCGAAGTCGCGCTGTTCGCGCTGAAGGGCTGCGACGTTGCCGAGATCGCCCGGCTGCGCGGCGCCGCCGCCGGGACGGTGCGGTCGCAATTGAGCCAGATCTACGCGAAAGCCGGGGTGACCAGCCAGGCGATGCTGGTTTCACTGTTTATCGAGGATCTGCTCGATATCGATGCCGAGGGTCGGCAGCGGCGGGCCTGATCGGATAGCGAATGTATCGCCCTGATTTCAGGGCCGCTTCCCGAGCAGGCGCCCGATCAGCGCCCCCACCAGCGCCAGCACGATGATGATGAGCAGATAGATGATCGCCATCACCGGCCAGACGGTCAGCGCCTGCGCATTGATGCTCGCGTCTATCTCGTTCTTGAGGCCGATATAGAAGAGGATGCAGGCCGGCAGGATGCAGGTTGCGGTCGCCCTGAGGATCGAACTCCCCGAATAGCCGCGCGCACCGGCCAGGAAGAACGCGCCGATCATGGCCAGTATCCAGATTTGCACCGTCCACTCCGCGAAAATAAGGCCGGTATCACGCGATCAGGGGACGGGAAAGCCGACTTTGGCGGGAACGCGCCGGGGCGAGTTGGATGGCCGGGGCGCTCAGGCGAGAGTGAGGTAGATTTCAGCCTCCAGCACCCAGTCCGCACCGGTATCGCGCCATTTTGCGCTATAGGCGCCGGATGCGAGGGGGTGACCGGTGGTGGCGGCAACGCCCTGCCAATGACCATGTTCGAGCGCGATGGGTTCGACGGGCGAGGCGAGGATGGTCTCCGGAGTGCGGGTGTAGAGCGTGCGTGCCGACGCGGCGAACTCGCGCTTCCACGCCAGCAATTGCGCCTTGCGACCGGACAGGACCGCGCTGTCGGTGCCGGTGACGAGGATCGCGTCGGACGCGAGGATCGGACCAATGGCAGCAAGGTCCCCCTCCGCCAGCGCGCGGTTGAACGCGGCACGGCGTAGGCGAATGGCGAGATCGGAAGCGGAGGACATCGGGGGCTTTCGGCAATGGAGCTTGAAAACCAGCCTAAAGCGCTTCCCGAAAAAGTGGGAACCGGTTTTTCGGGAAGCGCTTTAGAACCGCCGTGCCAGCACCAGCCCGATCGTGCGGGGATTGGGCGGGTTATTATAGGGGTCGAAACCCAGCACGCCATCGACGATGCGCGGTGGCTGCCGGTCGAACAGGTTGGCGACGACGATCTGCGCCTCGCTGTCCGCCAGCCAGGGCGCCGACGACAGGCGGCCGAGATCGAGGCCGAGGAACAGCGAGGCGGTGGTGAAGGATCCGACCTTGTGGACCGGCTGGCCGGGTCGGTCGTCGGTGAAGCCGTCGATATAGTTGATCACCGACCCGATCGAGACGCCGCCACGACCCCAGGCGATGGTGCCGTTCAGCCGCAGGTCGGCGGGCTTGGCATAGCCGTCGAGCCGCGAGATCGCGGTCGAGCCGCCGGCCTTGAGCGAGAGGTTCAATATATATTGACCGCTCAGTTTCATCATCGCGCTGCCCCCGAACAGGGGCGTGCGCCAGGCAAGATCGAGATCGAGGCCGTCGGTGGATTCCACCGCGAAATTCTGCGCCCTGATGTCCGCGATCAGCTGGACGCGCGAGAGAAGATCGGCGGGCACCTGGCTGGCGGAATCGAAGAAGGTGAGTTCGCCGCCATTGATCGACGGCACTTCGGCGAAGCGGCGGAAGACGTCGGGATTGTAGAGCACTTCACGCACCGCATCCATGCCGGGGCGGGCGATGTTGAAGACCTGCAGGTCCTGAACCGACAGGCTGTCATCGGGCGAGGGCGTGCCGACACGGCCCGAAATCCTGATCCGGTAATAGCCGGCCTTGATCGTCAGGCCGGGGACGAATGCGGGGGTCAGATCCATGCCGAGCGTGACAGTGTCGGCATTCTGCGTCTTGAGATCGGGATTGGCGCCCGCGCGGAACATCACCAGCGCCTGGCCCGGCGGCAGCGCGGGATCCTGATCCTTGGGGTCGAGGAATTTATAATCGTACAGGCCGAACGAAACCTGTTCGGCGATGCCGATCGTGCTGCGGAAACGCGGAACGAGGAACGATCGGGCAAAGGTGCCGCGCAGCGCGATCGAGCGATCGATCTGCCAGCGCAGCCCCAGCTTGGGCGAGAGCGCGGTGTCGAAACCGAGATCCTCGTAGCGCGCGGCCGCGGATAGGGTGAGCGAGCGCATCAGCGGCACCGCCTGTTCCGGCCCGACGATCGGCACATTCACTTCGCCGAAGATCGACTTGACCTTGCGTGTACCGCCCTTGCGGTTGAAGAAGATCGTCGCGTCGGTGCGCAGCGCTTCCTCGCGATACTGGAAACCGCCCGCCGCCAGCACCGGCCCGGCCGGCAGCGACATCAGGGCGGTCTGGCCGCGCAGCTCCGCGACGAACAATGTGTTGGTGGACTCGCGCGTGCTGGGCGGACGTCCCATCCGGCTGGAGCTGCTGTCGCTATGGGTGCGGTGATAATCCACCGTCAGGTCGAGCGCGGTCGTACCCTGCCCCTGCCAGTGGACGCCGCTATAGATCGAGACACCGGTGGTGCGCGTCTTGAACACCCGGTTATAGGCCGCCTCGTCGAGGAAGATCTGGCGCGAGCTGCGGTCGCGCTGAAAGCGCGAGGCATCGACCGAAAAGGTGAAATCGCCCGCTTCCTGCCGCACGCCGCCATAGAGGCCGGTCAGCCTTTCGTCGGGAAGCTGGGTGATTTGGAGCGCTTCGCCCGCAACGTCGACAGGGTCGCCGATAAAGGGCGAGCGTTTCTGGTACATCGCCATGCCATAGACACTGCCGCTGCCCCATGAATGGCCGGCGAGCAGGCTGGCCTGGAGATCCGCCTTGCCCGTCCGCGTCGCGGCGGCGCCGCGCACCTGCACTTCGATACCCTCGGTCGGTCGGCGGGTGACGATATTGACGACGCCGGCGACGGCATCGGCGCCATAGGTGGCGGAGGCACCGTCGGGAATGATGTCGATCCGCTCGATCAGCATCGACGGGATCACCGACACCGTCGGCGCCTCGGTCAGGCCGACCGAGGGCATGCGCCGGCCGTTGAGCAGGGTCAGCGTCGCGTCCGAAGCGAGGCCGCGCAGCGCGAAACCCGAAAAGCCGTCAAACTGGTTATAGGTCGTCGCGTCACCCAGCGGGCTGCCGATGCCCGCGCCGGTCGTCGCGAATTCGCTGAGATCGCCGGTGAAATTCTGCGGGATGGTGAGCATGTATTCGGACAGCGCGCCCGATCCCGATTGCACGATATCCGCCTGGTCATGGGTATAGACCGGGCTGGCGACATATTCCCGGGGCAGGCCGCGGATCAGCGAGCCGGTGACGACGATGTCGGCCGATACGGGCTCGTCGTCGCGCACCCGATCGCCCTCCGCCCCATCCGCCGTCGTCGTCTGCTGCGCCGCGGCGGGCGATGCGCAGACGCCGATGAGCGAGAGCGCGGACAGCGTATTGAAAACCAGTTTCTGCAAGAAACTTCCCCCCGACCCGATCCACGACACATGTGATGTTATACCATATCTAAATGAGCCCCTAGGTCGTGCGCACCCGGTCGTCAATCCTGTCCTTGCGAGATCCGGACGTCTGAAAGCGCCTCATCAGAGGCTGGGGGGTCGGCCTTGTGCGGCCCCTGCCCCGCTCAATCCTTGATGTCGATCACATAGCTGCACCCGGCCAGCACCTTACCGGGGTGCGAAGTGACCGTCGAGATATTGAGCGAAATCCGGGTCGTTCCCTGAAAGATCGGTGATCCGCCATCGAAGGGCGCTTCGACGATCATCCGCTGCCCCATATATTTGCCGGATGTGTCGATCACCGGCGCAACCTCCAGTTCCTTTGCCAGCGCCTGCGGTGTCGTATCGGACAGGACCGCCATCAGGCCCGAATTGCTGAAGGCGACCCGGTCGGTGGTCCGGCCGAACACCGTGATCGGCGTGGCGAGGCGATATTCGGAAAGGAACGGATTGCCGCCCTTGACCGCGGTCATCCCGTAATGCCGCCTGGCCTCCTCATTGTCGTTGAACCAGATCGCGAAGCCGTTCCAGCTCGGCACATCCTTCAGCTTGCACGCGATGATGTCGGGAAGCGTCAGGCTCGACGGATCGAACTCGTCCGCGACATCGTCATTGGCGTGCGCAGGGACGGTCAGCAGGCCAAGCAGAATGGCGGGCAAGCCAGCGCGAAATCTCATGGGATCAATGGGTCCTTATTCGCATATGGGCACAGCAAGCCCGTCGGATCGCGCGACATGCCGCTGTTCCCGGTCAGGCCTTTTTTCCGTCGCGGATGATCCGTGCCCATGGATTGAGGTCGGGCTCGGCGATCTTCACCAGCGTGTTCCTGTCGCGATGCAGGAAAGGCTCATCGCGGCCGCGCACCATCAGGCTCGTGTCGGAAATATAGCTCCACGAGCCATCGTCATGGAAATCGACCTGGATGCTGTAGGAATCGGTCCGGAAGGCAAGCTCGAGGAATGTCGTCGAGCAGATGCCATATTCGGTCTGTCCGCGCTCGGCCTTCAGCACCAGCCTGGTGGCGTCGGGCCCGGCATGGCCGGCCGCGATCGCGATCTGTCCGCGCGGGATCGCCAGGGTTTGCAGGATGAGCCCCGTCGCCGGCTCCCAAAGCCAGTAGCCGACCTGGTCGTGGAACGCGATCGCCTCTTCCCGGGTGTTGATATGGACGTGATAGCGCAGCCCGTAGAAGAGTTGCGGTCCATTGGCCTGGGGATCGATGGGCTGCATCTCGATGCGTTCATAATAGTCCCGCTGCTCCGGCCCCTCGGCCTTGGGGTTGAGATCGACGCCGCGATGCCCTTCCCATATGCCCGCCAGTCGACGCAAAGGGCCCAGATTGGCCAGCGTCTCGGCGTCGACGTCCTCGGGCTCGGTGAAGATGTCGTCCGGAATATCCACGTCTGGCCTCCCCATATCGATCCGCTGATGATCGCAAACATTCCATAGCGGCTTGATCCGGCTGCCGAAAGCGGCGCCTGCCCCTGCCGCAATCAGCCGTCCCCTGCATCGAATGCACCGCGATACCGTTCGATCTCGTCTATGTGCGTCTGAACCCAGCCGCCGAGTTGCACGCCCTGTTCGGCGAGCGAGATACCGAGTTCGGTCAGCGCATATTCCACCTGCGGCGGTACGGTGGGATGAACGGTGCGGCTGACCATGCCGTCCCGTTCCAGCGCGCGCAGCGTGCGGGTCAGCATCTGCTGCGAGATTCCGGCGACGGCGCGACGCAACTGGTTGAACCGCAACGGTCCCTCGCGCAGCGTCACCACCACCGGAAGCGTCCAGCGATCGCCGAACCGCGCCAGATGTCCGGCGATCGCTCCGCAATTCTGATGGCCGCGCTCCGGGGTGGTCATCTGCATGTGACTAGGCCTCAAAAATATGCGTTCTTGGCCCGTTCCCGCGGGCTTCATAGCTAATTGGGGTCACTGAACCAGTTTGGACAGCCCCCTTATGAAACTCCTGCATCTCGATTCCTCCATTCAGGCCGATGGTTCGGCCAGCCGCGTCATCTCCGCCGCGATCGTCGCGCATCTGACGAACCTGGATCCCACGATCGAGGTCGTCCGGCACGACCTGGCCGCCGATCCCCTGCCGCATCTGACGCTCGACCGCTTCGCATCCGACGACGGCAAGGGCGTGCTCGACACGTTTCTGTCCGCCGACATCGTCGTGATCGGTGCACCGATGTACAATTTCGGTATCCCGTCCCAGCTCAAAAGCTGGTTCGATCATATCCTGATCGCCGGACAGACCTTCAGCTATGGTCCCGACGGCGTCGAGGGGCTGGCCGGACGCAAGCGGGTCATCGTCGCCGCCTCGCGCGGCGGCTTTTACGGGGAGAGCAGCCCCGGTGCGTCGAACGAACATGCCGAAAGCCATTTGCGGGCGATGCTGGGCTTTATCGGCATCGCCGACCCGGAGATCATCGTCGCGGAAGGCGTTGCCTATGGCCCGGAGCAGCGGGATGAGGCTCTGGCCGCCGCACGCGTGCGGATCGACGGCATCGCGCCGGCCACGCTCGCCGCGGCCGCCTGAACGGGCAACCGGCATCCCGTCATGGCGGGATGCCGGCAACACCTCCCGGAACGATCACGCCAGCATCTATTGGATACCGAAACAAGAATCGGAGTTTGGCGACCGTCTGCCCGCCATAAACCGAAATCCGGCGACTGCCTCCAGGGACAGCGCCGATCTCAGTAAAGTCAATTCAAAGGTAGACGGAACATGTCCAAAGAAAGCGACAACAAAGCCATTGTCGGTCGCTGGTTCACGCACTTCTGGGGCGAGACCTGCGATCTTTCCATTGTCGACGACTTGGCGGCGCCCGATATGCTTCTCCAATATTCGCTTCACGAACCCCGTCGCGGCCATGCCGACATCAAGGCGTTCATGACCGATTTCCGCGAAGCGTTTCCCGACCTCAATTTCTGGGGCGTGACCGACCTGATCGCCGAAGGCGACTATGTCGTCGGCCAATGGGAAGGCGGCGGCACCCATAGCGGTCCCGCATTCGACGATTTCCTGATCGGCGGCCTTCCGGCGAATACCGGCCGGACGATGCGCTTCACCGGCACGACGGTGCTGAAGCTCGAGAACGGCAGGATCGTGTCGGAGATCGGGCTCGATGACGGCGTGGCCGCCCTGACGCAGCTCGGCCTCATCCGCGCAGCGTGATCGCGTGACCGCCGTCGGCCATCCGGCGGCGGTCATCGCATCAGGCGTCGGTTCGAACATGAGTTTGAAAGCAAGGGGCGGAGCGCGCGCTCGAACGCGACCGCCATAATGACGATCATGAAAATGGGAGAGCCGGTGATGGCGACACGATCCGAAGATCGCGAAAGCGATATGACCGCAATAGAGATGGACCCGCGCTGGGCACGCGTGCTCGCGCGCGATCGCTCGGCAGATGGCATATTCTGGTACTCGGTCTCGACCACCGGCATCTATTGCCGTCCATCCTGCCCGTCCCGGCACGCCAATCCGATCAACGTCAGCCTGTACAACAGCCTGGCCGAAGCCAGGGCGACGGGCTTCAGAGCGTGCAAGCGCTGCAACCCCGACGGAATCCCGCAGGACATCGAGAACACGAAGCTGGTCGAAAAGGCCTGTCGGCTGATCGAGCAAAGCGAAGAACAGCCATCGCTTGGCGAACTCGCGGGCATCGCCGGTCTGAGCACAAGTTATTTCCATCGGCTGTTCAAGGCCGCGACCGGTCTTACGCCCAAGGCCTATGCCGCTGCCCGCCGGGCGTCCCGGATCCGCGAAGGCCTGGCCAGGGGCCGCTCCGTGACCGAGGCCATCTACGATGCCGGCTTCAGCTCCAGCGGCCGGTTCTACGAACAATCGACCCAGATGCTCGGCATGACGCCGACCAGATACCGGGAGGGTGGCATGCACGAAGATATTCGTTTCGCGATCGGACAATCCTCACTGGGCGCGATCCTCGTCGCATCGAGCGCAAGGGGCGTCGTGTCGATCCTGATCGGCGACGATCCCGACGCTCTGGCACGCAATCTCCAGGATCGCTTTCCCAATGCGCGCCTGATCGGCGGCGACAGGGATTATGAGCAATTGGTGGCGCGCGCCGTCGGCTTTGTCGAAGCGCCTGCCCTGGGCCTCGACCTCCCGCTGGACGTGCGCGGCACCGCGTTCCAGCAACGGGTGTGGCAGGCGCTGCGCGATATCCCGGTCGGCAAGACCGCGACCTATGCCGAGATCGCCAGCCGGATCGGCCGGCCCAGGGCTGTCCGGGCGGTGGCGGGGGCCTGCGCGGCCAATCATGTCGCGGTCGCGATCCCCTGCCATCGTGTGGTGCGCAGCGATGGCTCGCTCTCCGGCTATGCCTGGGGGGTCGAACGCAAGCGCCATCTGCTGGAGATGGAGGCAGCCGCCTGACCGATCTGGAAGCCTCGGGCGGACATGGCGGCTTGACCCGATCGGGTGTGCCGGACAGTGTCCGCCGCGATGACAAAGACCATCGCGAAACGCGCCGCGCTGCTTCTGATTCTGGCCACCGCGCCGCTCCTGACCGGCGCCGCGCCGCAGGCCTCCAGCGGCCCCGAGATCCGCATCGACGATGTGACCCGCTTCTACGCCATCTATGATGCGGCGGGCGGCAAGCCGACGGCGGAACAGCTCCAGCACGACTATCTCGACAAGGGCAGCACCGGGCTGGCCGAATTCGCGCGGCTGCGGAATTTCACCGGCGAACGCATGGCCGCCGCCATCGCCGAGCGCCCGGCGATGTTCGCCGATGCGAGGCGCTGTACCGCAGTGCTGCCCAGGGTGACCGCCCGGCTCGCCCCTGCCCTGGCGAAGCTTGCCGCGCTTTATCCAAAGGGCATCTATCCCCCGGTGACGCTCGCTGTCGGCCGCGGCAAGACCGGCGGGACGGCCAATGCCTCGGGCGTGATGATCGGGCTCGAGACCCTGTGCGCCTTCGATTTCATGGAGCCCGATCCGGAGGATCGCTTCGTCTACGTCATCGCGCACGAATATGCGCATGTGCAGCAACCCGCCGCGCAGGTGGAGGATCCCGACGCGACGGTGCTGACCGCCGCGCTGATCGAAGGCGCCGCCGAATTCGTCGGCGAACTGATTTCGGGCTCGGTCAGCTATCGCCACCTCATCACCGCGACCAAGGGGCGGGAAAAGGCACTGGAAACCGCCTTTCTCGCGGACAAGGACAGGAAGGCGCTGGGATCCGACTGGCTGTATAATGGCCGTGGCACGTCCGAGCGGCCAGGCGATCTCGGCTATTGGGTCGGCTATCGGATCGCCAAGGCCTATTATCAGCGCGCCGCGGACAAGCGCGCCGCGCTGCGCGACATCATCGAAATGAGCGACGCCAAAACCTTCCTTGCCAAAAGCGGATGGACGCCGGGAATGGTGCTGAAATAGGCGCTCCGCACGCGCGTCTTCGTGCGAGATCAATCCGTCTCGATTTCCGCCTGCTCCGCCATGACTCGCTGGAATTCGGCGGTGAGCCGGTCGAGCACATTCTCATGCCCCTCGGGCAGCGGCGTGCCGAGATGGTAATGACGCAGCTCGGCCATGAACGCCGCCCATAAAGCCGGGCCGCCTTCCTCGAGCAATTGCTGCCGGATCGCGAGCGGCGGCGTGACCGGCAGATGGCGGCGCCCCCACGCGCCCATCGCCACCAGCATCGGCACCAAGTCGATCGCCTTTTCGGTCAGGCTGTAAATCGCCTTCTGGCGATGCGTCGGATCGGCACCGCGGGTGAGCAGGCCGTTATCGACCAGCCGTTTCAGCCGGTCGGCCAGGATGTTCGACGCGATCCCCTCATCGGATCGCGTGAGCATTTCGCGGAAATGGCGGCGATTGCCGAACATGATGTCGCGGATGATGACGAGCGTCCAGCGATCGCCGAGCAGCTCGATGGTGAGGTTGATGGGGCAGCCGGAGCGGATGATGGTCATTACCACTTGCAACATACAATCAGTTTCGTTACGCGCAACCAGTTGCAATATACAATCAGACTGGAGAGTGTCATGGGCAAGGTTCGCGTCGCCGGCTTTTCGATCTCGCTCGACGGATTCGGCGCGGGCCCGGATCAATGCCTGGAGGATCCGCTGGGCAAGCGCGGCACCGAGCTTCATCAATGGGCCTTCGGCACGCGCACGTTCCGCACCATGTTCGGCGAGGGCGGCGGCAGCGACGGCGTCGACGAGCAGTTCGCCCATCGTTCGATGGACGGATTCGGCGCCTTCATCCTGGGCCGCAACATGTTCGGCCCAAGCCGCGGCGATTGGCCGGACGACGGGTGGAAAGGCTGGTGGGGCGACAATCCGCCCTATCACGCGCCCACCTTCATTCTGACCCATCATCCCCGCACATCGATCGAGATGGCGGGCGGAACGACTTTCCATTTCGTCACCGAGGGCATCGATGCGGCGCTGGAGCGTGCGCGCGAAGCCGCAGGCGATCTCGACGTCAAGATCGGCGGCGGCGCCGATACCGTGCGCCAATATCTCCGGGCCGGCGCGGTCGACGAGATGCATCTCGCAATCGCGCCGGTGCTGCTCGGCCGCGGCGAGGCCTTGTTCGCAGGGCTGGACCTGCCTGCGCTCGGCTACCGCGTGACCGAAACCGTCAGAAGCGATTATGCGACGCATGTCGTGATCGAAAAATAGGCGAGGCGCCCGCCGCGACCGGTACACATGCAGCGAATGCACGGGGCTTGACCCGCCATGCACTTGCGCAAAGCGGCCGAAGCGCCCACAGAGGTCGTACAGGCGCGCCCGAGGGTGCGCCGATCGCATGAGGGCAGCGCTGGCTCCCGTTTGCGACTGCGATGACGTCGTCGCAAATCATCCAGTCCCAGGAGCCTTCCATGTCGAGAACCGCCGTCCGCCCCTATCTCGTTGCCAAGGATGAAGCGGGCGTGTTTCGCGTCACCGTGCGGACGACCCGCTATAATTCCCAGGGCTATCCGCTCGTGTCGAGCGAGATGCTGGAAGACAGCTTCAAGACCCAGACCGCCGCGCGCGCGTTCGTTCGCGAGCAATATCGCGTCGAGGCGGACCAGATCGCCAGCAAATAAGCGGCGCCAGCCGCAGCGGAGGTTGATGTGAGCGAGTCGCTGGACGACCGTATCATCGAAACGCCGGACGGCCCGATGACCTGGGCCGAATGGAAAAAGAAACATCCGGTGCAGCTGCCGTCGCGGCGCAGCAAGGGCAAGGATCTGCCCAACAAGGTAAAGCGCTTCACCAACGAGCGCTAACGGCGGTCCGCCTCAAGCGAGAAACCTCCTCCCTGTCATTCCCGCGAACGCGGGAATCCAGACGATGCCGATCATCGAGCTCTATGCCACTGGATTCCCGCGTTCGCGGGAATGACATAGGACAGATGTCAGCCCGATGGATCACTTCACCCCACACACATTCGCACGATCCACCGATTCCGCTTGACGGCGGGGGCGGTTGGCGGGTTTCGACGCGGCATGATTTCCACCGGACCAGCCACTGCGATCGGGGCCGTCGCCATCCTGCTCTGGGCGGGGCTCGCCACGCTCAGCATCGGGGTGACCGCCTATGGCTCGCTCCAGCTCATGACCGCGGGCTTCGCCGTCGCGTTCGTCGCCGGCGCGGCCTGGCTGATCGCGACGGGGCGTGCGGCGTCGCTCGACATCCGCCGGCTGCCGCGCGCCTTCGTGATCGAGGCCGGCCTGTCGCTGGCGGGCTATCACCTCCTCTATTTCCAGGCGCTGCGCTCGGCCCCCGCGGCGGAGGCCAATCTCGTCAACTATCTCTGGCCGCTGCTCATCGCGGTGTTCGCCGATCGGTCGCGGATCCTGCGCACCCTGCCCGGCGCACTCATCGGCTTTGCCGGCGTGGCGCTGCTGCTCCACCAGCCCGGCGGCTTCGCCAGGCCCAGCTGGGGCCATGTCGCCGCGCTCGCCGCGGCGATCGTCTGGACCTGCTACAGCATCCGCAATGCGCGCTTCGCCGCGATCCCGAGCGAGGCGCTGGTCGGCATATTCGGGCTGGTCGCGCTGATCGGTTTTGCGGTGCTCGCGATCGGCGGCACGCCGATGACCTGGCCCGGCAACGGACAGGCATTGCTCGTGTTGGCGATCGGCATCGGGCCGTTCGGCCTCGCCTTCCTGGCTTGGGATCTCGGCACGAAACATGGCCGGGTCGGTCTGCTCGGCATCCTCGCTTTCTCCACGCCCGTCCTGTCCACGTGCCTGCTCGTGCTCACCGACCATGCCGCGCCGAGCGCGCAGCTCGCCGCCGCTTGTGCGCTGGTCGTGACCGGCGCGGCACTCGCGGCGCATGCCGGGCGTCCCCGCGCGACCGATTCCAAAGCCTGAAAAGGACCCATCATGCTGCTTCACATGTCGACCTGGCCCGAGATCGCGACATTCCTCGAACGCTCGCAGACCGTCGTGATCCCGATCGGTTCGAACGAGCAACATGGCCCGACCGGGCTGCTCGGCACCGACTGGCTATGCCCGGAGATCATCGCGCACGAAGCGCAGCGCGAGGCCGACATCCTCGTCGCGCCGACCTTCAACATCGGCATGGCGCAACACCATCTGGGCTTTGCCGGAACGATCTCGCTGCGCCCCTCCACATTCATGGCCGCGATCGGGGATTGGGCGCGCTCGCTCGCCGCGCACGGCTTCACCCGCCTCTATTTCCTCAACGGACATGGCGGCAATGTCGCATCGATCGAAGCGGCATTCTCGGAAATCTATGCGGAGGCGAGCTTCGCCCGCCGCGATCTCGGTTATACGTTGCGCCTGCGCAACTGGTGGGATCTTCCCGGGGTGACGGCGCTCGCCGGGCGGCAATTCCCGACCGCGCATGGCAGCCATGCGACGCCATCGGAAATCGCGATCACCCAATGGCGCTATCCCGACCAGATCAAGCAGGCGGTGTGCGATCCGGCGGTCGCGCCGAGTGGGCCGGTCCGCGAAGCCGCCGATTTCAGGCGGCGTCATCCCGACGGCCGCATGGGCTCAGACCCGCTTCAGGCGACGCCTGAAGCGGGTGGTGAACTGGTCGCTGCCGCAATACGCGGCCTGGCCGAGGATTTGCACACGGGCTGGTAGCCCGCGCGATTATTTGCGGTTCTTGCGCGCGGCGTAACGCGCGTCGCGCTCCGCCTTCTTCTCGGCTTCGGTCCTCAGCGCAGCAGCGGCGGCATCGGCTTCGGCCTGTGCTGCGGCGGCCGCACGCGCGGCGCGCTCGGCCTTCTGCGCTTCGTCGCGCAGACGCTTGGCTTCGCGCTTCTCGGCTTCCGCCGCCTCGCGCTTCAGCTGTGCGGCGGCACGTTCGGCGAGTTCCGCCTCGGTCGGAACGGGCTTGGCGCGCAGCATGTCGAGCGCCTTCTGCTTCGCCTGCCGGGCGAGTGCGGTACGTTCGTTAAAACCCGGGTCTTTATACGATGCCATGTTTCTCCTTTCTCATTCAGCGCCGTCGCGCGCCACGCGGACCGCCAAAGCCCGATCCGGGCGTGCGTTCGCGATAGATGATCCGTCCCTTGGTGATGTCATAGGGCGTCATCTCGACCTGTACGCGATCCCCAACGACCGAACGGATGCGATTTCTCCGCATGCGGCCGGCCGTATAGGCGATTATACTATGATCATTCTCGAGCAGCACGCGAAAGCGGCCGTCGGGAAGGATCTCGTCGATCTGCCCGTCGAACGTGTGCAGTTCCTCTTTTGCCACGGCTCTTCCCTTCACAATGGATGCATTGTCCGCGCGCGGCAGCGCACGGAGCCAGGAAGCGTGAACAGGAAGGGTCCGCCCAGGGAGCGTCATTTCCGTCGCAGGCGACGATAGCTGCCCCCATTTAGGCGATCGGGGCCGGAAAGCAACAACGGCGTCCTCCGATAGCGGGCGCAGGCCGCTCGCCGAACCGCGGGGAGAGTTTCATGCGAAGACGCGAAAGCCGCCAATAGAGAGATGTACAACCCAAACCGTCATCCCAGCGAAAGCTGGGATGACGTACTCTGGCCAGGAATTTTTATCCGCCCACTGCGCGTCCACCTCAGCGCTTCGGTGCCTCGTCCTTATACACCTTCCCCGCGCGCATCACGAACAGCACCTTGCCCATGGTCGCGATGTCGGACAGCGGATCGCCGGCGACCGCGATGATATCGGCCTGCTTCTTCGGCGCGATCGTCCCGAGCGTGTCGGCCATGCCGAGCGCGTCCGCGGCATTGATCGTCGCGGAACGCAGCGCATCGGCCGGAGTCATGCCCGAGCGCACCATATGGTCGAATTCCTCATGGACGCGCTCGGGCCCGAAAACGCCGAGATCGCTGCCGAACAGGATCGGGACGCCCGCCGCATAGGCCTGTTTCAGGCCGGCGACATGCTCGGCATAAAGATCGCGCTTGAGCATCTCCTTCACCACCGCACCCGCGACATAGGCGGCGAGCAATGTCGGGGTGAAACGCGTGCCGTGCCGTTTCATCAGCGCGACATTCTCCGCGGTCACCGGCCCATGCTCGATCGTATCGACCCCCGCCTCCACCGCCATGCGCACGGTTTCGGGCGAGCTGACATGCGCCGCCACCTTGCGATTGAGGTGATGCGCGGTCTCGACGATCGCCTTGATCTCGTCGGGATATTCATAGGACGCGACCTTGGGGTCCATGAAGGGAGGTGCTGCGAAACGCAGCTTGATCACATCCGCGCCGGCGCGGACTTCCCTGCGGATCACGCGACGGCAATCGTCCGCGCCGTCGCACAGCCCGCCGGTATCGGCGATCACATCGTCCAGCCCGTCGCGCAGCGCGAAATTGACCGGATCATAATCGCCGCCCGAAACATTGAATTGCGGCTGCACCGCGACGATGCGCGGCCCCTCCACCGCACCGCGCGCGATCGCGTCGCGGATATCATAGGTCACGCCCGCCGGATCGCCGAGATTGCGGACGGTGGTGAAGCCGTTGGTCAACATTGCGCGCACCGTCGGCAGCGCCTCCAGCGCCAGCGCCGAACGCCGCCGCGTATTCGCACGCAGCAACGATCCTTGCGGATCCGCCATATTGATCAGCAAGGTGACATGGGTGTGCATGTCGATCAGCCCTGGCATCACCGTGCAGCAGGACAGGTCGACCACCTTGCCCGCCGCTTCATAGCCCGGCTTTACCGCCGTGATCACGCCGTCCTCGATGATCACGCTCTGCTCGGTCAGCACCGGCTTTCCCGCTTCCTGGATCAAGCGTCCGGCATGGATGACGGTCGTATCCGCATAGGCGGCGGCGGGCAGGCACAATGCGGCCGCCGCAAGCAACAGATGTTTCATGCGTGGATATCCTTGAACATGAGGTTTCGTCGCCCTGAACGGGCCGCGGTCAGTGCTTTCTGGGATGCTTGAAATAGGGCGCTTCGTTGCCGAAAATGACCGCCCACTCCGCCGGTTCGAGCGGTAGCTGCGTACGCAGCAGCGCATAATAGGCATCGGGCGTGTAGATGGCGGGCCAGTCGGAACCCAGGATGAAGCGGTCCATGCCGATCCGGCGCATCACCTTGACGAACGACGCCGCCAGCGCCGGATCGGTCTTGTCGTTCACGACGACCAGCGCCAGCTCGATCCTCAGATTCTTCGTGCCCCTGGCCTTCTTCCCGATCGCATCGCCGTAGAGCGAAAGCACGTCGACCGTGGCCTGGTCGAGCTCGCCCCAGCTGCCGCCATGCGCGATCTGGACGGGCACGTCGCCCATGCCCGGCAGCACCTTGTCGATAAAGGCGTGCGCATCGTCCGCCGTATAATCCTTGGCGTTGCGCACATGGATCGCGATCGGCAGCGCATTGCGCCCGGCAAAGGCGAAGACCCCGGCAAGCTTTTCGATATCGGCGGGCGAACGCGGATTGAAACCGCTATTGGCCAGATGCAGCTTCAGCCCGCTCACCCCCGGCCGGTCGCGCCAATATTCCAGTTCGTCCATCGCGTTGGAGGCGAGCGGATTGACCGAGATGAACGCCTGGAGCCGGCCGTGAGACGCCAGCCCGGCCGCGACATTATAGGCATTCTCCTGGCGCGTCAGCGCCGGCATGTCGGTGGGCGCCGGCTGCATCAGCGGCGATGCGAACATATAGGCGACCGACAGCAAGGTCCCCTGGCGCACCCCGGCCTTGTCGAGCACCGCCAGCGCGTCGGCGCCGCTGCGCTCCTTCATCAGATCGTCGGACATGCCGGCGAAGATTTCGGGCTTGGCGGCCTTCATCCGTTTGAGATCGGCGGTGATCGCCGGCCCCTGGATATGCATGTGATAATCGCCGATCGCCTGAGGAACAGGGGCCGGCGCCTGATCCTGCGCATTGGCCGCCAGCGACCAGGTCGTCGCGGCCAGCAGGCAGGCCAGGCGGAATCGTACAACTCTCTTCATCGTTGGAACCCCTCCGTCCGATCGGCTCCACATCTCCCGCCCGTACGCCGGATGAGAGATGTGGAGCTATTTCGGTTATTTATTCCTATCACTACGAACCGATTTGGATCAGATTCAGAATGTCTTCGACAGAGCCACGCCAAAGGTGCGCGGCTGGATGATCGCGGCCCGCTGGATCGGCCCGACCGTCGATCCGGTAAGATAGGCGCGCTTGTCCCCGACATTGCGGACGAAGATATCCATCGAATAGCCGTCATGCGTCAGCCCCGCGCGCAGATCGACGGTTTCATAGGCCGGCAGGACGAAGCGCTGTTCGGTCGCGTTGGCGGCGAATGTGCTGAAGCGCCGGCCGACATGGCGAAAATTGGCGCCGACATAACCGTTCCAGGCTTCGGCGAGCGGAAAGCTGTATTCGGCGCCGACCAGCCCCGCCCATTTCGGCGTATTGGGCAGCGGATCGCCAGCATCGGCGAAGGTGGGCGGCGGGGTCGCGGCGCGCGTATAGGCGTCGGTATAGGCGATGTTGCCGTTCAGGGTCAGACCCCGCACGGGGCGATAGACGAACGATCCTTCCACGCCCTTGCTGCGGGCGCTGCCGCCATTGGTGTAGAAATTGAGCCCGGTCACCGCATCGGTCCCGCGGATCTGGACATCCTTCCAGTCGATGAGGAACGCCGCCAGCTCCAGGCTGAGCGCGCGATCGAACAGATCGGTCTTGGTGCCGATCTCGTAATTGATCACCTTGTCGGCGCCATAGGTCGCCAGATTGCCGGTCAGCCCGACATTGGGGCCGCCGGGCCGAAAGCCGGACGCCACCCGGGCATAGGCCATCAGCGTATTGCTGATCCGGAACCGCGGATTGATCGAGAAAGTCAGCTGATTTTCCGAAGATGCAGCCGGTATCGAACTCGATCCGATCAACAGTCCGTCGGTGGCCGAAACCGAGTGCTGGCTGTTATGGCTGTAGCGCAGGCCGGCCTGGACGTCGAAACGATCGCTCAAATTGAGCGTCAGATTGGCGAAGCCCGCAATCTCCTCATATTTCGCCGGCGCACTGGCGGCCAGCAGCAGCGGGATGCCGGGAAGCTCGGCGCCCGTCGTCGCATCGACGCTGGTCGTCGTCTGGTAGATGGCGGCCGATTCCCGCGTGTAGAAAGCGCCGACCTGCCAGCCGAACAGCCCGGTCGAGTTCGACGTCGCGCGCAATTCCTGCGTGAATTTGTTCGCGCTGATGTTGCTGACCAGGCCGGCACCGGCATTGGGCACGCCGAAGAACTGCGTGATCAGCGGCCCCAGGACAGGCGAATAATCGACCACGCTCGCAAAGCGGCGGCGGCTATAGCTGGTGTCCGACACCACATCGAAACCGTCGAAATCGCCCTTGATCGCCAGATCGAACAACCACAATGTCGATCGTGCGATATCGGTGCCGGGCACGGTTCCGGTTTGTAGGCCATCGCCGATCGGCCGGCCGGTCACGGGATCGAGGTCGACAACGGGATTGCCGCGATTGCGGATCTTCTGATGCAGCGCGGAGAGATTGACGGTGATGGTCTCGCTGGGCTTGAGCGCCAGCGCCACCCGGCCGCCATGATAGAGCGTCCTGTTCCGATCGGTGGTGCCGCGGCTGGGATCGTCGAGAAAGCCCGGATCCTCACGGTAGAAGCCGCTGGCGGTCAGTGCGGCTTTCTCGCTGAGCGGCAGGTTGACGCGTCCGCGGGCCGATACGCCCAGATCGCCGCCGTCGATCTGCGTCGCCCCCACTTCGACACGGCCGGTAACCCGGTCGAAATTGGGCGCCTTGTTCACGAATTTGATCAGCCCGCCCAGGCTGCTGGCGCCATACAGCGTTCCCTGCGGCCCGCGCAGCACTTCGATCCGATCAAGATCATTGGGGTCGAGATCGGGGATCGAGCTGCCGCCGCCGAAAAAGGTGCTGCCGGAAACCGGCGTATCGTCGATATAGACCGCCACCGTCGGATTGCCGCTGCCGGTGGTGACGCCGCGAATGCTGACCGAGGACTGCGCACCGCCGGCCGCGTCGTTGGAGACGTTCAGCCCGGGAACACGCGCCGCATAATCCTCCAGCCGGACTTCGCCGTTGCGCGTCAGCGTATCGGCGCGCAGCGCGGTGATCGAAAAGGGAACGTCGAGCAGCCGCTCGCTGCGCTTGCTCGCAGTGACGATGATCTCGCTGTCCTCGAACGGATCCGCAGCGGCGGTTTCAGGCCCAGCCTCCACAGCGGCCGGCGCGGAGATGGGCTGCGGCGCGCTTTTATATTTCAGGACGATCATCGATCCGTCGTCGCTCGCGATCGACAGTCCGGTGCCTGCGATCATCGCGCGCAATGCCGCGCGCGCGTCGATATTGCCCTTGATCGCCCGGGTCCGCACGCCACGCATCCGGCCCGTCGGTGCCGAGATCTGGATGCCCGCCTGCCGGGCGAATTCGGGAATGGCCTGCCGGGCATCCTGCGCCGGCACGTTGAAATTACGCTGCTGCGCAACAGCCGGTTGCGCAAGCACGAGGCTCGCGATCGCGCAGGTGATTGCAAAGGTCGATCTGGTCTTCAGCCGTGTCATTTCGGTCCCCCCCGAGCCCGCTTGGTGCGGGCGTTCGGACCTAGACGCGCGGTGAAATTCAAATCCGCTATCCACGGATGAAAAAAATTTGAAACATAATATGGAAGCGATCTGGACCCGCGAGTGGATGACAAGCGGGCGATGGCCCTTCCTTCCCCCTCACCCCCTTCAGGGGGAGAGGGATGGGGAG
>NZ_JBYSZM010000014.1:0-150252 GCF_058787155.1 Sphingobium sp. FW305-3-2-15-F-TSA7 | reverse complement strand
GACCGCACCCTGCCAGATCAAATCATCAGCTCAATTTACCCCTTGCAGCGCAGGGGCCATCCACAGATGACACCACCCCAACAGACATTGACCATCGAGATGGGCGAGGAAATGTTCCTTTCCGCCAAGCCAGAAACCTTGCTCGATGCGAAAAACGTCATCTGCCTGTGTCATAAGCCCGACTCCTCTCCGGATCGGAACGAGAGTGGGACAAACCTGTTCCAAAAACGCGTGGAGCAGCGCTCCTGGTCCCGCCGGCAACATCGACCTGATCAAGCGTCCGATCGAGGTGGCTCTTGATCGATCATTCGTCGCCTCGCTCATTTTCGCGCGGCTTGAGCGGTGCGAGCACCCAGAAAGTCAGGAGCACGAACAAGGTCATGGCGACCGCAACGTCATAGCTGCCAAGCCCGGCGGCGACCCCGACCGCGCCGGTGGCCCACAGACTTGCCGCGGTCGCCGTTCCCTTGACCGAGTTCTTCTGCTGCAGAATGGCGCCGCCACCCAGAAAGCCGATGCCGGCGATGACCCCCTCAAGGACGCGGGCGATCGCTGCCGGGTCATCGGCCATCATCGTCTCGACGGCCTGGACGAAGCCGCAGCTCGCCACCGCGACCAAGGGAAATGTGCGCAAACCCGCGCTGCGCTCCTCGCGTTCGCGATTCCAGCCGATCGGAATCGCCAGGCCATAAGCGACACCGAGGGCGACAAGATGCGGAATGAACGAGATTGGGTCGGTCATAAGGACGCAACGCGCCGCTGAGCAAAGCGATGCAACGGCCCTCAGATCTCCTGCCCGACCGCCCCCTTCCGCTACTTCAATTCATCGCCCGACATGATCTGCCTTGTGGTGATGATGTATGTCCGTTTCCCAGTCCGGGGGCGATCGATATTAAGATTCAGACGGATGAAGTCGTTACGGACATTCGCCTCCGTCCACACCAATCCACTTTACAAAGCGGTGATGCACAAGCTCGCCGAAAATGGCGGGGTCGCGCCCTATAACCTCTGCAATTGACTTAGCGGCGCTTCCTGCGCGAATGCCCTGCGGTCAATGGATCAGGCTTTGGCGGCGGCGTCCAACCCGCTGGCGGCGTCATGCGCTGCTGACTGGTGCCCAATCCCATTTTCCCCGGCTGCTGGCGAACGAGACCGGCCGTGTCCGCTTTCGCCGCATCGGCCGGCGTCGCGCCGCTCCGGATAAGTGAAAGCATGTCCCGCAACCGCCGGGCTTCCTCGAAGTCGAGTGCAGCGGCAGCAGCCTCCATCCTGAGGCGGATATTCTCGATGTCATCGCTCATCGGTTGGCACTCGGCGGAATGTCGCTTTCAGTCGGCACCGGTTTTTCCGTGCGGCGCGGCGACAGGCTTGGACTCTGGCGATTCTCTCTGACGGAGGAAGATGCTGAGCACGACCAGGACCGCGGTCGACAGGAATTCGCTTTGCCAATTCTGGAAAGATTCAAACCAGAGCTGCGCATTCGACAGATAGGCCATGGTCGACAGAACCGGCTCGCCATGACTTGCGGCTTCTGCCGCGGCCTCACGCGCGCTGAACAGCCAGTGCAGCACGAAAGACAGGGCGAACAGCATCAAAAGGGCAATGCCCAGCGAATGCGCGTAGAGCCAGCGCATCGCAACGCCTGCCTTCAGAATCGCCGGTGCGCCGGCCTTGCGCGATTGCGCGACCAGATCGGCATCGCGTGGCGGAGCGTCCGGATCCTTGGACTCGGCAGAGCCCTTCTGGAAGAGAATTGCCGTCAGCACGACATAGGCCGACATTTGCAGGAACTCGCTTTCCCAATTTTCAAAGACCGTCGAGATGAAATGCGGGTCGGTCGCATATTGCCCCAGGGTGATCGCAGCTTCACCATGGCGGACCAGATCCTCATTGGCGACACGCCAGCCCATGAACCAATGGCCGAGAAGGCTCGCCACGAACAGCACCATCAATGCGATCGTCAGGCCATTGTTGCGCCAGATTCTTGCCATTGCGCTAATATCCTCATGAGATGCCCTTACCGCTCCGAGAACGCGCCGGACGGGACAATGGTTCTTATCGAACCGGCCTTGGCGCCATTAGTCGTCCAAGCCGTATCATCGATCGAACGGGCGGTGCCATGGAGCTTGCGGAACGGAACAGGTCACTCTTCCGACGGGTTTAATCTCCGTGCAGGTTTTTCGACACGATCAAGGATGCGCCCCATGCCCGAACAGACCCGGGAGACATTTGCTTCACAGGACGAGCAAGCCAAGCCCCTGCCGCGGCGCGGCGCCGCCGGCGACGTGCGGCTCAACGAGAGTGATCCCGATCCGGGGACGCCTGGAGGACAGCAGCAGGTCGGGACCGCCCCGGGGTGAGCATCGTCCCGCCGGAAGATTGTTCGGAAGATCAGCGCATTATGGGAAGGACAGTCTGATGGATATCTCGAAAACGCCCGCCATCCAGCGCATCGCCCGCGTGCTCGCAGCGCAACATCTGAGCAGCAATGCCGAGGGTAACGAACCATCGGCGGCGCCCGACGTCGACGATGCGTGGCCGGACTATGAGGAAGATGCGATCGCGGTGCTCAAGACGTTACGCGAGCCCGACGAAGATATGGCGAAAGTCGGCGATGTGGCGGTCTGGGAGCGAATGATTGCCGCAGCCCTGGGATCCCCCTTGGACACGCCGGCCATATCGGCCAACGCGCCGCCGGAAGAGCCGACGGCGTAGGGCACAGGCAACCGCTCCGAATAAGGCAAGACCAAACTCGATAGCGATCGATTTCAGTATAAGAAAACGTTTGGCACTAGGAGATTCTGATAATAATTCTCACGAATTCTGCTCACTCATTTGACATCTTTTTTACTTTATCACCCGATGTACGTGGAACAAACAAGTCCAAGCCCTTGTTGAGCGATTGGTGCAATTAGGAGAGTCTCATGGCTGATTACAACACAACGGATCCCGTCGTGGAGAAACGCCGTGGCGGCGGCAGAACTATTGCGATCGTTCTGATCGTAATCGCGGCCATTGTCGGCGCACTGTTCGCTTCCGGATTCTGGAGCGCAGACGTGAAGAAGGAAGGCGCATTGCCGGAAGTTTCGGTCAAGGGTGGCGAATTGCCGACGGTCGATCTCGACTCGAAGGAAGTCGTGGTTGGCACGAAGAAAACGGACATCGAAGTTCCCAAACTCAAGACCGAAACCGAATCGATCGACGTGCCGACGGTCGCCGTGAAGGACAATGGCGAGAAATAAACCGCTTGCAGCTTGAATTGGAAAAGGGCCCCCACCACCCGGCGGTGGCCCTTTTCATTTTGGCAGAATTCGCGATCAGCCCCCTTCTAAGTTACCGCAACGGCAGATTTCATCACCCTCCTTGCGTCCTGGGCCGTTCGAACTCCCTTGAAAAGCGGACAATCTCAGATCTTCACAGACCCGAGCGGGTAAGCCGGGCACAAAAATTGGGGACAAATTGAACCAAAGGAGCGTGCGATGCGCTTTAGGGGAGCCGATTATGGTCGGACAGCGTTCAGGGTCGCCGGGTTGCGTGTTTGGCGACCCTGTTCAGCGCATATCTCGATCGAGACCACTCACGACGGTCAGGGCGCACTGGTATTCTTCATCGATATCAACCACCCCGTCGCAACGTTCGGAGGTGCTGATAGCGGAGCCGATCAGTGGAGACTCATCATGTCAGTTCGTAAGCAACATGCCTAAGCTGAAGGTCTTTCGCACGCCAATCGGATTCCACGACGCCTATATCGCTGCTGCGCTTGAAGCCTGGGGCGCGGACAGCAATCTGTTCGCGCGTGGCGTTGCCGAAATCGTCACGGATCCCAAGCTGACGGGCGAGCCGCTCGCGAAGCCCGGTGTCGTGATCAAGCGGTTGCGAGGCAGTGCCGCCGAGCACATGGCCGCACTCCCCCGCGAACCGCGCCGTCAGGCCGTCACTCACAGGCCGGCAAGCCAAGCTGTGAAGGGGTTCAAGACCGCGCCCAAGCCTAAGCCGCGACCGAGTCGGCAGAGCCTGGACAATGCGGAACAAGCATTGGAAGCGTTGGAAGCTCGACACGGAAAGGCATTGGAGAGGATCGCCAAGGAAGAAGCCCGCGTTGCAAAGGAACGCCGCTCGCTCGAGCAAGCGCATGCAGCCGAGATCGCCAAGTTCGACAAGGCCATCGCTGCCGCCCGCCGCCGCTACGATCATTCTATGATGAAATGGCGCGAATCGTGACGCCTGGGCACGAGCGCCGGTATTCGCGACTTGGACGGAGATGCCGAGCCGCGCCCTCGTGCTCGCTCTTGATCGACATCAAGACTCCGGCTGCGATTCAGTGTATGCAATCACCATCGGCGCCGCGGCTACCGCAAGCTGGCGCCGATTGACGGTAATTCTGTTGAGCCGCCGCTTGTCAGCTGGAGGCTCATCATGCCCCAAGAGAACCAGCACGACTATTACCTTCGCCGTGAACGCGAATGCCGCGAAGCAGCAGAGCGCGCTGCCGACCCCGCCATCCGACAGACACATCTGACTTTTGCTCAGAATTATGCCGATCGGATCGGAAGTCCGCAGCAGAAAGGGCCGCTCCGATGATCGGCGCGAGCCCTATCCGGGAAACCCGTGAAATCTTGATCACCCGTGCCCGGCACGCGATGCGGCAAGCAGAGGCTGAAACCCTGCCGAATCGCGCTCGAATCCATATCGATGCCGCGGAAACGTGGTTGCGATTGGCAGCGCGCAAGGTGAAGCACGAAAACCCTGCGCCAACAGAGCAAGAGGCGGCGTCGCTTTAAAAGCGCGTAGACGGACTCGCTCTACCAGCCCTCGCAGGATTCGAACCGGAGTTGCGCGTTCGACAGATGGGCTACCGTCGACGGAGCCGGCGGCCATGCGGATTAAAACCCAGCGCCGGACAGGAGACTCCTGCCACGGCGCGCCCACCGCACTGCGCGAATTCGAGACTTTCGGTGAACGGTCTTCATTATTCGACGCGATATTGAATGGGCTTGAATGATCCATTGTTAGACTGCGGCGCGGAACAGGCGGTCAGTCCGATGATGAGATCCTCTTCGGCGCGGAAAACGATGCGGTCCCCCGCCTTGCTGAGTGGGGCTTCCACGCGCAACTCGCCAGTCTCACCATCGATCGGGACGTTCATGAAACAGTTGAATGCGATGGGAATGTCGTCGGGCGTGATGCCATAGGGCGCCAACGCTTCAGCGAGATTGCCGAAGCAGCCATGGTGAGGATCATTGTCGCCATAGATGATCCGGAACGTGTCGCTTGAACAGGGAGTCAACAAAAAGTCGTGGCGGCCCACATCGTCGCGGGTGATGGTCAGCAGGACGTTGCTACGGTTGGAATAGAGCCTGTCGCCGGTCGTCAGGTAAATGCGGCTCGCATAATCCAGGGTCCGACCCGAAGATATGACTTCGCCGATGTCGCTGCGACGATAGGCGAGCAGATCCGCCACCTGCTCACCGAGCGGGTCGATAACCGACAGGATCTGGCCTCTGTCGAGAGTGAAGGCGGTGCCAGTGCGCGGCGCTATCTCATTGAGCATGGGTGGCTCCACGACCTGAAAACGGACAAACCCAATTGTCACCGACGGCACGCCCGGAGTATTGTCGCGCTTCCGATATCGAGCCGTGCCTCGCGAGCATGGGATTGGGTGTGCCGGCCAGCGCGACGTCGCGGTCGATGATGGTCCCACGCATCTTTTCGTAAAGACCCGACGCCCGCAATGTCTCGAATTGATTGTGCAGGTTGAATACGAGCGCGGGCCGTTCAAAGCGGCGCGCGGGACGGCTCGCGCGTGGATGCAGGCCAACGACGAAGAACGCTTCGCCACCGAAGCTCAGCGAGAAATGCGGATCGTCGGGATCGTCGCTCACGCGCGGATCCGCGTCCTGTCCCAGCCAGCCATCCTTGTCGGTGAGCGACTGGATGCGCTCCCAAAGGACCGTTTCGAAAGCTGCTTCATCCAGTTCGGAATCCTCTTCGAACAGGACGGCCAGCGACTGAAACAAAGTGGGTTTCCGCGAATAGCTGTGCGCGAGCTCCAGCAGATTTGGATAGATGCGCAAATCGTCCCAGGCCGAGCGCATGTCGCGTCCGATCACGATCCGCATCTGTCCCTTGCCGAGCGCCGATTTCGCACCGACGCAGGGAAAGGACGGATGTTTGATGAACTCTATGAAGCGTTTGGCGAGCGGGTGCTGACTGTCGTCTGTTGGTTTAAGCATGGGCGGGCAAACGGTCGGACGCACGCTAAGGTTTCACCAGTTGATCCAGGTTGTAACGATTTGGAAATTCGTTGCTTTCCCATCCGGCTGCACGGTGCGCTCCGGAACCTTTCAGGCCGATGGCTCATTCAGGCGGCAAGGAGATCAGGCCATGATGGATCGGAAACATTATGGGGCTTCGCCCTTAGCAGTGGGCCGATCGTGTTCATCGCGGTCATGATCTGGGTGATCTCGAACAACCGGCAAACGCGCGAGGCCCCGGTTTCGAATGACAGGAAGCATTGATCATGTCGCTGAGTGAAGCCGTCGCCGCTGCCCGCGATTTTCGGCAAAAACTGGATCCCGGCGATTTGATCGACCAGAGGTCTGCATTTTCGGCGAGCCATCTCGATCTCCTCATCGAGTGGGCCGCCACTTGTTCGAACGATCCGGCCGACGGCGCGGACCCGCTCCGCGACATCGACGTGACGCAGCTTGGCGATCCGGGCCTGGCGCATTTCTATTTCAGCGAACTGGATATCGATCCTGACCTGCAAAGCGAGACCGGACGGCGGCTCCGCGAGGAAATCGAACGACGCGGACTGACCCAAGAACAATTGGGAGCACTGATTGAGCGGACACGTCAGACGCTGGAGGCGACAAGAGCGCTTGAAGCAGCCGAACGTGACGCTCCGCCTCATTTCCCTGAGGACGTCGAGTTACCCCCACCAAGCTGACGCATTGCGGCGCCTCCAAGACGTACCAATTGGATATCTGTAATAAATTCGGTCCACGCGATCGGTGGAACCTGTGCCTAGAGCGGAAGGACGACGCCATCGGCGTCGGCAATAAACCCAGGTTAACACGATTCCACGCCTGACATTTGCGTCCCGTCGCATCGCAAAGCGTTGTGTGGTCACACTCGCGAGCAAGGGACAGGCGTTGGATAATTTTCTTTTTTCTTCGCCGGATACACCAGGTGATGCGCCATCGGCTCATGCTCTCATGTTACGACCTCATGGTGGGATCACGATCATCGAACGCGGCGTCTATCGCGGACCCAATCGATATAGCCGCCGTCCGATGGTGCGTATCCGGGTCGACCTGGGCGCACTTGAGGAGCGGCCGACCGATAGCCTGCCTGGCTTCGTGAACCGCCTCATGGCGATATTGCCTGGCCTTGGGCGCCATCATTGCAGCACCGGGCGCAGCGGCGGGTTCGTCGAACGGCTCAAGCAGGGAACCTGGCTCGGCCATGTCGCCGAACATGTGGCGATCGAGCTGCAGAGCCTTGCCGGTGCCGCAGTGACGCGCGGCAAGACCCGATCCGTAAGCGGGCTTAGCGGGGTCTATGACATCCTCTACGAATATCGCGACGAGCGCGCAGCGTTGCTTGCCGGTCTCCATGCGCTTCGGATCGTCAGCGCTCTCCTGCCCCCGGAACTGTCGCACTTGGCGGGTGAAAACCTCCTCCCGTCCACTGATGTCGGTATCGAGGCCGGGCTCGACACGGTCATCGCGGACATCCGGACTGCCCTGCGCAAGACCGCCTTTGGTCCCAGCACCCAGGCTCTTGTCGATACGGCGCAGAGACGCGGCATTCCGGTCCTGCGGCTTGACGACCGCAGCCTGATCCAACTCGGCTATGGGCGGCGTCAACGACGCATTCGGGCGAGCGTGACCGGGCAGACTTCGCACATCGCCGTCGAACTTGCCGGCGACAAGCAGTTGACCCGCCAATTGCTGCGCGACGCTGCGCTGCCCGTGCCGCGCGGCGCGGTTGCGCGCACGCTCGAGGATATCCGGCGCGAAGCTGCGCGCCTGAAGATGCCCCTCGTCGTGAAGCCGCTCAACGCCAATCACGGACGCGGAGTCACACTCAACATCACCGATGGCGAAGCACTTGCCGCCGCTTTCGAGACAGCGCGTGCGCATGCCTCACGCGTGATCGTCGAGGAGCAACTGCCGGGCGACGACTACCGGCTCCTGATCGTCGACGGAAAGATGGTGGCAGCGGCGCGCCGGATGCCAGCAGCCGTCATCGGTGACGGCACGCACGACATCGTCGCGCTGGTCGAACGCGAGAACGCGGATCCGCGGCGCGGATCGGGCCATGAGAATGTGCTGACCCGGCTGCGTCTCGATGCGAATGCCGAGGCCGTCCTTGCCGGTCAGGGGCTCACATCCACCTCGATCCCCAAAGCCGGGCACCGCGTCAGGATCCGCGACACCGCCAATCTTTCGGCCGGCGGCACGGCAGAAGACTGCACCGAATTGGTCCATCCCGACACGATCTTCGTCGCCGAGCAGGCAGCCGCGATCATCGGTCTCGATGTCGCCGGTATCGATTTCCTTTCGCCTGACATCACGCGTCCGGTCAGCGAAACCGGCGGCGGTATCGTCGAAGTGAATGCGGCACCCGGCTTGCGCATGCATCTAGCCCCGTCGCTCGGACAGGCACGCGATGTCGCCGCCCCCATCGTCAACCTGCTCTTTCCCCACGCCCGCGCGAGCCGTATCCCGATCGTGGCAATCACCGGCACGAACGGCAAATCGACGACTGCCCGCATGGTCGCCAGGATCTTGCGCGAGCAAGGCAAGACGGTTGGACTGACCACAACCAGCGGTGTCTATATCGGTGACCGGCTGGTGCGCCCCGGCGACGCCAGTGGTCCCAAAAGCGCGCATATGGTCCTCACCAATCCCACGGTCGATGCCGCGGTGCTCGAAACGGCGCGCGGCGGCATATTACGCGAGGGCCTCGGTTTCGACCGCTGCGACGTCGGTTGCGTACTCAACGTCACGGAGGACCATCTCGGCATCAAGGGTATCAACAATGTCGAGGATCTCGCCGATGTCAAATCGGTGGTCGTCGAAACCGTGTCACGACGCGGCTGCAGCGTGCTCAACGCCGATGATCCGCTAACCCGCCAAATGGCCCGACATGCCCGTGGCCGCCTGTGCTGGTTCGCGATGTCGGGGAAGGACATGTTCGTCGATGCCCATGTTCGGGAAGGTGGTATGGCGGTCGTGCGCGAAGCCGAAAGCGGGCATGATCATATTGTCCTCTACCGCGACGGTACGCGGCAGGTCGTCATCGACGCGTGCGACATTCCCGCGACCCAGAAGGGCGCGGCGGCCTTCAACACCGAAAACGCGCTGGCAGCGACCGCGATGGCAGCCGCGCTCGGTGTCGATCCGCCGACGATCGCCAGGGCGCTTGCGGGCTTTTCCACCACGTTCGCCGAGAGTCCGGGGCGGCTCAACATCGTCGATAGGCATGGGATTACCGTGATCGTCGATTATGCGCACAATCCTGCGGCGGTCACTGCGCTCGGCAGATATCTCGCAACCTTACGCCTGCCAGGCCGGAGGATAATCGGCACATTCAGCGTGCCGGGCGACCGGCGCGACGAGGACCTGGTCGGTATGGGCACGCTTGCCGCATCGATCTTCGACGAACTGGTCTTTCGCGAGACGCCGGACGGGCGCGGGCGGCCACGGGGCGAGATCAACGCGCTGATGTCGCGGGGTGCCTTTGCAGGCGGCCTGCCACCTGATCGCGTGCATCGCATCGTCGAAGAAGGCGAGGCTACACTCTTCAGCCTGGCGCTCGCGCGCGCCGGCGACGTCGTCGTGCTCAGTCCGACACAGATCAGCCTTGTCTGGAAGCTGGTCAACGGTTTCACACCCCAATGGGCAGACGCGATCGCGAGCGAGACATGCGATGACTGACGACCGCTGGTCGCTCATCGTCCACGGTGGCGCCCGGACCATCGCTTCGGACGGGCATGAAGCAAATCGCCAGGGTTGCCTCGCAGCCGTCCGGCGCGGCGCGGCGATCCTCCGACATGGCGGAAGCGCGCTCGACGCTGTCGAGCAGGCCGTACGGGCGCTCGAGGATGATGTGACGTTCAACGCGGGAAGCGGCTCGGTGCCGACCGCCATGGGCGGGATCGAAATGGACGCCGCGATCATGGACGGCACGACGCTTGATATCGGCGCGGTCGCAGCGCTCGTCAATGTCCGGAATCCGGTCAGCGTTGCGCGTCGACTGCTCGGCGAAGCAACCGTCCTGTTGGTGAGCGAGGGCGCACAGGCCTTCGCGCGCGCGCAGGGCATCGCGTTCCACGATGTGCCGGCCGCGATGCACGCCGATCCGCAGCACGATACCGTCGGATGTCTCGCGATGGACCGCCAGGGTGCACTGGCGGTCGCGACCTCGACCGGCGGTTTGCCCGGCCAGCGCTCCGGCCGCGTCGGCGACGCTCCGATTCCCGGTTGCGGCTTTTATGCCGATGATCATATCGGTGCCGTCGCTATCTCCGGCGATGGCGAAAGCATCCTGCGCGTGCTGCTGGCAGGGCGGGTTATCGACGAGCTCCAGCGGCACCCGCCATCCATGGCGGCGACCTCGGCCCTACTGCGCCTCGAAAGGGTCGGCGGCGAGGCCGGCATCATCGCGCTGGATACGACGGGACGGTTCGGCCTCGCGCACAACAGCGACCATTTCGCGGTCGCATTGGCGGCGAGTTGGCTGCCCGAGGCCCTTGCCGGCGTTCATCACGACGAATTCAAAGGATATATACTGCATGGCTGACACACCGGGTCCGCTCATCGTTATCGGCGGCCATGAAGACAAGGAAGGCGACCGGCTCGTCCTGAAGGAAGTGGCTTCCCGGCTGGGCAAAGGCGCGCTCGTCATCGCGACGGTCGCCAGTCACGAGCCTGAGGGCTATTTCCAGGCGTACAGACAAGCGTTCGCCCCGCTCGGCGTCACCGACCTGGTCGAACTCTATGTCAGCGAACGCGGTGAGACGCATTCCCCCGAAGCACGCGACATGCTGAGCAGGGCCGCCGGTATCTTCTTCACCGGCGGCGATCAGCTGCGTATCTCGAGCCAGATCGGCGATACGCCCATTGAAGATATGGTTCGCGAGATTCACCGCCGCGGCGGGCTGATCGCCGGCACATCGGCGGGAGCATCAGTCATGAGCGAGACGATGCTGGTTCGTGGTTCGAGCGCGGAATCGCATCGAATCGGTGACCTCAACATGGCGCCGGGGCTCGGCTTCATTCGGAATGTGATCATCGACCAGCATTTCGCGGAGCGTGGACGGATCGGCAGACTTCTGGGCGCCGTCGCGCAAAATCCGCGAGTGCTGGGAATCGGCATCGACGAGGATACTGCGATCATCGTGGACGACGGAAGTTTCAAGGTGGTCGGCTCCGGCGCAGTCTATGTCGTGGACGGGGCCGGCGTCACACATTCGAACGTCGCGGAAGCACGGCAGGAGGAGGCGCTGTCGATGTTCGGGGTCCAGCTCCACATTCTCACCGCGGGAAACCTGTTTGATATGGAAACGCGACGCCCGTCGCTTGACGAGTCCGCCAATGCCCGCCCAGGATCCTGACGCATGTTCCGGCGGCTCACTTTACCGATCGCCGCGACGCTCTGCTGGAGCAAAGGCAGCCGCGCGCCTGTGAGTTTGCATGACTGACATTGCCGACATCGAGCCAGCCTGGCTCACCCATCATCCCCTGCCCGTGCATGACGCGGGCACCGACAAGAATTCCCGTGGCCGGGTACTGCTCGTCGGCGGCGCCGAATTCGTGCCCGGCGCGCTACGCCTGACCGGCGAAGCGGCCTTACGCGCCGGCGCCGGCAAGCTGCAGATGGCGACGGTGAGTGCCGCGGCGACCGCGCTCGGCGTTCTTGTGCCCGAAGCAGCGATGATCGCGCTGCCCGCCGATGCGGAAGGCGAGATCGCACCGGCGGCGACCGATCGCCTGCTGCATCTGCTTGACCATTGCGACACATTGGTGGCCGGTCCGGGAATGGGCGTGACACGACGAACGGCCGAGCTGGTGGCCGGATTGCTCGCGCGACCGCGCGATGGCTTGACGGTGCTGCTCGACGCCGGCGCGATCTCTTGTGCGGGGGATCTTGCGGACGTCATCCGCGCGCATCGCGGCCGGGTGGTGATGACGCCGCACCATGGCGAGATGGCCGCGCTTCTCGAGCGCGAGATCGAGCAAGTGGCGGCCGATCCGGTGGCTGCAGCGCGGCAGGCCGCAATGAGATTTGGCGCCACAATCGTCCTTAAAGCCGATCGAACGGTGATCGCGTCACACGATGGCGGGCTGTTGCGATATGGCAGCGATTGCGTCGGACTCGCGACCGGTGGATCGGGCGACGTGCTTGCCGGCATCATCTCCGGCCTTCTGGCGCGTGGCGCTTCGCCATCGGTCGCGTCGGGCTGGGGCGTCTGGCTGCATGGAGAGGCCGGACGCGAATGCGCCCAATCGCTGGGACCAATCGGGTTTCTCGCTCGCGATTTGGTCGGCCATATCCCGCGACTGATGTACGAGCACTGACACACAGCGACATCCGGTCCGGATGTTGCCTTTTGCGACGACCGAGCCGCAGATCGTGTTTTCCGGAACAATCGCGGCGGCGAACGCAGCGGGCGACGCAGCAAAACTGATCAGGTGTCCGAACCTTCCGGTGCGGCCGATGGAACAAAGCGGCGCGCCCGGCGATGGCACCTCATGGCAACAACTCGGATCGGCGCCGTCATCAAGGCGAACATTGTGCTCTTCGGGGCACTGTTCGCCAATCTGGGTATCGCCGTCGCCAAATTCATCGCGGCAGGGATCACAGGCTCGTCCTCAATGTTATCCGAGGGCTTCCACTCGCTCGTCGACAGCGGCAATCAGATCCTGCTTCTCTATGGCCAGCATCAGGCGAGACGCCCGCCAGATGCGCGCCATCCCTTCGGCTATGGGCGCGAACTTTATTTCTGGGCGTTTGTCGTCGCGATCATGATCTTCGCACTTGGTGCGGGCATCTCGATCTATGAGGGCTGGGAGCATATCCGCCACCCCGAGCCGCTTCGCGATCCGAAGGTCAACTATGTGGTGCTGGGCCTGGCGTTGATATTGGAAGGTGCGTCCTGGGCGCTTGCGGTGAAGGAGTTCTCCCGTGCGAAGGGCACCACCGGGTGGTGGCGTGCACTCCGCGACTCGAAGGATCCGGCAAGCTTCATCATATTGTTCGAGGATAGTGCCGCCCTCGCCGGCCTGGTTGTGGCCGGCCTGGGTATCTGGGCTGCCCATGCCTGGGACGAGCCTCGTATCGATGGCATGGCTTCGGTCTTGATCGGTTTGATCCTGGCATGCGTTGCAGTGCTCCTGTCGCGCGAGGCCAAGGGATTGCTGATTGGCGAGCGCGCCGATCCTGCGGTGATCGCACGCGTGCGGGACACCGTGGCGGCACGGCCGGGTGTGACCGCGGTCAATCATGTACGCACCATCCATACCGCTCCGGATGCGGTGTTTGTCGCGCTCAGCGTCGATTTCGACGATGCGCTGACAATGGGCGAGGGTGAAGTCCTCATCGAGTCGATCGAGCGGGAGCTGAAGGCGGCATTGCCGCAGCTGTCCTCCATCTACATACGGCCCGAGAAGCGGTCGGACGCGGTGTTGGATTGAATTGTCGGCGATGCACGACAAACAAAATTTCCCACGACCTGCGATCCGCCCGCAAATCGTTCCGTGTCGATCGCATCAATCATACCGGCATCTCCACTGGCTGTTGAAATCCAACCGCTCGCCTTGGCGCGTTGTCGCGCAGAGAACCGGATAGGATCTCGATCGGACAACCCTGTCGGGCGCCCGGAGTTGCGCGGGATCGAATGAATTGATCTGCATCATCACGATTGACGAACAGGCGTGGCAACGCGCACGCAGTCCATCCGTTATGGTGAGGCTTGGACACTCGTTGCCGATGCCTGTCGAGCCCGAACGGAGGATGGTCGACCATGTTCACGGAACGCTTCCTCAGAGACAAACGCGGCGTGCGCCTCGAGCCCAGCGAACGCGCGCGGCTAGAAGCCGCAGTCAGGGAGGTTCAGACGCTCCAGCCACGCAAGACGATCGTGCGCGCCGGTGAGCCGCTTCAGCAGAGCATGCTGCTGGTCGACGGTTTCATGTCGCGCTATATCGACGACAGAAACGGGTTGCGCCAGCTGGTCGCAGTTCATGTTCCCGGCGACTTTGTCGACCTCCATGCCTTTCCATTGAAAATCCTCGACCATGATGTCGAGACCATGACTGCCGCGACCGTCGCGGTCATGCCGCATCATGCACTCGACCTGATCACGCGGGAGATGCCCGAGCTGGCACGCAAGCTGTGGTTCGCCACGCTCATCGACGCTGCGATCCACCGTGCCTGGTTGTTTCGCCTGGGGCGCCTGGATGCGATCGGACGCGTGGCCCATTTTCTGTGTGAGACCAATGCGCGCCTCGTCTCTGCGGGCCTCAGCGATGGCCGGCGGTTCGCGCTCGGCATTACCCAGAATGATCTCGCGGAAATCTGCGGGCTTACCAATGTCCATGTAAATCGCGTGCTGCGCCATCTTCGCGAGCATCGGCTATGCGTGTTCCGATCATCCTTGGTCGAGTTGATCGACGCCCGAGCGCTCGCGGTGCGCGGTCAGTTCAACCCATCCTATCTTTATATCGAAGATTGCCCATCCGACGACACGCTCACTGCTTCAAAGGCTCAGCCATGACCAAGCACTCCACCGTTCCTCAGCCACAGACCGAGCCGGGTACGGCCAGCGCGGAGGACGGCATGGTGATACTCGATGGCCCAAGCGGAGTCGCGGTGACCATGACCCCCGACGCCGCGGCGAAGACCGGGCACAGTCTGATCTCTGCGGCTGCTCTCGCCACGGAACAGGGGGTTGGACAATCCGAGTGATATGACATGGTACAGGAAAGGCCGCCCTTCGGGCGGCCTTTTGTCGATCCGGTTCGGCAGCATGATAAGCCGCGAGCTTTCGTTCAAGCTGGCGATGCCGCCTTGCCGGTTTTCGCCTTGGCAGTTGCAGCCCGCTTGGGCGCAGGGTTGGCTTTGGCCGTCCGCGGCTTCCGTGCTGTTTTAGCGCGAGAGGGCGTCGCGCGCCTGGCGGCCGACCGAGCTGATCCGGTGCGCCCGCTCTTGCCACGGGAAGACAGGAAGAGCGCAGAGATTCCAGCGATTGCGCCGAGTCCGACTGCAGCGCCGATGCCAATTGCGGTCCGGGTGTCCAGACCAATTCCATCGAGAAAACCGGCGAACGAGAAGCTCTCGGCTTCGTCGTCGCTGTCAACGCCGAAAGCGTCGATCGCAGGGCTGTGGGGCGGTTCCTCGATAGGATAGGGCGACTGGCTGGCTTCAGGAATAGGTGGCTGGTAGGTCATGGATTTTCCTTCGGAGTGAACGATACCCGGCCTCAACGCGCCACCCGCTCGCCGGGTTCACTCTCAAACCTGCCTCACCATCGGCCCGGAGCGCCTGGACGCAATATCGTGCGGCACAGTCCGATGTGCCTTGCCTTGGCCGGGTCGCCACTCAGGCCCGGGAGATCGACGCGATCTAGGCGTGCCGGCAAGGTTCCAATGCTGGTGGAGGCGTGCCTGCCCGATGCGGATATGATCGTCAGCATGCAGGTCGTACTCGTCGAGTCCTATCCTCAAGGGTGCATTGACGCGCTCGCAATGCCACACTGCCATCATGCGACAGACGACAGCGATTTTAACATTCGAAACCCGAGGTCAGGGCCTCGCCGAGATCACCCGCACGGTCGGCGACTGGGTGTGTGATCAACAGATGCGGGATGGCCTCCTGACACTGTTTTGCCGCCATACCTCCGCCTCGCTTCTGATCCAGGAGAATGCGGCCCCGGAGGTACGCAGCGATCTCGAGGCCTATTTCGCGCGCATCGCCCCGGAAAATGTCCGCCTCTACACACATGACGACGAAGGCCCCGACGACATGCCCGCGCATCTTCGCACCGCGCTTACCCAGGTCCAGCTGTCGATACCGCTGATCGCGGGCGCGCTGGCGCTCGGTACCTGGCAGGGCATCTATCTGTTCGAGCATCGCCGGCGACCGCACCGACGCGAGATCGCGCTGCATCTGATCGGCCAATAGGTCACCGCCATCTCAGGTCGCCTATGGGTGCGATGGCCCCGGCAACACGATGTCGGTCACGTCCACTGCCCGCGATGAGGCAGATCGAACGAAGCCCGGCGCTTGTCTTGCCCGCAGGCGCGACCGAAAGACCGATCTCCGTGGCCGGAGCTGAAGAACCACCGGCCGCCGCCTTCGGTTGCGGCCGGTGGCAAGTGATCAGATGCGAACCTTCAGCGAACCGAACCCCGACGAACGAGATTGACGATCGCGAGAAGAATGATCGCGCCAGCCAGCGAGGAGAGGAACGAATAAAGCGTGAGCGGAGCGTTGTTGATCGTACCGCCAGCGAAGATCAGCCCGGCGATAAAGGCGCCGACGATACCGACGACGATGTTCAGGATGATCCCCTGCTGGCCATCGGTTCGCATGATCATGCTCGCGAGCCAGCCAATGACCCCGCCTATAACTAGCCAAATAATCAGGCCCATGACTTCCTCCTGTGGTCGACGCCGAGATCGACGTACCGCCAATACCCCTCGTCCCACCTCATGGTTCCCGCAGCATTCGGATTTCAGCGAACGGCGGGCATCAGCCGTGCGCGCAAGGCAAGCGCGTCGCTCGTTGCCGCGCCGCCGGCGGTGTTGTCGAAGATGCACCACGACGGCGCCGCCAATTGAGCTTCGATTGCAACGGCGAGATCGTCGAGCCGCCCATCGTCATACGAGGACCGATAAATACGCGGCGATCCGTGCAGACGGCGATAGGCAAGGCCGCGCCATCCTCCCGGCCGGGCCGCAACAGGCACGCAGGCTGGATCGGCTGCGGCGCGCGCAACGCCAAGCCGATCGAGCGCACGATCAGCCGCATGCTCGAACCAGCTCGGATGGCGTGGCTCGCACACGAGCGATAGCGGGGTGAGGTCGTGGACCCTGCTTAGGAATTCTTCGACGAGAATGGCATCAAAGGCGAAGCTGGGTGGCAGCTGCAGCAGCAGAACGGAAAGCTTGTCGCCCAGTCCGCTGGTCTCGTCGAGGAAACGAGCCAGAGCATCGTCGCAGTCGACGAGCCGGCGTTCATGACTGATGACCCGCGGCATCTTCACCGCGAACCGAAATCCTGGCGGAACGCTGGCACCCCAGCGCACCCAGGTGGCCGCACGGTGCGCGCGATAGAAGGAAGAGTTGACCTCCACCCCGTCGAAGCGCTGCGCGTAGCGTTCGAGCGCGGTCCCCTCGTCCGGAAAGTGAAGCGCGTGTTCCCCTGAAATGCTCCAGCCCGCCGCGCCTATGATCATCGTCATCACGGTTCAACGCAGCGCTAGGCGAGGAGATGCCTTGGCGTGATGTTCGGTACGATTTTTAAGAATGGGCAATGTTACCGCCGGTCACAGCGGGAGCACCGTCAACGTCGGCCACCCGGCGATATGTCGAAAAATCAATCTCGATCAATACGATCGTCGGGAACGCCGGCAAACGCCAAACCGTTGTCCCCCCGCAGTCTCTCGCCTGCTCAACAGGGAAAACATGTCATGGCTCGCATAGCATATTTTACGATATCGGCGTCGGCCGTGCTGTCGCTGACCGCTTGTGGCCCGAAGGCCGATACGCCCGCGGCGAATGTCGCCAATGACACCGTCGTCGACGCGAACGAAACAACACCTACCGAGATCGCGCCGGGGCAGGCCTTCGCCAACACCGCAGCATCCAGCGATGCCTTCGAGATCGAGGCGTCGAAGCTTGCTGCGGAAAAGTCGGAAAGCTCCGCGGTCCAGGCTTTTGCACGGCAGATGATCGCCGCGCACACTGAGTCGACCACCAAGCTGAATTCGGCCGCGACGAGTGCGCGCCCCGCGATCACGCCCGATCCCGCGCTGACTGCCGAACAGCAGGAAACACTGACCGCGCTTCAGGTAAAATCGGGTGCCGATTTCGACACGGCCTATGCTGCCGGGCAGGTCATCGCACACCAAGCGACGCTCGATAGCCTTCGGGCCTATGCGAGCACCGGCGATGTTCCGCAACTCAGGGAATTCGCAGGGAGTATGACGCCCATCGTCGCGGCGCACCTCAACATGGCGAAGTCGCTCAAGCCCTGAGATCGCAAAGGACGGAACGATGAAGGAATACTCGCGCGACTATTGGGTCGAGCGTGCCAGACATTGCCGTGCTTTTGCCGCGGCACAGCCGAACGAGGCGGTGCACGCGCGCATGCTCAGCTTCGCCCGAAACTATGACGCGCTCGCCGAAGCCGCACAACCGGGCGCGGGCGACATGACCTATGAGGCGGAGACCGTACCCATGCCGGTCGGATCTTGTGAGGCGACAGCGACTCCATCGCGGTCGATCGGTATCGGCGATGCCCTGCTCCGGGGGAGGACGACCGCGCCGCAGCCGGAACGCTGCTCTAGGGCTCCGGCCCAGCGGCACTCTGGCCATCGACAGAACACTGAAACCAAGGGAGAATCTCATGGACGAACCTGATGTGCCCGGCCTGCCTGGCCGCAAGGACAGCACCCGGCCGGAAGCGGCCCAGGCTGTTGACCAGACGCGTAGCGATGCGTCAACCGGCCGCCAAGGACACGCACTGCCACAGTTCGCGCTCGATGCTGCCAATCGTCAGGTTGCGCGTTTGTCCGCAGCGCTGGCCGGGGCAGCGGATACGATCGACGAACTCGGGGGTGGGGTTGATCCTCCGCTGCCGGAAGCATTTAAAGGGTTCGCAGCCAACGCGTCCGGCACATTGCGCGACCTTGCGGATCGCGCCGGTGAGCAGGATGCGAGCCAATTCGTCCGGAACCTGCAGCGTATTGCCGCCAGCCATCCGGTCGCCACCGCGGGAATTGGGGCGGCGATCGGCGCCGTTCTGGGCCTGGTGCTCGTCCGCCTCGGCAGCACAAGAGACGGCGAGGACGCATCCCTGCCGACTTGAACAGACTGATATGTGCTCGAAGATCAGCTCCGTACATCAGCGTCCGTTGGTGACTGGGAGTGATCTTCGGGAGGTTTGACAGAAATAGGCGGCGCAGCGCGTCGAGTCACATGAACAACCGACGGGAAACGGCCCGTGCCGCCTCCCCCTCCAGCGAGACAGACTGTGAGTGAAACAAGGACAATCAGCGCTACGACAAGCGAGGCGGCGAGCGCGTTCGTGATGGCGCTGCGCGAAGCGTTGCGTGAGGGCACAATGCGGCAATGGGGACATTTCGCGCTTGGCGATCTCCAGGTCGAGATATTGGGCGAACTGGACTCGCTCTGGGCAATTGTGCGCCGGCCGCGTCGCGGCGGCGTCGCATTGCGGCTCGCGTTCTTGCCTGGCGGAATCCGGCACTGCAAGCCCCTCAAGAACAAGCCTGGCGAAAGGATGCGCCTTTCCGTCGAAAGCGCGCTGGGCCGGCATATCATCGCCATCTGCACCGACGGGCTCGACCTTCAGCGCCTGCGTGTCACCGTCTCGGTCATCCCCACCGCGCCGCTGCTGGTCCCATTCGCTCCGCGCGACCTTTACCCCCTTGATGCAAGGGACGATCCGCTGGGTGCAAAAGGAACCGTCGAAGCGGCGCAGCGCGGGATGAACAGCGGACTCATCTATTTTCGCCTCGATGAGCCTCAATTCGGCAGCGTACTCTATTTCCAAAACCTGACCGCGATGAACCCCTATTACCGAATGACGAAGACCAAGCCTGACGGCGCGGTGGGCGGTGAGTGGCCCGAACTCGGCTATCTGATACCGACGCCACCGCAGAACGGCATGCCTCCGGCCGATCCGGTGCCCGCGAACGAGGAGACCGTGATCTCCGACGCGATTATGATCTTCCGCGACATGTCGGCGCCCAACGAGCGCGAGAATGCACGCCACTTTATCCAGATGCTGGGCGCGGCCTATACCGCGCTTGACCTGCCAGTGCCGGATTATCGCGACTGGGTGGGACGCGCTGAACGAACGTTGCGCGACCTCGAGCACTCGCCCAAGGCGACGATCCGCCATTACGACAAGCTCTATGCGCACCCCTATACGGCATCCGAATATCCCGACAGCATGGTTCAGCTCGCCCTGCTCGCTCCGATCCGCGATTTCTGCACATGGCGGGGCAAGACCTCCCGGCTCGACGGCGCGTTCTCGAAAGGCCTTGATAAATTCTACGATGCGAAGCTCGGAACGCTGCGGCGCTATCTGCCCAATGTCGGCGACGACAAGGACGCGGACGCGGTCGATAGCTGGTATCTCTACCACCCGATGATGAACCTGGCGCACCTCGCGCTCGCAGGAGACGATCATGCGCGCGCGCTGCTCCTCAAGTCGATCGATTTCGGCATCAAGGCCGCGCATCATTTCAAGTATAAATGGCCGATCCAGTACAAGGTGACCGACTTCACGGTCATCACCGAAGTGGCGGGCGCCGACGATCGCGGCCAGACCGATGTCGGCGGCATATATGCATGGGTTATGCTCCAAGCCTATGAGCTTACGCGCGAGGTACGCTTCCTCCACGAAGCCCAGGCCGCCATCGATGCCGCCGAGGGCATGCGCTTCCATCTCAATTACCAGGCCAATCTCACTGCCTGGGGCGCCGCCGCGTGCCTTCGCCTTTGGCGTATCACCAATGTCGAACGCTATCGCGAGCAGAGCTACGCTTATCTCGCGAGCTTCTTCCACAATTGCGCGATCTGGGAATCCGAGATCGATCATGCCGCAAGCTACCGTAATTTTCTCGGCGTCACCTGTCTTCAGGACGCTCCCTATATGGCGGTCTACGAATGCTTCGACAGCTTCGCGGCATTCGAATGTTATCTGCGCGACAGCGGTCCCGAGCTCGAGCCCGCGGCCCGCATGCTGATCAGCGAATATTGCAAATATGCGCTGGATCGCGCCTGGTTCTTCTATCCCGACGCACTTCCCGCGGAAGCCGTGGCGGAGGAGCAGCGCAACGGGCATATCGACCGCACCCTCTCCTTCCCGCTTGAGGATCTTTATGTCGACGGCCAACCGGCCGGCCAAGTCGGGCAGGAAATCTATGGAGCGGGCGCCGCGATGGTCTTTGCCAGCCGCTCATATCATTTCGTCGACGATGCGCCGTTCCGGTTGTTTTGCGATCACTTCATCATGTCGAGCGAGCGCACCGGTGATCAGGCTCTGAGCCTCAAGCTTGACGGTGGCGAAACCTGCATCGCAGCGCTGAGCCTGATCCGGCTGCCGCGCAAGAAGCTCCCCGGTTTCACGCTGATGACCGCGGGCGGTGACATCTTGCGTCCGCGCAGCCGGAAGGCGGACCGGGTCGAATTTCGGCTGCCCGCCAATGGACGCGTCATCCTCAGCTGGAGCTGAGCGGAGGGAGATCGGCGCGCGTGATTCCGGGATGGCCCGACAAGTCGACATTGCCCGGGCTCACGATTCCGACCAACTCCTGTCGGCAGTTTGCAATCCGGGCTGAATCGCGTCAGGTGCTTCCGCCTGGCGCCTTGTCGCGTGCGTGACCGTCAGCCTCAGCTTCTTTCTTTTCATCTGTCGGCAGGGCACCGCCGCCGCCGATAGGATCGTCATCATAATCCTCACCGGGATTGCCACCACCCGCGCCCGAACCGCTTCCATGAACCGTTCCATCACGGTCGATATGCGCGCGTTTACCGCGCTCGCTTTCGTCATTTTGCATGTTCGTCTCCATTCAAGGGAAATCAGGCGAGCTTGAAGCCCTCCTTGTTCATCGCGAGGGTCACATGCCTGTTGCCCTTTTCACCCAGTGCCTGGTGCAGCGCGGGAAAGAGGACATCCTCTTCCTCACGGATGTGCTTTTCGAGATCGACGCGAAAGGCACGAACCTTGGCCAACCAGGCGGGACTGTCTTTGGGCAACTCGGTCAGCTCAAACAAATATTGCTTCACATAAGCATGGTCGTGGCTGAGCCCGTCGGCAGCCTCGGTCTGACCATGCTGGCGCATCGCCGGGTAGACCACATTCTCTTCCTGGAAAGCGTGTTTGCCCAGTGCGTGCTTCAACTGCATCAGCAGCATGCCGCGCCGGCGGACTTGGCTATCGTCGGTCCTTTCGATCGTGTCGAAAACCTTGAGTGTAAGGCCGTGCTCGGCCTTTAAGCCTTCCATCCAGTCGCCCGCAGTCGCGGTAAGCCCCTGGACGGCCAACTTGCGCCCCAGATTGGCCGCGAGCCCGGCAGCCGCGCCAAGCGCCGCGGCGCCGATCAATGCCCCCGAGCCACCGGTACCGGTCACCTTCAATTTTGTTGCCGTCGCCATGATCGCTGTCCTTGATCGTGTGTGTCCCCATGCAACGCGCGGGGCGGATCGCTGTTTCCCTTGAACTGTCAACCGATCGATCGACCCAGCTTGTCCCTGCGCGTGTCGATCGCGGGGAACCGCAGCACTCCGTCACCGCTTTGAAGGGGACGATGAAGGGATTCCCGACATGACCAGTTTGAAGGACGCGCATACCGAACAGCCATCACTTGAGGGCCGCAGGGCGATCGTCACTGGCGGCACCACCGGCATAGGGCGCGCGATCGCCGTCTTGCTGGCGAGCGAAGGCGTGAAGGTCTTCGTCTGCGGACGAACGCCCGAGCATCTCGATGATGCGCTCACGCGCATCCGGCAGGTTGGCGAAGGTGACGGCATCGCCGTCGATCTCGCCAAATCGGGCGATATCGACCGCTTCTACACCGCGGCGGACGCCTGTCTCGGCGGTCTCGATATCGCCGTGATCAACGCGGCCGTTCCCGCCGACGCACTGGGCGAGACCGAAGAGAGGGACACGCGCTACCAGATAGAAACCGACTTTACCGCCTACCTGATCGCCAGCCAGAAGGCCGCTGCACGGATGAAGCAGGGCAGCGACATCGTCCTGATCGGATCGATGTCAGCAGTCTCGCGCAAGGGCGGCTCGTCAATCTATGTCGCAGCCAAGTCCGGCATCCAGGGTTTCGCCAAATCGCTGCGCGAAGAGTTGGCCGAACAGGATATCAAGGTCGGGCTGATCGAGCCCGGCTTCACCGGTGCGGATTTCCAATATCCCGACTTTCCGCCTGAAAAGCAGATTGAGCTGATTAATGCCCACAGGATGCTGCGTGCCGAGGATATCGCGGTCGCCACGCATTTCATGCTCACACAGCCGCGGCGCGCAGCGATATCGCTGATGCGGGTCGAAACACGGCTGGAACATCCATGAGCGATTATGCCGTCGATCGGCTGGTCCTCCTTCCCGACGATATCGATCTTTCGCGCTCGCCACTCGTCGGCCATCTCGATGCCGAAACCTATGTGCTGGGCGCATTCAATCCGGCGCTGACACGCCTGGCGAACGGCAATCTTCTCATGATGGTCCGCGTCGCCGAGGCGCTACGCACTCCGGTGCATGACGGCCATGTCCACGCGATACGCTGGGCCGACGGCAAATATCTGCTCGACGCCTGGCCGCTCGAAGCCGTCGATACCGCAGACCCGCGCAAGTTCACCATCCCCGGTGGTGGATGGACGGTGATGGCGCTGACCTCCCTGTCCTGGCTGCTGCCTGTCGAACTGACTCCCGATGGGCTCGACATGATCGCGATCCATTACGATCGGGCGGTCGCGCCCTGCCACGTGGTGCAATGCTATGGTGTCGAGGATGCGCGCATCAGTCGGGTCGAAGGACATTACTGGATGACGACCTGCTCGGTCAGCCCCGAACGGCACTCGACCACATTGTACAGTTCCGACAACGCGCTCGACTGGCGATTCGAAGGGATCGTGCTCGATCACCAGAACAAGGACATGTTGATCTTCGAAGGCCTGATCGACGGCCAATATTGGGCGCAGACCCGGCCGCTCGGCTCGATCTATTTCGCCTATCCGCCCGGAAGCGAATGGCGTGCCGGCCCGTCGATCAACCTGGCGACCTCACCCGACGCGCTGCACTGGAAGCCGCATATTAATCCGGGCATCCGTCCCCATTCGGGCACGGTCGCGACTGCGCGCATGGGCGGCGGCACGCCGCCGATCCTGACGCCGGAGGGCTGGCTGTCGCTATGGCATGGCGTCGAACCCAAGGAAATCGTCGGCATCTACCGTACCTATTGGTCGCTGCTTGACCGCGATGATCCGAGCCGGGTCTTGCGCACCGACCATCGCGCCCTGCTCGAGCCTAATTCCGAACTCACCAAGCCGATCGAGCATCAGATGTATCTGCGCGATGTGGTATTCACGACCGGTATCGCCGATGCGGGCGATCATTATGTCGTCGCGTCGGGCGAGGCCGATCTGGCCTGCCGGATCACGCATGTTCCCAAATCGACCTTCGCGGCAGGTTGAACGCCGACGGCTCGATCAATGTCCCTCATCGCGGCCCGTTGGCCCGGATTGAACCGGTCGCTTCGACGGCAACTGATTTTATTGTGCGGCGCAGCAACGTTCCGGACGCGGTGCGCGTTTTCGAATTGCGATGCTCTCGTCGCAACCGGAGACATTGCATGACACGACGTGGTTCAACGATCATTCGATTGTCCGCGCTACGCGCCAAAGGACTGGCGGCGGTGGATGCCAGCCCGGATCATTTGAGCGACCTCGCCACCTTCGGCTCCAATCCGGGTGCGTTGCGCGCCCGCAGCTATGTTCCGAAAGATCTACCATCGGGTGCACCGCTTGTTGTGATCCTGCACGGCTGCACACAATCGGCGGCCGCCTATGATCGGGGCGCGGGCTGGTCGCAGCTCGCTGACGAACTGGGTCTGGCATTGCTGCTTCCCGAGCAGCAGCGCGCCAACAACGCGAACCTCTGCTTCAACTGGTTCTCGCCTGCGGACAGCCGCAGGGATATGGGCGAAGCCCTGTCGATTCGTCAGATGATCGCCGCGATGGTCGCGACACATGATATCGATCCCAACCGAATCTTCATCACCGGACTTTCGGCGGGCGGCGCGATGACCTCGGTGATGCTGGCGACCTATCCCGAACTGTTCGCGGGCGGCGCCATCATCGCCGGACTCCCATATGGTTGCACAACCTCTGTCGCCGATGCGTTCTCGCGCATGGCCGGGCAGGGATATCCTTCCGAAGCGCAACTTGCCTCACTGGTCCGCGAAGCCTCCGGACACAAGGGTCACTGGCCCGCCATTTCGGTCTGGCAAGGCACTGCCGATGCAACCGTGCATCCCTCCAATGGCGACAGGATCGTCGAACAATGGCGGCTGCTCCATGGCGTGGCAGCGGAACCGTCTTCGCTGAAACATGGCCGCGACCATGTCCGCCGATCATGGTCCAACAGCGACGGCATGACCGTCATCGAACAGATGACGATCATTGGAATGGGCCATGGCACGCCACTCGACACACGCGGTCCGGACGCTTGCGGAAAGCCCGGCCCCTTTATGCTCGAAGTCGGCATCTCTTCGACCCGGCAGATTGCCGCCTTCTGGGGGGTAGGCAATAGCTCCAAGCACAAGCCCGCCAGCCAGCCCCCGGTGCAGGATCCGAAGTTTGCCTTGCAGCCAGTGCCAACCATACACCTGCCGCGGCCGGAGATCGAACCACCGACGACGACGGAACCCGCCAGGTCACGAGAACCAGTGCGCGCGATCATCGAGGATGCACTACGCGCTGCAGGGCTGATGCGATGACCAGTTCTGGAAGGCGCGCGATGGTCAGACGAGTTGCCGCTCGCGCAACAGGGGCGTCTCATCGGGATCTCGCCCTGCAAACGCCCTGAAGGATAGCATCGGATCGCGGCTGTTGCCGGACGCGAGAACCTCTGTGCGGAACCGAATTGCCTGTTGGCGATCGAAAATGTCACCCGACGCGGTGAAGATCGAAAACGCGTCGGCATCCAGCATTTCCGACCAGAGATAGCTGTAATAGGCGCTTGCATAGCCGCCGTCGAAGACGTGCGTGAAATGAGTGAGCCCTTGGCGCGGCGCGATTGTCGCGGGCATGCCGAGTTCGCCGAGAATATCGGCGGCGCACTCGCTGGCTGCGCCAGCGATATCCTGCCGCCGATGAAGGCTGAGATCGATGATCGCGGATGCGAGAAATTCGACCGTCGCGAACCCTTGGCCGAAATCGTCGGCCCGTCCGATCGCCTCGATCAGCGCGAGAGGAAGCCCGAGCGTCGACAGCGTCTCGGGCGCAACGATCCAATGCTCCATAAACTTGCTGGGAAATTCGACGAAGTCGCGTGCGACTGCGGTCCCGGCCTGGCTCGGATAAATAACGTCGGACAGCAGCGCATGCAGCGCATGGCCGAATTCGTGGAAAAGCGTTCGCGCCTCGTCGATCGAAAGGCCGGTGTCGGAGCCCGGCGGCGCTTTCGCGAAATTGGCGACCAGATAGACGATCGGAAGCACCGCGCCGTCGAGCCGCTCCTGAACCCGAAGCGATCCCATCCAGGCTCCACCCCGTTTTTCGGCGCGCGCGAAATAATCGGTGAAGAGCAGTCCGAGTGACCGCCCATCGGCTTCGCTGACGGCCCAGGCGCTGACCTCCGCGTGCCAGCCGGCCAGGTCTTCGCTGCGTTCGAACCGAAGGCCGTAGAGCTTGCCGGCCGTTTCGAAGGCGGCGTCCCGGACGCGATCGAGCGTCAGATGTTCCTTCACCGCGCCGCCGTCGAGCGCGTATCGGTCGCGGCGGATGACTTCCGAATAATAGCGCCAGTCCCATGGCTGGATCGCGATATCATCGCCGGCTTCCATCGCCGCGCGGCCGAGTTCGGCCTCTTCCCCTTTTGCCTTTTCGATCGCCGGTGCCCAGACGCGCAACATCAGTGCCTCCGCGGCATCGGGCGTCGTCGCCATGCTATCGACCAGGACATAGTCGGCGAAGGTGGCATAGCCGAGCAGTTTCGCCCGCTCCGCGCGCAAGGCGAGCATCTCGTCGATGATCGGATTATTGTCGTAGGGACCGCCATCGCAGCGGCTCACAAAGGCGCGCCAGATCGTCTCGCGCAAATCGCGGCGCCGTGCGAAGGACAGGAAACCCTCCACGTCGCCGCGATCGAGCGTGATCAGAAATTTTCCGGCATGGCCGCGTCCCTCTGCGCGCCGCGCCGCAGCCACCCTCATCGGTTCGGGCAGGCCGTCCAGATCGGCATCGTCCAGATACAATTCCCAGCCGGCGGCGCAGGCTAGGACATTCTGGCCGAAGTGCGTCGATAGGGCGGAAAGCCGCTGGTCGATCGCCGCGAAACGCGCCTTGTCCGCTTCACCCAGCCTGGCGCCTCCATTCACGAAACCCCGGTGATAATCCTCAATCAATCGTTTTTGCGTCGTGTCCAACGCCGGGTCTTCGCGATTGCCCCACACCGCCTCGATGCGCCTGAAAAGCGCTATGTCGTGCGAAACCTCAGTGGCGTGACGGGTCAGCATGGATGCGATATCCAGCTCGACGGCCCTGATAATCTCATCACTTTGTGCCGAGGCAATCGTCCCGAAAATCCGGCGCACGCGCGCCAGGCGCGTACCCGAGCGTTCGAGCGCGGCGATCGTGTTCTCGAAAGTCGCAGGCTCGGGGTTGGCCGCGATCGCGGTGATATCGACCGCGGCTTCGGCAATAGCCTGCTCGAAAGCGGGTTTGAACTGCGTCGAATCGATCCGCCCGAAATCGGGCGCGCCGAGGCGAAGATCGCTCTCGTCGAGCAGCGGATCGGGTGCATTGGTCTGGTTCATGCGGCCACCACCTCATCCGTATGCACGTCAAACCCCACCAGTCGTGCCGGTCCGAATGTGGTGGTGAGCGCCGTGTCCGTGGCATCACGGCCGCGTGCCATGAGGATGCGGCCGATGCGCGGCCTGTTGTGGCGCGCGTCGAAACTGTACCATGCGCCGCCAAGATACACATCGAACCAAGCCGAGAAATCCATCGGAACATCGCTCACCGGCATGCCGATATCACCAAGATAGCCGGTGCAATAGCGCGCCGGGATATTCATGCATCGACACAGCGTGATCGCGAGATGCGCGAAGTCCCGGCACACGCCGGTCTGTTCCTGATGCGCGTCCCATGCCGTCTTGGTGGCACGCGCATGATGATAGCCGAACTCGATATGATTGTGGGTGAAGTCGGCGATGGCCTGGACACGCGCCCAGCCCGGCTCGACGGCGCCGAACAGCGCCCACGCCGTTTCGGACAGCCGGTCGGTTTCGCAATAACGACTGCCGAGCAGGAAGATCAGTACATCGTCGGGCAGGTCCTCGACCGCGTGCTGGATGGCATCGGGCGCCGCGATATCGGGCAATCCGTCATCCTCGATCGTGAAATCGCAGGCGAGACTGAGGCCGCCCGGCGGCACGGTCGCCCGCGTGCACACATTGCCGAACGCATCGAGATAGTCGTAGATCGGGATATCCGGAGATGCCGTAATGCGGTGCGGGGTCTTCAGGTCTTTGTGACGTGACGGATGAATGCTCAGCATCGCCATCATCGGCGTCGCGACCTCCGTATCATATCGGATCTCATAGCCTGCGCGAATCAGCATGTCTGGGGCTTTCGGGCGCCGGTTTCGGCGGTGGGAGAAATGGGAGCGGATGCCTCGACCCGGGTATCGACGGTCACCGTCATGTCGAGGAAGCTGCCGGGAAAGCCGATCCAGCTTCCGGAGATCGGGACTGCCTGGTAAATGTCGCGCGTGACCGCAACCCGGATCAATCCCCGGCTGCCGACGATGCCGTTGGTGGGGTCGAACTCGACCCAACCCGAACCCGGCAGATAGACCCGGACCCAGGCATGAGTGTTGCCGCCGCCGGTTCGATGGTCCGCGACAGTGGGGTTATAGACATATCCCGAGACGAACCGAGCGGCGAAGCCGAGCGCGCGTACCGCCTCGATCATGAGCATGGCATAGTCCCGGCAGGTGCCCTTGCGCCGGCTCAGCGTTTCGATCGGCGTCTGCGTGCCCTTTTCCGGGCGGGACACATAAGTGAAGTCTCGCTTGATCGTCTCGGTCATCGACGAAAGGAGCGCGAGCGTGTCGGTATAACCGTCGGGCTCCAGGAACCCCCGCGCCCATGTGTCGATCTCCCGCAACGGATCGAGATGCTGCCGCTCGATCGAGCGCAACAAATCGGGCATTTCTTCCGAGGAATAGGTGAAGGGATAAAGCCGCGCATAATCCTCGATATTGACATTCTGCACCTCGGCGGGGTCGTGGCGAACGACGACCCGGCTATCGAATATGAGTGTCTTTGCCCGGCGATCGAAGGTCGCGATCGCGACCGAATTGCCGAACACGTCCTGGAGCCAGCGCAGATCCGATGGCGGCGGATCGATGAGCAGGGAGGCGTCGAGAAGATGCTGGTCGTAACTCTCGCGCGGGCGCACCATGATCCTGTGTTCGCCGAACGCGACTGGCTGCCGATAGCTGTATCTGGTTACATGGGACAGGTTCAGCAGTGGCATTGGAGGTCCGTGCATGATGAGCGAAACGGGCGAGTCGCTCCTGTCGGCCGGCGATCCACCGGCCGTCACCGTCATCAACCCCGGCGGGCGCTCATCGTTCCTGCTGCTGGGCGATCATGCCGGAAATGCGATTCCCTCCGGGCTTCGATCGCTTGGTCTCGCCGAGGCCGATCTGCGGAAGCATATCGCGTGGGACATCGGTGTCGGCGCCTTGGGCGCTACACTTGCGGTCGCGCTCGATGCGCCTTTCATTCGCCAAACCTATTCGCGACTGGTCATCGACTGCAATCGCGACCCCGCCCGGCCCGATGCGATCATCGAAACGAGCGATGCGATTGCGATCCCCGGCAATGCGAATTGCGATGAAACCGAGCGGACCGCGCGATATACTGAAATCCATCGCCCCTATCATGACACCATCGCGACGGAACTTGCGCGAAGGGACAAGGATGGGCGCACCACGATCCTGATCGCCCTCCACAGCTTCACGCCGGTGATGGATAAGCGACGAAGGCCATGGCAGATAGGCATTCTCCACGCCGATGGCGACGCCAGATTTGCGCAAGAATTGCTCAGGCTTCTGGGCATGCAGGACGCCCTCGTCGTCGGCGACAACCAGCCCTACCGGATGGACTCGACCGATTACACGATCCCGCGCCATGCCTATGGCGCGTACCGCCGCTATGCCGAGATCGAGATTCGCCAGGATCTGCTGTCGACGCAAAAGCAATGGGCGGACTGGTGCACCTTGTTTGCCGAGGTCTTCGAAGCGGCAATATGAGGAGCCTATTGTCGTCTAAATTGTTCTCCTTATGCAAATAGGAGGCCTGAAATGCCGGCAACATACAAAGCGCAGAACGGTTCCGGCCCGACACCATTGGGCTCGATGAAGTCATCGCTGCCGGCGCTTCGGCCCGCAGCATCCAAGCGGAGATCCATATGACCGACCCAAGTACGTCTACGCCCCAAAAAAGCGCATCCAAAACCGCTTCGGACAGTACCGACAAAGAAACCTCGAATGCCGCAAAGCGTGTCGAAAAAGGCGATCCCAAGCCGAAGGACGTTAATCCGCTGGCGCCACCGGTCAATATTGAAGCGGGCAGCTGAGGATGTGCTGAACAGCGCCTGTTTCCGGTGATCGAGACCCGGCAAGGGCGAAGAGCAATCGGTTATTTCTTCTCTGCCAATTGAAGTCAGAATGGGGGCCTGGATTGTGCGGCGCAACATACGCCATGCCGTATGAACCACGACGCACGCGGCCATCGCATCCGGGAACTTTAGCCCGGCCTCCAAATTCAACCCTCTACCGTCCATAATGCGGTGACATCCCCCGAAAGGAGCTGCCATGCCCATGAAGCTCAACGGATCGTGCTGGTGCGGCAGCGTGCGGTTCTCAGCCGACAGCCATGCCCCCGTGCCGTTCATGCGCTGCTATTGTTCGATATGTCGCAAGACCGCCGGCGGCGGTGGATATGCGATCAATCTCCACGCCGACATGCGGACGCTGGAGGTCGAAGGCGCCACCAGCGTATTTCACGCGAAGCTCGACGACGGGCATGGCGGGTGCCGCGTCAGCACGGGCGAGCGGCATTTCTGCGCGCGATGCGCGAGCGCGCTATGGGTCTTCAGCCCGGAATATCCCGAGCTCGTCCATCCCTTCGCATCGGCGATCGATACCGAACTGCCGAAGCCGCCGTCGCTCGTCCATATGATGTTCTCGTCAAAGGCGACATGGGTCGAGCCGGAGATCGGCCCGCAGGATCAGTGTTTCGAGGAATACCCCGAAGACGCGCTTGAGGACTGGCATCGGGCGCATGGTCTCTGGATCGACTAGGCGTCCAGGACCGCGAAAAGCGACTGCTCAAGGATAAGGTGAGGATTTCAGCAGCCCGGCGAGATGGGCCGCATTGCTCGTGACGGCTCTGTCAGACCAATGAGGCAGCTGTTAGCAGGCGGGAATGACTCGCAGATCCAGGGCGAAGCCGCCTAGCCCGTTTCGCTGTTTCAACTCGTCACCCGAGGTGATCCGGCTCGTGGTGCTGATGTATGTCCGCTTCCCGCTTTCGTTGCGGAACGTCGAGGATCTGCTTTTCGAGCGTGGCATTGACCTTTGCCACGAGACGGTGCGCTACTGGTGGAACCGGTTCGGTCCGATGTTCGCCGGCGATATCCGCCGCCAGCGCGTCAGCCGGATGCGGGGCTTTCGCCACTGGCGATGGCACCTCGACGAGATGTACGTTAAGATCAACGGCGAGATGGTCTACCTCTGGCGGGCGGTCGATCACGAGGGCGAGGTGCTCGAGAGCTACGTCACCAAAACCCGCGATAAAGCCGCTGCGCTGACCTTCATGAAGAAGACCCTAAAACGGCACGGCAGCCCTGAGGCGATCACGACCGACGGGCTGCGATCATATGGTGCCGTTATGAGTGAGCTTGGAAACCGCCACAAACAAGAGATTGGAAGGTGGGCGAACAACCGGGTCGAAAATAGTCATTTGCCACTGCGCAGGAGGGTGCGGGCGATGCTCAGGTTTCGAAAAATGAAGAGCCTGCAGAAGTTCGCATCGGTCCATGCCAATCTCCACAACCACTTCAATCTGGAACGCCACCTCGTCGACCGACAAACCTACAAAGAGCGCCGCTCAGCTGCCCTTGCTGAGTGGCAAAACCTGGCGCCTTAGGCTGCCAGCTTCAAAGACCCAGCCCCGCCATGTGGAGAACGGTTCGCGTTAGACTGACAGCACCGCCAAACCCTTCAAAACGGGCCGAATTCTCAAGAATCGGCCCCCTGGGTGAGCGTTTTAAGGCAAGCGCCATCTCGTCGATCGGCAAACGTACAAAGAGCGCCGCTCAGCCGCATTGGCCGAGTGGCAAATCCTTGCGAGCTAGGCCGCCAAATTCAAAGACCGAGTTCCGCCAACTGGAGAGCGGTTCGCGTAAGGCTGACAGCACCTCAGCCGCTATTTCGGCAGCACCCATTTGATTGTGCGGCTGGATCGCGATTCGATCGGCATACCATATTGGTCTATCGCCGGCGTATAACGCGCGCGCCGCATGATCGTATCGCAGCTCGCGGCATCCAGATCCGCATTGCCGCTGGACTGGACGACCTTGCAATCAGTGGCGAAGCCAAGAACCGTGATCTTCCACTCGACACGTACACTGCCCTCCGCCCCCGCACGGATCGCAGCGACGGGATAATCCTCCGAGCCCAGCCAACGTGCAGGCGGCGGCGGTTGCGGCGCCTCATCCGCTTCCTGTGCCGCAACCGGCGGTGCCACGATCAGGGCGGCGAAAAGAAGATGTTTGGTGCGTCGGTGCATCAATTCTTTAAACACCGAATTTCGGCCTATCGTCAAATCGTTACGCTTCAAGACCGCCGCCGCCATTCCATATCGCTGTCCGTCGTCCGAGCACAAATTCCCACGCGCAGCAGGATCACGGATGCGAGCACTCAGTTCGTCAACGCGATGCCAAACCCACAGCCGGTGAGACGCGAGGCATTGCATCTCCTTGGCGAAGTCGCCGAGCGCCCGGGCAAAGATCTGCCGATATTGCCTGATGTCCAACCATGTACATGTGATCGCGATGTCATCCGATGAGGACGGACTGCGCACCTTCGCTGACATGCATCGACGCTTACCGGCTTCATCAATGCCCGGAACCGCCGGACCGGTCCTTTATGACAAGGCCATTCCGGCGCCATGGTGATGGACGAAGAGCATCTGGCACGTGCAGTGCGCCTGCCTATCACCGAACCCAGCCAAGCGCCCGCCGGAGTCAGCCGTGCACGAGCGCCAGGGCCGCCGCGAGCGGCCGTTCGTCCACCCAGGACGAAAGATCGAAATCCGCGTCGAGGAAGCCGTGGACGAGCAGGAATTTCTTCTGCTGTTCGAACAGCTCCAGCCGGTCGACATCGAGCGTCGGGTGCAGGGTGCGGTGGAAATCCTCGCCATAGGCGCTGATCACCGATTCGACGCTGCCGCGCGTCTCCGACTGGAGAAAGCCGCGCAGTTCGTCGACATTGTCCGCCGCCCAGTCGGCGGCGCGCAGCGTCGCGGCGAGGAAACGGACGAGATGATCGAAATGATTGTCGATCAGATCCTGGTGAACGGTGATCGGCCGCGGCGTGCCGTTATTAACGCGGAACCGGGGGTCGGGAAGCCTGTCGAGATCGATGCCAACGACGACACCCGCTTCACGCGCACCGTCGAGCGCCGCCGCGCCCTTGACGTAGACGGCGTCGACCCGTCCGTCGGCAAGCGCATCGATCGCCCAGATCCGGTCGAGCCTGTCGCGGCCCGGCTGGCTGTCGCGCCCGCTCCCGCCGATATTGCGGATCGTGCCCGGCACCTCGACGAAATCGACATCGTCGAAAGTCAGGCCAACCGAGGCCAGCGCACCCTTGTATCCGTGGAGCGACATGCCGCGCGTGATGCTCGTCCCGCGGACATGGCTGGGAATCTCATGTGCGGTCCAGGCCGGAAGCGCGAGCCGCTTGCCCTTGAGATCCGCGGCGCTCGATATGCCCGACTCCGGCCGGACAAGGATGACCTGGCTTTCCTCGATCCAGGTCAGCCCGACGAGACGCGTCGGCTCCCCCTGCGCGCGCGCCGCGATCGACAGCATGTTGCCGCCTTCGCGGATGAGCGTCGGCAGGCGATGGTCATAATGATGCCGGCCCAGTTCGGGCCCCGATTCCTGGAGCGTGCGCACCGGAATCCCTTCGGCTGCGAATTCATCCTCCAACCATCCGAGCTTGTACGCGATCCCCGTCGCGGTCGGCACAGGGCAGCGGGTGAACCAGATTTCCGACGGCGCCGATTGCGGGGATGGAGCGAGTTGCGTGGCCATGGGATCAATTCCTCTCGTTCAGCAGGCCCGAACAGGCCCTGCGTCCCTTTCCGCAAAGGCCATGCCAGTTCAGATCCCGCACGAATCCGCGGTTCGCAATGGGCGCGAACGCCGTGAGGCTGCACAGATCTGCGCATCGCTGTTGATATCTGCGTGGCGCGCGTGCGCGTCAGATCAGGTCGAAATTCTTGAGGTGAGTCCGGATCACGTTGCGGGTCACACCGAGCGCCGCCGCCGTCCGGATCTGGTTTCCGTCGCTTGCGCCATGCGCCGTGCGCACCGTCGCGGCGACGAGGCGATCCAGGAGGTCGGCCTGCTCTTCCTTCAAAAAGGCCGCGACCAGCGGCACCAGCCGGTCCTCCAGGCTCTTGCCGGCGGCATCATGCGACGGCGCGCTGTCCCATGATATGGCCGATGCCAGCCCTAGATCGGGAACCTCGATCAGGCCGTCGCGGCTGGTGAGCGTCGCGCGATGGATGGTATTTTCGAGCTCGCGGATATTGCCCGGCCAGGAATAGGCGAACAGGGCCTCCTCGGCGGTCGGGCTGAGGTCCAGCCGCTCGGCCTTGATGCGATCACCATAGATTTCGAGGAAATGGCGCGCGAGCGGAAGGATGTCGGCCCGCCGCTCGCGCAAAGGGAGCAAGGGCAGCGACACGACCTGGAGCCGATAGAAAAGATCCTCGCGAAACCGGCCGGCGGCGACGGCCTTGCCGAGGTCGATATTGGTGGCGGCGATCAGCCGGATGTCGAGCGGCACGGCCTGGCGCGAGCCGAGCCGGACGACCTCGCGCTCCTGAAGCACGCGCAGCAGCTTGACCTGAAGCGCGAGCGGCAGATCGCCGATCTCGTCGAGAAAGAGCGTGCCGCCATTGGCGGCCTCGAACCATCCGGCCCGCATGCCCGCGGCCCCGGTAAAGGCGCCCTTCTCATGCCCGAACAGTTCGGATTCGATCAGCGTCTCGGAAAAGGCGCCGCAGTTGATCGCGACGAAGGGTTGATGCGCGCGCTTGCTGAGGCGATGGACATAGCGCGCGACCAGCTCCTTGCCCGTGCCGGTCTCGCCGGTAACCAGGATCGTCGCATCGCTCGGCGCCGTCCGTTCGATCAGCGGTATCAGCGCACGCGAGCGCGGATCGGAAAAGACGAAGGCACGGGCGCGGATCGTCAGCGAGTTGGCGCCGTCGCGATCGAGCGACAGCACGCGTGGCGCGCCTGGCCAGCCCTCGCCCGTCCCTTTCATGCCCGTGTCCCTGTCGGGCGCATCGTTCGGCGCTGTTGCCGTCATATCGCCTCCGAAGCCTTGGATTCGGAATAGCAGATTCTTCTCAATCACTTTAGTAGAAAAAGCTTGGCAAGGGCAAAGCTGGCTTGTCGGCCGGGGTGCGCATTCCGTTTATTCGTCATTCCGGCGAAAGCCGGAATGACGTGATAGGTCAGCGGCGGCAGCCCATTACGCCACCTTGCGCGCGGTCCTGAGAGCGAGCGCGGCGTCGAGGGGGCGGCGGTCGACCCAGGCATCGATATCGACCGCATGTTCGAGAAAGCCGTGGAGACGGAGAAACTCCTCCTGGATCCGCAGCAGGTCGACCCGTTCGGCCGAGATGTCGGGGTGAAGCGAGCGGTGGAAATCGTTGCGATAGGCCTCGGCCACGCCCGCGGGCCCGGCCAATGTCTCGCGTTCGAGGATCGGCTTGAGCTCGGCGAGGTGCGTCGCCGCCCAATCGGCGGCGCGCAGCGTCTGGTACAGAAAGCGGACGACCAGATCGAAATGCGCCTCGATCAGATATTCGTCGACCACGATCGGCCTTGGCGTGCCATTGTTGATCCGCGCGAACCGGCTTGGATAGACGTCGAGATCGACGCCGACGACCAGGCCCAGGCGCTGCGCGGCCTCCGCCGCCGCCGCGCCCTTGACATAGACCGCGTCGACCCGGCCGTCCGCCAGCCGGTCCAGCCCCGCCCAGATCCGTTGCATGCCCTCGGGTATCTCGAAATCGACCCGTGGGGCGGGCACGTCGATGAAGCGCACGTCGCGCAGGTCGAGCCCGGCGAGCGCCAGCGCGTTCTTGATGCCGTGCAGCGACATGCCGCGCACGATGCTGTTGCCGCGCGTGTCCGCATAGGCGGGAAGTGCGACGCGCAGCCCCTTCAGGTCCCTGGGTTCGAAGATCTGCGACCCTGGCCGGACCATGATCGCCTGTCGCTCGTCGATCCAGGTCAGCCCGATGACCCGGGTCGGCGCACCGAGCGCGCGTGCGGCGAGCGCCTGGATATTGCCGCCTTCGCGAAACACCGCTTTCGATTGATGTGCGCCGTCGGGACGCACGATCCGCATCCGATCCTCGCGTTCCCACGCCACATCGATACCGTCGCGCGCGAATTCCTCGGTGAGCCATCCCAGCGACCAGGCGACACCCGACGCGGCGGGCACCGGACAGCGTGTGATCCAGATCCGCTCCAGCGGCTCTCCACCGCGCTCCGCCTTCGCCATGCTCTCCGATCCTTTCCGCGCGGTTCGCCGTCCGAATGGGTTCGTCGGCGCACCTTGAGTGTTTCGCCGCCCGCCGCTTATGGCTTGTCGGTATAGTCGAGCGCCGGCGCGCGGTCTCCGAGCAGGGGCTTGTAAACGAAGCCTGCGCCCCGGCTCTTCTCGAACTCGGCCTTTGCAGCGGCAAGCGTGTCGGGGCTGCGAAACAGTTCGGCGCCCGCCAGCGCCAGCGTCTTGGCCGCGACCACCGCGCCCTTCACGCCGATGCTCGTGCCGCTGGCCGACGCCGCCTGCCAGCTATGCGGCGGGGTGCCGCCGACCCAGGTCGCGGTGCTCAGGCTGCTGGTCGGCACGACCCAGGTGATGTCGCCGACATCCGACGATGCCGAGCTCTTGCGCCCGAAACTATAGGGCTCGATCCTGCCCGGATCCGATGGCGGCACCTTGCCGGGAAGGCTTGCCGCGATTGCCCGGGCATATTCGGCCTCTGCCGGCGAATAGCTGTAGCCGCCGACCTTTTCGAGATTGGCCTGGACGACGCGGCCGAGCGTGTCGTTGGGCAGATGCGCATAGCTGCCGCCGATGATCTCGACCGACACGGTGGTGCCGGTGGCCAGCGCCGCGCCCTCGGCCGCCTGCTTCACACGGCTCCAGACATCCTGGACCACCGCCGGGTCATAATGGCGGAAATAATAGAAGCTCTCCGCCTCGGCCGGCACGATATTGGGCTGATCGCCGCCATTGGTGATCGTGTAGTGGATCCGGGTTTCCTGCGGCACATGCTCGCGCAGGTAATTGACCGCGACATTGTGGATTTCGAGCGCGTCGAGCGCCGAGCGGCCACGCTCGGGCGCGGCGGCGGCATGCGATGCCACGCCGTGGAAACTGAATTTGGCGGTGAGCATCGACAGCATCGTGCCCTGCGATCCACTGTTGCTGCCGCTCGGGTGCCAGGTGAGCGCGGCGTCGACATCCTTGAACAGGCCGTCGCGCACGAAATAGACCTTGGCGAAACCGCCTTCCTCGGCGGGACTGCCGTAAAGCCGGATCGTGCCCTTGGTGCCGCTTTGCTCGAGCCATTTCTTGAGCGCAATCGCCGCGGTGACCGAGGCGGCGCCGAGCAGATTGTGACCACAGGCATGGCCGGCGATGCCGCCGGCCGATTTGCGTTCGGCGCTGCTGTCCTGCGACAGGCCGGGCAAGGCATCATATTCGGCGAGCAGCGCGATCACCGGCCCGCCCGACCCCGCCGTGGCGACGAAGGCGGTGGGAATGCCCGAGATGCCGGTCTCTATCCTGAACCCCGCATCCTTCAATTCCTTCTGGATGCGCGCCGTGCTCCTGCTTTCCTTGAAGCCGATCTCGGCGAGTTTCCAGACGTCCTGGGCGACCGATGACAGGCGCGGCGTGAGCGCATCGACCGATTGCTCGATCGCCCTGGTCTCCGCATCGCCAAGCGGCGCCGCGATCGCGGTACTTCCCCAGAAAGCGCCCAGCATCAGCGCGGCAATGGCACGGGTCGTTTTCATGTCCGATATCTCCAGTTCGCGAACCGCTTAGAAATGCGTGCTCAGATTGAGGCCGAAGGTGCGCGGCGCCGCGGTCGTCACGGTCTCGATCGATCCGCCGAGCACATTGCCGGCGGCCACGCGCGCGACCGTGTCGAACAGGTTGTTCACGAACAGATAGGCGCCCCAGCGTTCGGTCCGCACGCCGACTCGCAGGTTGGTCAGCGTATAATCGCCAAGGCGGCGATAGTTGATCGAGTTGGGACGGAAATCCGCATAGGATTTACCGACATGGCTGGCATCGGCACGCACCAGGCCCTGAAGATCGCCCGACAATGCCCATTCATATTGTGCCGACACGCCGAAGGTCGCGGCGGGAATGAAGGGCACCTTGTCGCCCGCACGCGCGGTGGTCGGTGCCGGGTTGATGCCGTCGGGCACCTGATCTTGGGTCAGTTTCGCATTGGTGAGCGCGATATTGCCGGTGAATTGCAGGCCTGCGAGTGGCCGCAGCGCCAGTTCGAACTCGCCGCCCTTGATATGCGCGGCACCGGCATTGCCGAGATAGACGAAGGTGCCGCTGTTGATGCTCACCTGCATGTCGGACCAGTCGGTGAAATAGCCCGACAGATTGGCGACGAGCGCGCCGTCGAGCAGGCTGGCCTTGATGCCGCCTTCATAGGTGACGAGCTTGTCGGGAGAATAGGCCAGCGCCTGGGCGAGGCCGAGCACCTGATTCACGCCGCCGGGGCGGTAGCCGTTCGCGACCTGCGCATAGAGCAGCAGATTGTCGGTCGGCGCGTAGCTGAGATTCGCCTTGTAGAGCCAGCCATTGTGGCTGCTGCGATAGACCGCGAACGGCGTCGGGCTGGTGCGCAATATGTCGAGCCCGATGATCGTGTCGCCGCCGACGACCTTCTGATAATCATAATAGCGGAACCCGCCGGTCAGCTTCAGCCCGTGCAGGAATTCATAGGATGCCTCGCCAAAGACCGCTTTCTGCTTGAGCGAGTCGGTGACGTTGCGCTGGAGCAGCGGCGCGGCGCCGTCGATCTGGCTGCCGTCGCTGGGCGAGGTCCGTCGCGCTTCCGACAGCACCCTGGAATCGCGATCCTGGTAGAAGCCGCCGATCGTCCATTGGAACGGCCCGCTGCCCGAGGATTGGAGGCGGATTTCGCTGGTCCAGTCCTTCACCGACTGGGGCTGGTAATAGATGACGGGCGTCAGGCTATCGACATAGGCGTCGAAGGCGGCGACGCCCTGCGGCGTCGCGCAGACCGCGGTGCTGAAATGCGTCCGGCAATTGGCGGCCGATCCCTTGAAGCTGCGGAAAAGATAAGTGGGGTCGCGCGTCACCAGCGTGTCGCGATCCTGATAGGCGGTGGTGAGGACAAGATTGGCGAAGCCCAGATCGGCATTGCCGGTCAGGCTGTAGAGTCGCTGCTTGTCCTCATAGGGCACCTGCGACCGGTTGACCGCATTGTACGGACCCGCGCTCGGCGACCAGGTGCTCGCTCCGCCCTTGCTATATTGCAGGTGCACCGCGCCATCGATGGTCAGCCAGCTCGCCGGAATGAATCGCACCAGCAGCCGCCCGCCATCGGTCTTTTCCGAATTGATGCCGGTGAGCCCAAGGCCCGGATTGTCGACCCAGCCATCGATGTCGCGGCGGAAATAGACGGCGCGCGCCGCCAGCACGTCGGAGACGATCGGGACGTTGACCGCCAGGTTGAGCTGATAGCCCTCGCCGCCGTCCTTGGTCGTGGTCGCGGTGACGTCGGCCTTGGCCTCGAAGTCGAAACCCGGCTTGCGATTGACGATGCGGATCGTGCCGCCGACCGAGCCCGCGCCGTAAAGCGTGCCCTGCGGACCGCGCAGCACCTCGACCCGCTCGATATCGAACAGTTTGAAATCGGACTGGCTGCCGCCCGGATCGCTGGTCGTACCCGGCGGTCCGGATACCGCCGTATCGTCGTAATAGATGCCGACCTGCGCATCCCCGGCACTGCGGATACCGCGCAGGGTGATGCGGCGCTGGCCCGGCCCCTGATCGGTGACGGTCAGGCTCGGGACCGCGCGGGTCAGGTCGTTCACCCCGTCGATGCTCGCCGCGCGCAATGTCGAGTCGCCGATCGCGGTGATGCTGGCGGGCGCGTCCTGCAGCCTGGTCTCGCGCTTGAGCGCGGTCACCACGATCGTGTCGTCGCCCGCACCGCTGTCGCCGGCGTCCGCCGTCTCCTGAGCCTGGGCGGACGCGGCGAAAAGCAGCGCGGACGAACCGGTCAGCAGGATATGCAGTAATGGACCCGATTTGCGCATTGGATACTCCTGGAATGGGTTGGTCGGCCGCGCAGGCGCTCGGCCTTGGTCGCTTTCGCGAGGTCGTCAGGACTGGAGGGCGAGCTCGCCGGCTGGCACTTCAACGGGGACGGCCTTCACCGCCTCCCGCGCGCGGCGCTCGACCTCTTGCTGGACCGCCGGAATGATCCATCGGCCGTAATCGACGGTGTCGTAGAGCGGATCGTACCCGCGGTTCAGAAAGGTCGTGACGCCGAGATCGACATAGTCGAGCAGTGCCGCAACCACCTGATCGGGGGTGCCGACCAGCGCGGTGGTGTCGCCATAAGCGCCGACGGCGCTCGCGGTCGGCATCCACAGGCAGCGATCATGCCGGTCGCCCCGCGCCGCGGCGGCAAGCAGCCGTTCCGACGCCACCGCCTTCTGCTTGCCGTGTCGTGGGCCGCCGGGGCGGAACATCGGGTTCGCCTCGATCCCCGCGAGGATCTCGCGCGCCCTGGCCCAGGCCAGTTCCTCGGTTGGCCCGAGGATCAGACGGACCGAAAGGCTGACGCGCGGCGGCGCCACCCCGGCCGCGGCGGCGGCGCTCCTGATCTTGCCGATATGCTCGCGCGCGTCGGCAAGCGGTTCCCCCCAGATGCCGTAGAGATCGGCATGTTTCACGCCGACATGGAAAGCCGCTTCCGACGCGCCGCCGAACGAGATCGGGACATGCGGCTTCTGCAGCGGCTTCACCGGCGAGAAGGCATCCTTGATCGTGAAATATCTGCCTTCGAAGCTGAACGGCTCCTCGGCGGTCCAGGTCTGGCGCACGATCTGGAGATATTCGTCGGTGCGCGCATAACGTTCGGCCTTGTCGTAGAGTTGATCGCCCTCCATCGGCTCGGCGCTGATGCCGGTGATGGCGTGGAGACGGATCCTGCCGCCAGTGGTGTGATCGAGCGTCGCGAAGGCGCGCGCGGCGGCGGTCGGCGCCCAGAGCGCGGGGCGATGCGCGATCATGAAGCCGAGCCGCTCGGTCTGTGCCGCCGCGAAGGCCGCGATCTGAAGGCTGTCCGCTCCGCCCGGCCCGCTCGCGATCAGGACCCGATCGAACCCCGCATTCTCGTGCGCGCGTGCATGGAAGCGAAGGAAATCGAGGTCGAAACCGCCACCACGGTCGCCATGGGTTTCTGACCATTGGCGCGGAAAGACCATGCCCACAAATTCGATCGCCATCGCATTGCCCCAGGGATGAGTTCAGTCACGCATCCCCTGCAGAGCAACAGCCGTGCCAAATGGAAGGAAGCGCGGAAAACCGGGGGCCACGTGTTTGCCGGGTGGTGTTGTGCGATCGCCGATTTGCGCAGTGAGCGGCCTGCGCTGGTGGAAAATCAGCGATGCGGCGTTGCAGGTCGGGAGTGTGCGCAAATCCTGTTGCCGTTATTGCGAGCGAAGCGTGGCAATCCAGCGATGCATCGACCGCTGGATTGCTTCGTCGCTACGCTCCTCGCAATGACAATAGCAGAGCGGAAGGAGTGCGGAGCGAGGCCGGCCCCTCAGGCCAGAACCAGTGACGGCTGGCTGACGGCCGGCGTCCAGAGGCTGGGCGAATCCGCCACCAGCGCGCGGGTATAGTTGTCGGTAGGGCGATCGAGGACAGCGTCGACGCTGCCCTGTTCGACGATGTGACCGGCGCGCAGCACGACGACGCGGTCGGCGATCGCGCGGACCACCGCCAGGTCGTGGGTGACGAACAGCAAGGTCAGGCCTTCCCGCGCAAGCCCCGCGAGCAGATCGAGGATCGCCGCCTGAACCGAGACGTCGAGCGCCGAGGTCACCTCGTCGCAGATCAGGATCTCCGGTTCGCAGATCAGCGCGCGGGCGATCGCCACGCGCTGCCGCTCGCCGCCCGAAAGCTCGCCCGGATAGCGCGCGGCGACGGTGGCAGGCAGAGCGACGCGATCGAGCGCGGCGGCGACGCGGCGCTCCGCCTCGCGTGCGCTCACCGCGAAGAAATGACGCGCCGTCCGGCCCAGTATCTGGCCGACCCGTTCGCGCGGATTGAGCGCGCGATAGGGATTCTGGAAGATGTACTGGATCCGCCGGCGCAGATCCCGGCTGCGCGTGCCGGTATCGAGTGCCCGATCGATGCCGTCGAACAGCAAGCGCCCGTCGATCGCCTCGCCAAAGCCGACGATCGCGCGCGCCAATGTGGTCTTGCCCGATCCGGACTCGCCGACCAGGGCGGTGCATTCCCCGCGCCAGAGCTCGAGATCGGCGCCGAACAGGATCTGCTGGCTGCCATAATAGGCAGTCGCTCCCCCGATCGACAGCAGGGGGGCATCGATCGCGTCGCGTTCAGCGGACGGCGGGGATGCAGCCGGCAGAACGAGCGGTGAATCGACCGGATGATGGCACGCCGCGCGATGCTCGCCCGCAACGGCCGAGAGCGACGGTTGCACCGCGCAATCCGCCGTCGCGAGGTCGCATCGCGGCGCGAAAGCACAGCCGGCGGCGCGTTCGGCGGGCGCCGGGGCATGCCCCGGGATTGCGGCAAGCGGCCGCCGGACGGCGACATCGGGAACCGACGACAGCAGGCCGCGGGAATAGGGATGCGCGGGCCGCCGGAAGAGATCGTCGCGCCGCGCGGTTTCGGCGACGCGGCCCGCATAAAGCACGACCAGCCGATCGACCAGATCGCGGACGACCGCGAGATCGTGCGAGACGTAGAGCGCGGCGATGCCCTGATCGCGGCACATCCGCCGGATCGTCGCGAGCACCTTTGCCTGGGTGGTCACGTCGAGCGCCGTGGTCGGCTCGTCGAGGACGATCAGCCGCGGCCGCAGGACGAACGCCATCGCCAGCAGCACGCGCTGCTGCTGGCCGCCGGACAGCTGATGCGGAAACCGTTTGAGGAAGGGTTCGTCGGCAGGCAGGCCGACATCGTGCGCGACCTGGACGATGCGTTCGCGGCGGGCCGCGCGATCGAGATCGGGTGCGTGGAGGCTCAGCAGTTCGTCGAGATGCGCGCCGATCCGCATCATCGGATTGAGCGCCGTCGCGGGATCCTGCGCGACATGCGCGACGAGCGGACCGCGCACCATGCGCCGTTCGGCTGGCGAAAGCGCCAATATCTCGCGCCCGCCGATCCACACCTCGCCATCGGTGACCCGCGTACCCTGCCGCGCATGGCCGAGCAGTGCGGTGGCGATGGTCGTCTTGCCCGAACCCGATTCACCGACAAGGCCGACGATCTCGCCCGCGGAAACCGAAAAGGAAATGCCGGTGACGATATCGATCCCGGGCGCCAGCGAGACCGCCAGGTCGCGGACGTCCAGCAAGGGAATGGGCGCGGGCGCCACGACTGCGATCGCGCCCGTCATGCTTCGTCGATCCGCGCCGTCGCGCGCGCGACGCCTTCGGCCAGCAGGTTGGTGCCCAGCGCGAACAGCGCGATAAGCACCACCGGCGCCAGCACCGCCCAGGGCTGGACCATCAGCCCCGCGCGATTCTCGTTGATCATCAGCCCCCAGTCGGCGGCGGGGGGTGCGACGCCATAGCCCAGGAAGCTCAGCCCCGAGAGCATCGCGATCGCCCAGGTCAGCATGATGCCGAGATGGACGAGCAAAGGCGTCGCGATGTTCGGCAGAATCTCCCGCGCCAATATGGTACGCCGCCGATACCCCATCATCCGCGCTGCCTCGACGAATTCCTGGCTGCCGATTCCCAGCGTCACACCACGCGCCAGGCGGATGACGCCGGGCACGAATGCGACCGAGACGGTCAGCACGATCAGCCAGGGTTCGCGCCCGAGCATCGAGACGACGAGCAGCACGAGAATGAGATCGGGAAAAGCCAGCACGACATCGGTCAGCCAGACGATCGCCTGATCGATCTTGCCGCGCGCAAGGCCCGCGAGCATGCCGACTGCCACGCCGGCAACAAGTGCGATCAGCGCGGCCGCAACGCTCATCCAGAGCACCGACCAGCCACCGTCGAGCACACGCGACCAGACGTCGCGCCCCAGATAGTCATGCCCGAGCCAGGCCCCGGCAGCCGGCGCGCCATAGGTCGGGCCGACCAGCGCGTCATGGGCATGCGGCGCCAGCCAGGGACCGACCAGCGCGAAGAGCAGCACGCCCGCAAGGATGGCGCCGCCGATCCGGATCTGGCGCTGGCCCGTCCATCGACCCCGTCGGTTCATACCGCACCACCCTTGAGCTTCCAGCCGGCACGGGCGCCGGGGCGAAGCGCCGGCGCATGGGCGGTGCGCATCTTCGGCGTGACGAACATGGTCGCGACGTCGGCGATCAGGTTCACGAGCACGACGGCGCTGGCGAGCAGCAAGGTGACGGCCTGGATCACCGGGATGTCACGCATCTCGATCGCGGCGTTGAGCGCGGCGCCGATGCCGGGATAGCTGAACACGACTTCGATGATGAGCGCCCCGCCCAGCAGCATGCGGGTTGTCATCGCGATGCCCTGGATCGTGGGGACGAGCGCGTTCGGCATGGCGTGACGCCAGAGTATCCGGCGCTCGGGCACGCCGCGCAGCCGGGCAGCCGTCACATAGTCGCTCTCGAGCACTTCGATCACGCTGGCGCGCACCAGCCGGACCAGGAAGGGCAGCACGGTGAGGATCAGCGTGGCGGCAGGCAGGATCAGATAGGCCGGCTGGAGGAACGGCGACACGCCGGGTTCGAGCAGTGAGACCGCTGGCAATATCGGCAGGACCGAGGTCGAGAAGATGATGATCAACCCGATCGCGAGGATGAAGCCGGGCAATGCCTTGAACAGGATGAGGCCGGTCATCGCATAGCGATCCGCCCGGCTGTCGCGGCGGGCGGCAAGCGAAGCGCCGACAAGCACCGAAAGCGGAACCGCGACGGCAAGCACGAGCGCCATCAGCGCGAACGAATTGGCGAAGCGCTCCGCGACGATCTGGCCGACCGCCACGCCGGAGTCGAGCGAGTCACCGAAATCTCCGGCGACTGCGCGCCCGATCCAGTTTGCATATTGCACGGCGATCGGCCGATCGAGCCCGAGCTGGCTTTGCAGCACGGCGATCGACTCCTCGGTCGCCTCGGGCCCCAATATCACCCGCGCGGGATCGGAAGGCAGGATCTGGGTCGCGCCGAAAACGATGATGCTGATCAGCAGGATCGTGGCCAGGCCACCCGCGAGCCGGGCCGCCAACCAGGGCAGCCAGCCGGGCAGTCTTGCGCGCCACCCACGATCGGCAACGGCCGCCGGTGCCTCCCGGGTGACTTCCACCGGCAGGACAATATCCGCCCCGCCGTCGACCACCGGCGCTTCCGGAACGATGGATGCGGGCGTCGATCCCATCACCCCCGCCGCCAGAAATCGTCGAACCGCCAGCCCGCGAACTGGGTCTGCTCGGCGGCGATCCCCCCGATCTTCGTGCTGGCGGCGGCGCGGACATGGGCGAAGCCCCAGATCAGCAGGCCGCCGCGATCATATTGGATCCGCTGCGCTTCGTGGATCAGCGGCTTGCGCTTCTCGACATCGGGCTCGGAAAGCGCTGCGTTGATCAGTGCGCCGAAACGCGGATCGTGGAAGTTGGTCCGGTTCGAGGTCGCGGTCGGTGCGTCGTAATGCAGCGCGCTCGGCAGGAAACCGCGCGAGGGGATTCCACCGGTGCTGATCGCGCGCTTGTTCTTGAGCGGCCCGTTGAAGCTTGCGGCGTCGAGTTTCTGGACCGCCAGCGTCACGCCCGCCCGCTTTGCCTGTTCGGCGAAGACGAGCGCGGCGGCGGAGCCGGCCTGGCTTGCGGTCAGTTCGAGCATCAAGCCGGCCTGGCCCGCCTGCTGGAGCAGCGAGCGTGCCTGGTCGGGATCGAACGCCCGCTGCGGAATCGACCGGTCATAGGTCGGATCGTGCGGCGCGTAGAGATCGTTGCCGACAGCACCCTCACCATGCAGTGCCCGCTTCACGAGATCGGCACGATCGGCGAGCAGGCGAAAAGCCTGACGCACGCGCACATCGCGGAAAACCGGATGCGCGACGTTCATGTCGAGCGACTGGACGTTGTTGGTGGGTGAGACGATCACCTTCACGCCCGGGCTGGCGCGCAGCAGCCGCGCCTGTTCGGGCGCGACGAGGTCCGCGACATCGATCTGGCCGGATTGCAGCGCATAGGCGCGCGAGGTGTCGTCGCCGAACTCGATGATCTCGAGCTCGTCGACATAGGGCTGGCCCGGTTTGAAGTAGTTTTCGAAGCGCGTGTAGGTCGATCGCTGGCCCGGCTGGAAGCTTTTGAGGCGGAACGGGCCCGCGCCGACGACATTGGTCACCGGATGATAGTCGGTCGGCACGATGCCGCCAAAGCTGATCCAGGTCTCCGGCAGGGCGACGAGCCCTTGCCCGTTCTTCGAATGGATCCTGACGGTCAGCGCGTCGAGCTTGTCGATCCGGTCGCGGTCGACATAGGCGACGAGCGCGGCATAGGGCGACGCGAGCGCCGGATCCGACAGCCGCCGTAGCGAGAAGATCACATCGTCGGCGCCAATCGTCTTGCCGTGATGGAATTCGAGCCCCTTGCGCAGCCTTATGGTCAGGCTCTGCCCGTCGGGCGCGATCTCGGATTCCTCGGCGAGCGCAAGACGCGGCGTGCATTCGTGCGTCCACTCCCAGAGCTTCGAATAGAGCGCCCAGCCGCGCATGGTTCCGGCGCCGATCGGCGCATGCGCGTCGAGATTGCCCGACTGGGTCGCCTCGATCGTGCCGACGCGGATGCGCCCGCCACGTTTCGGAACACCATCATCCTTGCCGTCCGACGGTGCATTCGCCGGGCCGCAACCGGGCAGCAGCAGCAATCCCGCACCCGCGACGCTGCCGCCGATGAGCAGTTCGCGCCGGCCGATCATGCGACCAGCCTTTCGCGTGCGTTCGGTGCCATCCGGCTGCCGACCTGATCGGGTTCGGCGGGACGGGCGACACGCAGTGCGGGAATCTCGAACCCATGGTCGAGATCGAGCAGCGGGAAAAGCAGGTCGGCGACACGGTGCGCCTCGGCGATCAGGGGGAAGCCGGACAGGATGAAGGCGCTCGTCCCATGCTCGGCATATTCGCGCAGCCGAGCCGCGACATTCTCTGCACTGCCCACCAAAGTCGTGCCCGACGAGGGGCCGAGCAGATCGAAGCCGAACCAGGCCGGCCCGGTCCAGACATTGGGATAGATTTCCAGGTCGCGCGCCGATGGCAGGCGGCCGGAACGGACGGTCTCCAGATTGCGCCTGACCTGCGGATCGGGGCTGGTGACCGTCGCCAATGTCTCACCCGGCGGCAGCCGCATCTCGATCGAACGGCGCGCATGTTCCACCGACGATCGCGACAACAGCCATTCGGCATGCGCCCAGGCTTCCTCCTCGGTTTCGCGCACGATCACCTGAAGCCGCGTGCCATAATCGAGCGTGCGCCCAACCTTCGCGGCCTCGGCCGCGACGCGCGCGAACTTCTCGCCGAGCAGCGGCGGCGTGTTGGCAAAGCTCAGATAGGTGTCGAGCAATTTGACCGAATGCGCGACGCCCGGCGCCGAGGTGCCCGCCCCCCAGAGCGGAACGCCCGTCGGCTGGTACGGCCCCGCCCACACGCCCATCGGCGAACCGCCTTCGTTCCTGGGCGCGAGCTTGACGAAATTGCCGTCATAACCCGATTTGTCGCCGGCATAGACGCGGCGGAACGCGTCCCAATATTCGAAGCTGAAATCATAGCGCTCGTCATGCGGATAATGCACGCCGAGCGCGGCGAGACCGGCATCGTTGCCGTTGACGACGTTGAACAACAGCCGCCCGTTCGAGAAATGATCGAAGCTCTGGGCATATTTGGCGAGGACGGCAGGCGACAGTTCACCCGGATGCTGCGCGACCAGGAAACGCATCCGCTCAGTCACCGGGATCATCGCCGCCGCGACCGCCAGGCTTTCAAACGCGCTGCTGCCGAGCAACGCGCCGTAAAAGCCCAGCCGATCGATCGTCGCCGCAAGCTGGGTCAGATGATCGAACCCCGTTTCCCATCGCCCCTCCGGCGCCCAGGGATAGGGACCGTCGGGGGCGGTGAGATACCAGAGCAGCTTGATCGGGCGAGTCATGGCGTCAGTCGAGATCGGTTGCGGGAAGCAGCCCCGCTGCGCGCGCTTCGTCGTAGCGCTTGCTCATCTTCCACTGCTGCCGCAGCACGCCGGGACCATAGGTGCGAGAGCCGCCGATCGCGGCCGCGCGGATCTGGATGTCGGCCCCTTCCTCGAGCAGCAGGATGAACTCTGCGAGGTCGCGAAGCCCCTTCCAGCCCCACACCGTGGCGCCGCCATTCGCCTCAATGATCGCCGGCGTGTGCGGGTTGATGTCGAGCGCAGCGAGGATGAAGTCCTGCTCGTCCTGGCGGCGGTCGATATAGACCGGCAGCTCGCGCGCCAGATGGAAACGCTGCACCGGCACATAGCTGATCGGCAGGCTGCGATGCGTCTGCGCCCAGGCCGCCAGGCTCGGCGAATGGACGTGGCTGAGCGAGGTGATCTCAGGCCGCGCATTGAAGACCTTCAGATAGCGCACGGCATTGGGACGCCCGCGATAGGTCGTTCCGTCGAGGCCGGTGATCGACACGCCCAGCGGCCGGTCGGCGTCGAAGGGGTGCTGGAGATTGACCGAGACGAGCTTGTCCTCGCCGGGAATGCGTTCGATGAACCCGACCGTCCCGTTCGCGGTGATGGTTCCGGTTTCGCGATAGGCGCGAAAAATCCGCTCGGCGTCCTGCCGGACGGATTCAGCGAAGGCCTCGGCGTGCGGACTGAGCGTTTCGTCGATCTTGGCTGCGGTCGCCATGCGCGTTCTCCTTTGAATGGCAGGGGCGCGGGCGCCCCGGCGTGATGCGCTGCTGATCAGCAATGTCTGTGCCAGAGCGCGAATTGCCGGATTGGCGGCGCGGATACGCTGCGCCGCCAGCGACTATTGATGAATTCGGGTCAGATCCGAGCACCGGACTGCGCAGATATGAGCAGCGTCAGAAACGCGCCGACAGCGTCACGCCATAGGTGCGCGGATCGCCGAGATAGCGTTTGAAACTGCCGTTCGAAGCCGGCAGCGTGTGGACCTTGTAATCCTTGTCGGTCACATTGTTGACGAAGACCGTCGCCGAATAGCGGCTCTCCGCCAGTTCGATCGTCACGCGGACATTGCCCAGCCAATAAGGCTGGACGTCGAACTCGGCGTTGTTCTGGGTCAGCGCGTTGAGGCGGAACAGCGAATTATACCGCCAGTCCGTGCCGAGCACGATCGCGTGATCGCCCAGCGGCACGCGATATTCACCCGAGACGAATGCGGTGACATGCGGCGCACGCGCGAACTCGTTGCCTTCGATCCGGACGCCATTGTTGACCAGATCGGTATAGCGGGTCTTGAGCAGGCCCAGATTGCCCGTCAGCCGCAGATTCTCGATCGGGGTCACCGCCAGTTCCAGTTCGGCGCCGCGCACCCAGCCCTGCGCGTCGCGCACTTGCGAGATCGTCTGCGCGGGCGTCGTCGGCGTCGCCGGGATCAGCGTCGTCACGGTCGTCTGGATATTCTTGTAATCGTAATAGAAACCGGTCGCGTTGAAGGTCACGCGATCGTCCCACCAGCTCGTCTTGATGCCCGCTTCGTAGGAATAGACGGTCTCGGGCTGGATCACATTGGGCAGGGTCGCGGGCGGCGCGATATTCCCCTGGAAATTGCCCGCACGATATCCCTTGGCGAAACGCGCGAAGATCAGCACGTCGTCGGTCGGGCGGTATTCGGGCTTCACCTCATAGCTCAGCCGCGACCATTTCCGCGTATCGTTCTGGGTGGCGAAGACGCGGAACGGCGTCGAGATCGACGAAGGCTGGAACCAGTTGGTGGTGTCGCTGAACGTGACGGGCGCGATCGCCTGGCGCGAGAGCAGATCGATCGAGAGCTTGTCGTGCGTGTAGCGCAGGCCACCGCTCAAGGTCAGCCGGTCGACGATCTCGAAGGACGCATTGGCGAAGGCCGCCAGGCTCGTCGTCTTCTGGGTATATTGGGTGTAATAATAGGAGAGCGGCCGATTGAGCGGCCCCGGCAGCGTGCCCGTCGCGCCGAATGAATTCAGCTTGTCGTGAAAATAATAGCCGCCGACGATCCAGCGGAACCGCGTGTCGCCGTTCGAGGTCAGCCGCACTTCCTGGCTGACCTGATCGACATTGGTCGCCGCATAGCTGCGTGAGATCTCGTTGGGGGTATAATCGCCATCGGTGAAATCAGTGCGGTCCGCGCTTTCGAGCGCGGTGATCGAGGTCAGCGTGGCCGCGCCGAGATCCCATTGCAGGTTCAGCGATCCGCCCCAGGCGTCGATCGCGTTCACCGCGTCGACATTGTAACGAACCTTCTTGCGATCGGTCGGGGTCGGATAGCCGAAGGCGTCCAATCCGCCAGCCGCCGTACCGATGGTCAGCACGGGATTGGAGCCGCCCTCATAATCGCGGAAATGCACGCTGAGCAGCGCGGTCAGCGTATCGCTGACGTCCGCCTTCACCTGGAGCCGGGCCGCAAAATCCCTGACGCCGCCGGCGGTCCGGTCGGTCACTTCATTGGTCGCGAAGCCGTCGCGACGATCGTAGAGAAAGGATGCGCGCGCCGAGATACCGTCGGCCACCGCGCCGCCAAAAGCGCCCTCGACGAGCCGCTGGTCGTAATTGCCGACGGTCACCCGCGCATAACCCTCGGCCTCGTCGGTCGGTTTGCGCGAAATGAAGGAAAAGGCGCCCCCGGTGGTGTTTTTCCCCCACAAAGTGCCCGCCGGCCCGCGCAGGATCTCGACCCGCTCGATATCGAACAGCGGGAAGCCCTGCAGCGAGAAATGATTCTGATAGACCTCGTCATTATAGATCGCGACGGGGGTGACGACGTTGCTGCTGACGTCGTTGGAGCCGATGCCGCGGATGAACCAGCGTGGCCGCTGTCGGCTCTCGGTGCCCCAGGCATTGGTGTTGGGCGCGATGCGCGAGACGTCGATCGCGGTCCGCAGTTCCAGCTTCGAAAGAAACGCCCCGCTCGCAGCGGTCACCGCCAGGGGAACGTCCTGAAGCTTTTCCTCACGCTTTTGCGCAGTCACCAGGATGACGTCGTCATTCGCACCCGCATCGGCGGCAGTGCCCTCGGCCGGCGCCGGGGCCGAAGCATCGTTCGCGAGCGCAGGTCCTGCAATCGCCATGGACAGCGAAAGAGATGCGACGACGATCGATGGAATACGGAAATTCAAAACTGAAGACATAATACCCCCTGCAAATAGTCCTGATGATCTCAAGCGGTTTCGCAGGCTGTTGAGCAATTATTATGCCAGATTAAATATCCCATATATCCGGATACTTAATTAACACGACTCAGTTTCACTGTACAATTTTGAACTATCTCTGTTGAGATAGGATCAACTACTCCTGTCACAGCCAGATCTTGTCGAAGCGCCAGGTCGGGAAGTGCGAATTCTCGGCCTCGACGCCACCGACCCGCGATGAAATGCCGTCGAGCGTGTTGGAAAAGCCCCAGATGATCATGCCGCCCCGCTCGTGCTGAATGCGTTGCGCAGCATGGACGATCGCCTTGCGCTTTTCGAGATCGGGCTGGGCCAGCGCCTCGGTGAACAGGCGGCCGAATTCGGGATCGCGAAAATGGGTCTTGTTGCTGGCCGATGTCGGCGCGTCGGTGTGCAGGCCCGTCGGCAACCAGGACAGGCCGAGCATGCCGGCACCCATTGCGCCGCCGCCGCTGAAGCTCCAGTCGAGCCGTTGCGGCCCGGTGAAGGTCGCATTGTCGACCTTCCTGACCACGATATCGACGCCGGCGCGCTTGGCCTGTTCGGCATAGACGAGCGCCGCGCTCGCCGAAGCCTGGCTGGCGACGAGTTCGACGCTCAACCGGTCGTGCCCGGCCGCCTTGAGCAGCGCGCGTGCGCGGTCGGGATCATAGGCGCGCTGCGCGATCGCATGATCGAAAGTGGGGTCATGCGGCGAATAGAGGTCGTTGGCGATCCGCCCCTCGCCCTGCAATGCGCGCTTCACCAGATCCTCGCGATCGGCGAGCAGGCGGAACGCCTCGCGGACGCGGGCATCGCGGAACGGCGGCGCCTCGACATTCATGTCGAAGGACTGCCAGCCATTGGTTTTGGAGATGAGCACGCGCGCACGCGGGTCGTTGCGCAGCAGCCCGACCTGTTCGGGCAGCAGCGCGTTCGCCATGTCGATCTGGCCGGCAAGCAGTGCTGCAACCCGCGTCGTCTGATCCTTGAACTCGATGATCTCGAGCTCGTCGGCATAGGGTTTTCCCGGCTTGAAGTAATTTTCGAAGCGCGTGAACAGGGCGCGCTGGCCGGGAACGAAATCCTTGACCGATTTGAGCTTATAGGGCCCCGCCCCGACCGGATTGGTCACCGGATGATAATCGGGCGGAACGATCCCGCCGAAATTGGTCCAGGTATCGGGCAGCGCGATGAACCCCCTGCCCTCGCGCACCGGAATGCGCACTGTCCGCTCGTCGAGCTTCACCAGCGCGTCGCGGTCGATCTGGTTGACGAGCGATCCGTAGGGAGAGGCGAGCGCCGGATCGGTCAGCCGGCGGATCGAGAAGATCACATCGTCGGCGGTGATCGTCTTGCCGTTATGGAATTCGAGCCCCTTGCGCAGCCGGACTGTCCATGCCGTCGCGTCGGGGGTCACTTCCGCTTCCTCGGCCAGCGCGAGATCGGGCGTCATCTGCGACGACCATTCCCACAGCTTGCTGTACAGCGCGAAGCCGCGGATCGTGCTGCCAAGCCCCACCGGCTTGTGCGCATCGAGATTGCCCGCGCGATCGCCGTCGACGATGCCAAGCCGCAGCCGTCCGCCACGCCGTGGCGTCACCCCCGGCCCGCCTGCGCCACCGGAACCGCCACAGGCGGCCAGCATCATCGTGCCGCCCGCCGCGATACCCCCGGCGAGAAGCGAACGGCGATCGATCGGGTTCATCGGCGGCATCTCCTATTCGGCGGCGATCTGGGTCGGCGCGCGGCGCCCGAGCCGGGGAATCTCGAAACCGTGATCGATATCGAGCAGCGGAAAGACGAGATCGGCGAAGCGATGCGCTTCCCCGATCAGCGGGAAACCCGAAAGGATGAAGGCGCCGCAGCCCTGCGCCTCATATTCCCGAAGCCGTGCCGCGACATTCTCGGCACTGCCGACCAATGTGGTGCCCGCCAGCGGCGAGAGGATGTTGAAGCCGAACAGACTCGGCCCGACCCAGACATTGGGATAGATTTCCAGATCCCTGGCGCGCGGCAGCCGCCCGGCGCGCACCGCATCGAGATTGGCCTGGATCTGCGGATCGGGGCTGCGATAGCTTTCGATCGTCTCGCCGCGCGGAAGCTGCATCTCGATCGACTGGCGCGCATAATCGATATGGGTGCGATCGAGCAGCCACTGGGCATAATCCCAGGCCTCTTCCTCGGTCTCGCGCACGATGATCTGGAGGCGCGTGCCAAAATCCAGCGTCCGCCCGATCGTCGTCGCCTCGGCAGCCACACGACGGAATTTGTCGCCCAGCAAGGGCGGCGTGTTGGCGAAGCTCAGATAGGTGTCGAGCAGCTTGATCGAATGCGCGACGCCCGCCCCCGAGGTGCCCGCGCCCCAGAGCGGCACGCCGCCCGGCTGAACCGGCCGGAGCGCCGCTTCGCGCACGCCGCGACGGCCCAGGCCATATTCGGCCGGCGCCGCCGCCAGCCTGATATATTTGCCGTCATAGCCGTCGCGCAGCCCGGTGTAGAAACGTCTGAACGCATCCCAATATTCGAAGCTGAAATCATAGCGCTCGTCATGCTCGTAATTGACGCCGAACACCGGCAGCACGGTGTCGTTGCCGTTGACGACGTTGAAGATCATGCGACCGCCCGAGAAGCGGTCCTGGGTCAGCGCGATCTGCGCGAGCTTCACCGGAGAGAGCAGCCCCGGATGGATCGCCGCCAGGAACCGCATCCTTTTGGTGATCCCGATCATCGCTGAAGAGACCGTCAGCACCTCGTCGCCAAGCCCGGTGCCCAGCAGCGCGCCGTAATAGCCGAGGTGATCGATCGTTGCGGCAAGTTGCTGGAGATGACGGAAGTCGGTGTTCCACCGCCCTTCGGGTTCCCAGGGGAACGGGCCGTCGGGCGCGGTCAGATACCAGAGAATCTTCATTGTGATCCGCCCTCCTCAGAACCGCACCGAGATTTGCGCCTGGATCGAACGCGGTGGCAGCGGCTGCAGAAATTCGCCGCCGGTCAACGCGTTCAGGAAATTATGCTGATCGGTGATGTTGACCGCGGTGATCGCCAGATCGAAGCGGGGCTGGCGATAATAGAGCGTCAGGTTCGCCTGATAGCCGTCGGGCACGACCACGCTCTGGCTGAGATTGGTGTAGAATTTGCCCGTATACCAGGCGGACAATTCCGCACCGAGCCCGTTCGACAGGCGGTAATCGACAAAGCCGTTCAATGAATATTTGGGCACGCCCGGCACGCCGTATCGCCCGCCGGTGCGCCCGATCAGCCGGTTGCTGTCGCCGAACACCGTCGCATTGTCTGCGAAGAAGCCGAAGGGCGAGAAACCCGCGGGCACAATGAAGCTGTTGACCGCGTTCAGATAGGTGAAGTTCAGCCCGGCGCCGAGATTGGGGAGCGGCTGATAGCGCAACGACGCCTCCACACCCCGGATCCGCACATTGGCGATGTTGCCGTTGGTATCGGGCGTGGTGTCGCGATACTGGACGAAGGCGCTGGCGGATGAGAAGAGCTTGCCGGGGATGAGGTCGAGCTTGATGCCCCCTTCGTAAAGCTCGCTCACGCTGTCGAAGGCGAGCGGATTGAGCTTGTTGCCCGGCCCCCAGACGTTGAACGCGCCGAACACGCCGGTATTGACCGCGATCGACCGGTCATAGGTGAAATAGAGCGTGCTGTTGGCGGTCGGCTTCACATAGATGCTCGCCTGATAGCTGGGCAGCGTATAGCTCTGCCGATCGCCGCGCACGTCGCCCGGATTGACCACGACCGGATTGTTGATCGATGCGTCGATCCGGGTGAGGTTCACGCCGAGATTGATGCCGACGACATCCGCGATCCGGACATTCTGCTGAGTGAACAGGCTCCACTGATTGAGATGCCCGTTCGACGTGTAGACCGCACCGGCCGGCGGGAAACCGCCGATTTCCGAATAATAGCCGTCGCCGGTCGGCACCATCGCGGGGAAGCGGATATAACCGAAATAAGGCGTGAGTTGCGGCACGCCCGCCGCGCCGATCCACGATCCCGAAGAATTCGGATCGGCCTGAGGCAGGCCGAACAGCGCGGACGGGGTCAGCGTGCTCGGATCGAGCGTCAGATCGAACGGATTATAGTTGAAATTGTTGTTGGCGGAGCGTGCGCTGTATTTCAGCCGGCGGATCGAGACGCCGCTGTTCGACTGGAGCTCCATCGGCAGGCCGAACAGGTCGCCGGTGATCTTGCCGCGGAATTCGAGGCGGGAGTCGATCAGCGTGCTGCGGTTCTTGTAGATGAACGAACCGACCGAATCATTGTTGTTGATCGAACGCTGGACATAGCCGCTCCACAGCAGGTTCCAGCGATCGGACAGATCGACCCCGACCTGAAGCTGCGAGATGTAGCGCTTGGCGCTGTTCTTGTCCTCGGGCCGGCCCGAACCGGTCGAGGCCGAGATCTCGCGAAGGCCGTTGCCCGGAATGGTCGGATCATAGACCCAGCCGACCACGCTGCCCGCGCCCGCCACCGTTGCGCTGGGCAGCGGCGTGGTCTGCACCGCACCGGGCACATATTGCGCCTGTGCGTTACGCGTGCGCAGCTGCCAGCCGACGGGCGCCGCGGTGGGATCGCTCGACGCGAAGACAGGCGACCAGATGCCGACGCCCGGCGAATTGATCAGCGGGGTCGCCCGTCCGCCATAATATTGCTTGCCGAAACTGTCGACGAGCGCCTGGGTCGGCCGGTTCCAGCCGCGCGTGATGTTGAAGTTGTAATAGTCGTCGAACGAACCGTTCCAGTCGACCCGGATGTTGTTCGCCGGCCGCCAGGAAAGCGCGCCGTAGAAGCTGTTATAATTATTCTCGACATTCGCATAATAGGTGCCGCCGCGCTGCCCCTTGATGCTGACGCGATAGGCGAGCTGCTCGTTGATCGGCCCGCCGGTGTCGAGCGTCAGGCTGAAATCCGAATAGCTGTTGTCGCCCGGCGCCCAGGTTCCGATCCCTGCCGTCACCTGTGTGCGCTGCCGATCGAAGAACGGCTTTTTCGTGAGATAATTGACATAGCCGCCGGTGCCGCTCGACGGCCCGAAGATCACCGAGGACGGCCCCGCGACGATGTCCGCCCCCTCATAGGCGTTGAGATTGAGGGGATGGTCATTGCCGTCCTTGTAGATGCGCTGCCCATTCTGGAAGACTTCGGCATTGATGCCGCGGATGCTGGGCGCCGCGCTATTGCCCTGTCCGCCGCCGCGGGTGATGCCGGGCGCATATTTGACGAAATCATCGGTGCTCCGGAGCACGTCGGTCGCAAGCTGGTCCGCCGTTATCTGCGACAGCGAGCGCGGGGTATCGAGAACACTCGCCTCCACGCCATAGATCGAGCTGGGCGGCCGCACCGGCACCACCGAGCTTTCGTCGCGCCGGCCGGTGACGATGATCGCATCGCGATCGGCACTGTCGGCCGCGTCCGCATCCGGCGCCACGACATCGGTCGCGTCCGGCGTTGCGGCGTGGAGCATCTGGGGAATGCCCAGCCAGATCGCGCTTCCCAGCAAAAGCGTCCGCAGCTTGATCGAATTCGTCAATGATGCACCCTTTCGGTTCCTGGAAAGGGAAGACGCGGCCCAGCCAAAGCATCGCCGGTCGCCGGAACCATATTTCCGGCGTCGTCAGTCCCCTTCATTGCGTCATGCCGGGTTATCCCGGCCATTCCGGCTTTATCTATGCAGCGATTGTGCCAATTGTCTCGCGCATTGAATTTCAACGATTTATCGTAAATTCATGCACGCCCGATCGCGATACTGTCGCACAATCAACATGCCAGTGGTGAATTCGGAACGCTTATTGTCCCAGGAACCGGCTTCGTCCTTCGGGTGAAAGCGGAAAATCGATCGGCACTTCATCGTTGAGCGCGTGATTGCCGATCATATGGAGCCGCCAGCGGATCGGATCGTGCGTCGTGTGCGCACGCGCGTTCCGCCAGAAGCGATCGAGATTATATTTGTCCTGGACCGCGCTGGCGCCGAGCAGGTCGAACAGCCCCGCTCCGATCTTCAGCGATGCGGCGTCGGACTGGACACGCGCATGCGCCACAGCCAGGATCGCTTCGGTGGTCAGTGCCTCATTCCCGGGATCGAGGAGCTGCCGGTCATACACCTCCGCCGCGTGGCGAAGGACGATCTCGGCGGCATGCACCGCCGCTGCGAACTCGCCGATCTGCTTGATCACATGGGGTTCGTCGCGAATGCGCTCCTCTCCGCTTTCGATCCAGGCGCGCGAATGGTTGCGCAGATAGTCGATCGCGGAATCGAGCGCGCCCCGGGCGATGCCGGTGTCGATCGCGGCATGCAGGATCTGCGGACGCGTCAGGCCGGCGCGCGTCTGGCCACGGCGCCCCGGGGCGAACAGGTCGGGCACGACGACATCCTCGAAGATCACGGTGCCGCTCATCGTCGACCGCTGGCCGAAGGCGCGCCAATCGTCGATGACGGTCACGCCCGGCGCGTCGCGCGCGACGATCGCGGAGGCCGGCATCGCATCGGGCGATACGCATCCCACCGAAAGCCAGTCGGCCAGATAGGATCCGGTCGAATAGAATTTTCGGCCATTGAGCAGATAGCCGCCCTCGGCGCGCGGCGTCAGCGTCGTCTTGAGCGCGAGCTTGTTCTTGCCGCCGACTTCGGCCAGCGCATTGGCGAAACGGTCGCCCGCCAGGATCCTGGGCGCGAAGAAACGGCGGGTTTCCTCCGATGGCGAGGCGAGGATGCCGGCGATCATGACATTGTGGAGCTGGAGCACCTGGCCGATGCTGCCATCGGCATGGCTGATGATCCGCACCGTTTCGACGATGGTCGAGATGGAAGCACCGAGCCCGCCAAATGCCTTGGGGACCGCGATGGCGGGTACGCCGCTGCCGAACAGCAGATCGAGCTGCTCGCGCGGCAATTCCCCCTCACGGGCCTTGTCGGCGGCGATGGGACGCAACGCATCGGCCACCCGATGGGCAGCGGCGATGGCGTCCGCCTCGCTCGCCAGCCGGACGGCGGATCTGCCTTCGGCCGCCTTCGCGACCGAGACGTCGGGATGGGCGGCGAGCGAAACACTGGCTGTCATGGATATCTCTTTCCAGATCGGGAATAGGGTCAGGCCGCGGCTTCGGCGGGCGCGATGCCGTGCGCGAGCAGGACCGGCTGAAGCGTCCTGGCCGGGCCGGCCGCCGCGGCTTCGCGGAAATGCGGCAGGACATGTTCGCCCAGCCGGTAGATTTCCTCGAGATGGGGATAGCCGTTGATGAAGAACATCGAGATGCCGAGATCCGCGAATTCGCGGATCTTGCGGATCACCGATTGATAGCCGCCGACAAAGGCGAAGCCCGGCGGGATGCCGACATAACCGAAACCGCCCCAGAGATTGGGCGCGATGAACAGATCCTCGAACCCGTTCACTTCGCGATCATTGTAGCGGCGATAGCGCGAGCGATTGGTGTCGGACATCTGCTCGCTGCGCGCGGCGGTCATCTGGACGGTGCCCGCGCGCACGCCGTCCTCGAACACACGCTTCGCCTCGGCAAAGGCCTCCTCGTCGGTCTCGCGCAGGATGACGTCGACCGACAGGCCGAAGCGGATCTCCTCTTCGCGGCCATGTTCGCGTGCCAATGCGCGGACTTCGGCGATATGGCCGGCGACGACGGCCGGATCCTCGGCCAGCATCAGATAATAGTCGGAATGCTTGGCGGCGAGCCGCTTGGCCGGCGCCGATGCGCCGGCGCTGCAGATCAGCGGGATCGCCGCCTTGCGAAGCGGCCCGCGCAATCCCATGCCGTTCGCCTGATAATATTTGCCCGCATAGTGGAAACTCTCATTGGCCCAGAAGCCCTTGACCACATCGAGGAATTCGATCGCGCGCTCATAGCGCTCGTCATGCGGCAGCGTGTCGCCGAGCGCATTCTGCATCGCGTCCGACCCGCCCTGGATGATGTTCCAGACCAGCCGGCCGCCGCTGCCGCGCTGGAAGCTCGCGGCCATCTGCGCCGCCTGCCACGGGCTGAAATGGCCGGGATGGAATGCGTCGACGAAGCGCAACCGCTTGGTTTCGCGTGCAAGCAGCGCGGACGAGATCCAGGGCTCGTCGCCGAACGGCGCGTTGACGAGCAAGGCGCCGGCAAAACCGTTCAGCTCGGCCGCCTTGGCGACCTGTGAGAGATAGTCGATATAGGTGAAATCGTCGCCGATCGCGAAGCGCGACACCGCGCCGGTGCTGTCCTCCGGCGAACGGTTCCAGTCACCGCGATTGCGGTTGTCGCCGGGGATGAACTGGGTCTCGCCATGGAGCGGCAGGCGAGAATAGAATTCGATCGTCATGGGGGCGGCTCCGTTGCGTTGCCGGAGCCTCAGCAGAAAACATGCCAAGTCCGCGCCGCCGCCGATTTCACGCTGCCGATCGAGTAGGGCTGGTCAAAATTGCGCAGCGAAGTGGCGGCAATTGAGCAGTGCGGCATCAACGATCACAGCCCTTCGCCGCCCGTCCAATGCTGGTTGGAGGATCGCCGCGCCAGGCGCCCCCCGGGGCAGTCGCGCGCCGATGTGGGCCGGATCGAGGAGGTGACACTCGCAGCCTATATGGCGGCGCCGCAGTTGATGGCGCTGAAAGAGCCCCAGCGCCGAGCGCGCTATCTCGCGTTGCGCCAACAGCGCGCCGCAGGCGAGGCATTCCTGACGCGCTCGATCAACGACCGCGCTGCAGACATCGGCTTTGTCCTGGATCGACTGGCGGTTCAACAGACCGGTGCGGCGCCAAATCTGCTATCGGGCCGTATCGACCTGTCGCGCATCGGCGTCTTCGGCATGTCGCTCGGCGGGCCGACCTCGGGCCAGTTCTGCCTGACCGACCCACGCTGCAAGGCCGGGCTCAACTATGATGGCGAGATCTGGGGAGCACAGCTCTCCGCCATGGATAAGCGGGTTCCCTTCATGTGGACCACAGGCGCGCATGAGGGACAGGACAAGGCCATGATGCTCGGCGTCGAATATCTTTTCCGGTCGGCATCTGCGCCGGTCGACTTCGTCGAGATCGACCATATGGACCATATGGATTTCAGCGATATCCCGTTCCTCTCGCCGCTGACCGACTATGCCACACGGCCGCTCGATACCCTTCTGCGCGGCCACTCGGCCATCGTTGATGGCCGACAGCGGTCGATCGATTATACGGTCCCCTTTTTGACCGCCGGCTGAAGGGACGAGATTCCGCGCTGCTCCACGGCCGGGGCGGCGCGAACGTTTCTCATCGCAGTCGCAACGGCGACCGGGTGGGCTCTTGAATCCGCCATGCATCATGTAATCCCGAATCTTCGGGAGCTTCTATCAAAGCTGTGTGGCACTGAGGGCTGACCGCTGCCATCGGCGCGGCGGCGCAATCTTCCGCCTATTGTCGCATATCCAGTTTCAGCGCCTTGGCCACGCGATCCCAGGGGACCAGTTTGAAATTCTGGTGCTGGGGCGGCGACACGTTGCGGCCATCCTGCGCCACCATCAGGCCATGCGCATAAATCCCGCCTGCAGAGGCGCTGACGACTTCGAGCCCGTCGGTCTCGGAAATGCCGTCAATGCCTTCGCCCGCATTGGCGCCGACCTGGAACGAACCGACATAGGCATTATCGCCCTCGCGCCGGAACACGGCATAGCTGTCATTGCCCTGGCTGGAGACGATGAGATAGCCGCGCGTCGCATCGAGCTTGTAGAGGCCCATGCCCTCCATATCGTCCTTGAGCGCGGGATTGTCCTTGACCGCGGCAAGCATCGTGCGGACCGCGCCGCCCTTGGGCTCGGCGCTCTGCCGCCAGATGCCGGCATCCTCCTCACCGACATAGAGCATGCCGGTCTCGTCGTCGGCGACGCAGCCTTCGACCTGGCTGGCGAACGCGAGATCGCGGACCAGCTTCGTGCGGACCTTGCCGACGGGCGTCGCGAGCAGTTCCCACTGACGCATCGCGCCGTCGCCCTGATTGACGAAGACATAAAGTTTGCCGGTCCTAGCGCTGCGATACATGCACAGCCCATAGGGATCGTCGAAACCGGTGGCCTGCACGCCATCGACGACATTGGTCAGTTGCCGCGTCGCGGGATCGAGCGTGTAGATCGAGATGCTGCGCTGGGTGCGGTTGCTCGACGTCACGAGCGTCACGGTCTTGCCGCCCAGCTTGAAGCCTTCGCGCAGATCGACATTGTTCATTCGCCCCTCGGGCAGGAACTGAAGCACCTTGCCCGACAGATCATAGACGTAGAGGCCCGATTGTTTCTGGGTACCGATGATGACGCTGCGCGACGGATCCCTGGCGTCGATCCAGATCGCGGGATCGTCGGCCGCATCGCCGCCGGTCTCGACAGGCGCGGTCTCGGCGGAGGGCAGGACGATCGGCATGCGCGGCGGCGCGGCCGGGGCCGCACGCTCGGCCAGCCCCGCGGCATCGAGCAACGCCTTCCACGGCACGATCTTGAAATTGGCGTTCTGCGGGGTGTTGTCATCATCGGCCGCGATCAGCATGCCGCCCGCGACGCTGAGGCTGCCTGCATCCTCGAGGCCGTCGATCGATGCACCGGCGGTCACCGCGACGGAACCGAGATAGGCGTGGTCGGCTTGCGGGTCATAGAGATTCAGCCGGTTCGCGGAAGCATCCGACACGACCAGCCGGCCATCCGCGGCAATCGCAACACCCTTGGCCTCTTCGGTGATATGGCCCAGGCGGACGATATCGACGATCTCGGGCTTGATCTCGGCTTCGGGCTCGACCGCGAAGCGCCAGACGCCGACGGCTTCCTGCGAAACATAGACCGAGCCGCGATCGTCTGCGGCGCAATATCCGGTTTCCGACCCCAGTGACATGCGCCGCGCGAGCCGGCCTTCCATGCCGCCCGAAGCATTTTCGTTGAGCGACCATTGCTCGATCGCGCCTTCGTCGCCCAGCAGGAACAGATAGAGCGTTTCGTCGCGGTGACTGCGTGCGAGGCACAGGCCCGCAACCGTCATTTCGGCTTTGATACCGGTCAGCGCGATCGGTGCGAGCGCGCCGCCCGTGGAGGCACGGAAGAGCAACGGCGCATTTTTCGGCCCGTCGAGTGCCACGATCAGCGTTCCGCGCGCATCCAAAGCGCGGATATTGCCGACGGCGCGCGACGCAACGCGCTGCCCGGTCATGTCGAAAACATCGATACCGCCCGATTCGGCGCCGGCAAGGATCAGCTTTCCCGCGGGATCGTCGAGCAGCACCGCGCCGTCCGCACCGGAGCCGAGCGTGGCCGCGGTTTCGGCGATGGCGGGCACGCTGGGGGGCGGGGCAGCGGTCTGCGCGTAAGCACAAGGTGCTGCTCCGCACAGCAAACCGGCTGTCGCGAACAGCCGCAGGCGCTTTGTCATTTCCCTCTCCCGATCGGTCCTTATACCGGGCAGAATGCCGGGACCGATGAGAAATGCAACATATTTTCCATATTGACCTCAATTCAGAATAGATATTCATAGGCGCATGACCATATCCCCGCTTCTCTCCGTCATGCTCGCAGCCGCCGAAACGGCCGGCAAAGGGCTGCTTGCCGATCAGGCCCGGATCTCCTCGCTCAATATCCGCAACAAGGCCGGCGTTGCCGACATGTTCAGCGAAGCGGACCTGCGCGCCGAGGAAACGGTGAAAGCCGCGCTGATGGCGCATGCGCCGACCTATGGCTTTCTGGGTGAGGAGGGCGGCCTCCAGCCCGGCAGCGACGCGTCGCACGTATGGATCGTCGACCCACTGGACGGCACCACCAACTTCCTCACCGGATCGCCGCTGTTCGCGGTCAACATCGCCCTCGCCCGCGATGGTGAGGTCATCGCCGGCGTCACCCACACGCCTGTGCTGAAAGAGACCTTCTGGGCGGAGGACGGCAAGGGAGCCTGGCTCAATGGCAAGGCGATCCATGTTTCGGCGCGCGCAACGATCGGCGAGTCCGTGCTTGCGGTCGGCATCCCTTTCGAGACCAAGCCCAATCACGAACAATTCTATGCCGAGATGGAGCGTCTCACCAATCGGGTTACCGGCATTCGCCGTATCGGTGCCGGCGCGATCGACATGGCATGGGTCGCCTGCGGGCGGCACGACGCCTATTGGGAACAGAGTGTCAGCGCCTGGGACATGGCGGCCGGCGTCGTGATCGTCCGCGAAGCCGGCGGGCTGGTGACCGATACGCTGGGCGGCACGCTCGATCTGATGGGCGGCACGGTGCTTGCGTCGACCCCGGCGATCCAGGCCGAACTGATCGAAGCTTTGGCGCGGGTCTAGAGTTTGATTCATCGATTGGCATGACGGTGGAGATTTAGCCGTTGGGAGAGTCCTCCCCCTGTCGCTCCAGCGAAAGCTGGAGCCCATGGGATCCGTCAACTTCCGCGATGCCCCGGCACCGCATAGGCTCCAGCTATCGCTGGAGCGACAGTGAAGGGGCAGGCTGATTTGCGCACCTTCACGGGCGTTCCACCCTGGTGGAAAAAACTCTAGAGGCGCACCCAGCGCGCTTCCCGATGCGAGGTGCGGATGGCGTCGGCGACCTGTTCCACCTTCAATGCATCGGCGAAGCTTTTGACGTTGCCGGAATCGCCCAGCACCGCATCGATCGCCGCCTTCACTTCGATGGTCTTGAGGTCGTTATAGCCGATCTGATGTCCCGAGGCCGGACAGAATGCGCCATAATCGCCATGGCCCGGCCCGGCCATGATCGTGGTGAAGCCGTTGTTGATGCCGGGTCCGGAGCGATAGAGCTGGAGTTCGTTGAACCGCTCCTGCGTGAAGGCGATCGAGCCCCTGGTGCCGCTGACTTCGAAGCCAAGGCCCATCTTGCGTCCGGTCGCGATCCAGCTTGCCGACAGCGTCCCCGTCGCCCCGCCGGCAAAGCGGACCAGCGCATCCATCTGGTCGTCGACCTGCACCGGCCGCTTGGTGCCGCCGGCGTCCCGGCGCATCGGATGGGCGGTGTGGAGCGTGCCGGAGACTTCGGCGATCTCGCCCAGCAGATGACGCGCCATTGCGATGATGTGGCTGCCGATATCCGCGAGCGCGCCGCCGGCCTGTTCGGGCTCGCACCGCCAGTTGAAGGGTGCATTGGCCGAGGCCATGAAATCCTCGGCATGGATGCCGCGGAACGCCGTCACCTCACCGATCTCCCCGCCGGCGATCAGATCGCGGGCCAGGGCGATCATCGGATTGTAGAGATAGGTGAAGCCCACTGCGGTCGGCAGGCCGGAGGCCGCGGCAGCATCGGCCATTGCCTGTGCTTCCGCGACCGTGGCGGCAAGCGGCTTCTCGCAATAGACCGGCTTGCCCGCCGCGAGCGCCGCAAGTGCGATCGGGGCGTGGAGGATATTGGGCGTCGCGATCGCGACCAGGTCGATCGCCGGGTCGGTCACTGCCTCGTGCCAGTCACCGGTAGAGCGTGCGAAACCGAGGGCGGCGGCTGCCTTTGCCGCCGTCGCCGCGTCACGATCGGCCTGGATTTCGAGCAGCGGCTCGACCGGCAGATCGAAGGCCCGCCCCGCCGCGGCGAATGCCATCGCATGCGCGCGCCCCATGAAGCCGCTGCCGATCAGCGCGATGCGGAGCGGAGGCTTGCTCATTCGCTCGCAACCTGGGCGTAGCGCGCACGCAGCCTCTCGACCGTCGTGCGTTTCACCGGCAGGCCGTCACGCAATTTGTACCAGGTCCCTTGGCTGATCCGATAGGTATCGAACAGGCCCTCCGCGGTGGTTCTCGGCAACCGGGCCTTCATCGCTTCGAACTCCTCCGGCAGGATCGCCACCATGTCGACGCGCATCACTTCTCAACTCCGTAATAGCTGCCGCCCTGCTCGACGCGGAGCCGCCGCTTCATTTCCTTGGGATCGATCGCCGCCTTCCAGCTCTCGCGCCCGTTGACGAGATCGGCGACCCTGACGGTGACCGGATCGAACACCGGCGAACCGATCACGTTGCGCACGCTCATCTCGACCTTCGGATCGGCACCGAAGGTGAAATCGAGTATGCCGAAATTCGCGCTACCCACCCAGGGGGTGCGCAGGCGGACTTCGGGCAGCTGATCGACGAACTTCGGGCTGAGCAACTGGGCGAGCCCGGAGCTGACCAGGTCGTAGAAATCATAGCCGCCCTTTTCGCTCCAAGGCACGCAATTGGCCTCGCCCATATGGACGTCGCCGGAAATGCCGAGGCAGCCCCCGATCCGGTTGTCGCGGATGAAATCGAGCAGTTCGTTCCGCTCGTCGAGATACATCGCCCAGCTGTCGCCGCCACGCTCGGCGCACGACCAGCCCGTACCCGAGACGAGCAGCTTGAAGACCGCCCTGGATGCCTTGAGCTCGCGTTTGAGCCACGCCTTTTGCGCTTGGCCGAGCATCGTCTTCGTGGGGCCGTTTGGCGCCGATGGCGCATCGCGGTGATAGCGCCCGTCCAGCATAAAGATGTCGACGGGGCCGAAGCTGTGGCGGAAGAATATCCCGGCTGTATCGGGCAGTCCCGATGCCGGATTGGCCCACCAGCGCTTGAACTGCCGAAGCGTCATCTGCTTGACCGGGTTGGTGCCGTCGGAATCATTATGGCCGAAATCGTGATCGTCCCAGATCGCGAGTTGCGGCACCGAACGCAGCAGCGGCTGCAGGCTGGCCACGCTGCGCTGGCGCGCATAAATGTCGCTGAACGCCGCCTCGGCATCGCTGTCGGCATAGATGTTGTCGCCCAGCCACAGGAACAGATCGGGCTCCATCGCCGCGATCGCATCGAATACCGGCTGTTGCGTATCGAGCTGGACGCGCGCGCATGATCCGAAGGCGATACGGATCGGGCGCGGGCCCGCCGGCGCGGTGCGCGTGTGGAATGGAATGGGCTGATGGCGGTCGGCAATGCCGTCGGTCCTGATGCGGTAATAATAGGTCGTGTCGGGCTTGAGGCCGTTCACCTCGACCCGGGTGACGAGATCGTCGGCCCCGGTCGCGGGCACCGCTGCGGTCGTCTTCGCATCGGTGAATGCTCGGTCGGTGGCATATTCGACCGCTACGCCGAACGTTCCGCTGGCCCGGCTCCACACCGTGAATCCGGTGGTCGAGGATGCGCCGATCATCGGCCCCTCGAGCAGTCGGGGATAGCCGGGCGCGACCGCTGCCATCACGCGACGGGGCAGTCCCGCAAGCATCGTCAGTGCGCTTGCGCCCCACAGGAATTTGCGTCGGTCCATCATTCTTCCTCAGTCGCGCAGGCGCGTATTCCAGAGTGTCGAGCTGAGCAGCACCGACACCAGCGACGCGCCGATCCAGAACCAGATCGCCGCGGTGAAATCATAATGGCGTACGCCATCGACCATGGTCATGCCGCCGTTGATCAACTTGCCGCTCACGGTCTCCTGGATCCCGGCGCCCAGATAGCTGAACACGCCGACCATCCCGAGCGCCGCGCCGGCGACCCGCTTGGGGCAGATATCGATCGCGAACAGCCCGCCGATCGAGGTGACGAGCCCGGTCATGCCGAGCCCGAACAGGATCATCGACAGTCCGGTCCACAGCACGCCGGTGGGGCCAAAGAAGAACAGCAACAGTCCGATGAGTTCGACGATACCGAACAGCAGATTGGCCGGTGGCCGCCGCGCGCCGAAGAATGTGTCGGAGATGAAGCCGAACGACACCGCGCCGGCGATGCCGGCAAGCGTGCTGATCGTCAGCATCGATCCGGCCTCGACGAGCGAATAGCCACGGATTTCCTGGAGATAGAGAATGCCCCAGCTGTTGATCGCGTAGCGCGTGACATAGACGAGCGCACTCGAGATCGCGAGGATCCACACCGCCGGGATCCTGAGGATGGTGAGCTGGGTCGCGAACACGCCGCTCGGCGGTGTCGCGGCGATCGCGGCCGCCTCGTCGGCGGTCGGTTCGTAGCGGTCGCCCTTCCAGTCGGCGACGGTGGGCAGGCCCATGGTGCGTGGACGATCGGCCATCGCGAAATAGGTGGCGACCGCCGCGACGAGTGTCGCGATCCCCGGACCCCAGAAACCCCAATGCCAGCCCAGCGCCGCGACCAGCGACGCGGTGACGAGGAAATTCAGGCCCTCTCCGATCGAATGCGCAGTCGACCAGATGCCGTAGAAGCGTCCGCGTTCCCTGTTCGAGAACCAGCTGGCCAGCGAAACCACGCAGGCCGGGGCGCCATAGCTCTGGAACCAGCCATTCAGCCCCCACACGATGGTCGCGACCGCGACCGTGGTGGAAAAGCCCATCACGACATTGCACAGCGCCGATATGACGAGCCCGACCGCCATGAACTTGCGGGCATTGGCATGGTCGGAGACGAAGCCGTTGATCAGCTTGCCCGCGGCATAGGAATAGAACAGGGCGGAGCCGATATTGCCGAGATCCTCGGGCGTGAAGATGCCGCCATCGATCAGCGGCTTCTTCACCACATTGATCGCCAGCCGACACATATAGCTGACCGCATAGCCCGCGGTGATCGCGATGATGATGCGCGTGCGGTGCCGCCGATAGGTGGCGTCGATATCGATATCGGTCCTGATCGGAAGGTCCGGCCCCGTCGCAAATGCCTTCAGCATGCTTGCTCTCCCGCTCGCCGCCGCTCTGGTGCCGGCATCCGAGCCTGTTGCGGCCTCCGGTTTTTCCGGAAGCGCGGTTTCACCCCATCGTCGGAATGACGAAGGCGCTGTCGCCGGCCCCGCCATCGGGCCAACGCTGGGTCACGGTCTTGACCTTGGTCCAGAAGCGGACGCCTTCCATGCCGTGCTGGTTGGTGTCGCCGAAGCCCGAGCGCTTCCAGCCGCCAAAGCTGTGATAGGCGACGGGAACCGGGATCGGCACGTTGATGCCGACCATGCCGACATTGACGCGATGCGCGAACTCACGCGCGGCATGGCCGTTGCGTGTGAAGATCGCGACGCCATTGCCATATTGATGATCGCTCGGCAGGCGGATCGCGTCCTCGAAGCTCTGCGCGCGGACGATCTGGAGGACCGGGCCGAAAATCTCTTCGCGGTACGCCTGCATATCGGGCGTGACATGGTCGAACAGGCTGGGGCCGATGAAGAAGCCTTGCTCATGCCCTTGCAGCGCGAAACCGCGACCGTCGACGACGAGCTCGGCACCTTCGTCGACGCCGGTCTGGATCCAGTTCTCGACGCGCTGCTTGTGCGCGGCGTTCACCACCGGGCCGTACTGCGCCTCGGCATCGGTCGAAACGCCAACCTTGAGTGCGGCGATCGCCGGGATCAGTTTCTCGCGCAGGATATCGGCGGTTCGGTCGCCCACCGGCACCACCACCGGCAATGCCATGCAGCGTTCGCCCGCCGAACCATATGCCGCACCACACAAGTCGCCGACGACCTGGTCCATGTCCGCGTCGGGCATCACGATTCCGTGATTCTTCGCGCCGCCCATCGCCTGGACGCGCTTTCCGGCGGCAACGCCGCGCGAATAGACATAATGCGCGATATCGGAACTGCCGACAAAGCTCACCGCGCCGATCGCGGGATGATCGAGGATCGCGTCCACCATCTCCTTGTCGCCATGGACGACCTGGAGAATCCCTTCGGGCAATCCGGCCTCGACCATCAGCTCCGCCAGGCGAACGGGCACGCTCGGGTCGCGCTCGCTGGGCTTCAGGATGAAGGCATTGCCGGCCGCGATTGCCGGGCCGAACATCCACATCGGGATCATTGCCGGGAAATTGAACGGCGTGATCCCAGCACCGATGCCGATCGGCTGGCGCATCGAATAAATGTCGATCCCCGGACCCGCGCCCTGGGTATATTCGCCCTTCAGCGCATGCGGGATACCCGTCGAGAATTCGATGACGTCGAGGCCGCGCTGGATATCGCCCCTGGCATCGGCGATCACCTTGCCATGCTCGGAGGCGAGCAGGCGCGCCAGCGCCTCTATCTCCCGCTCGATCAGGGCCTTGAAGTTGAACATCACGCGCGCACGGCGCTGCGGATTGGTCAGCGCCCAGCCGGGCTGTGCCTTTGCCGCCGCGGCGACCGCGGCATCGAGTTCGACCTGCGTGCCGAGCGAAACCCGGGCCTGCACCTCGCCCGTGCTCGGGTCGAACACGTCGCCGCTGCGCGCCGACGCGCCCCCCGCGAAGCCACCGGCGATGAAGTGGTCGATCTGTCTCACCATGCAGTTCCTTATTGGCGCACGATCCAGTCATGCGCGGGATCGTTGCGGAACACCCAGTTGCGCCGGGGCCCCGCCATCACATTCAGATAATAAAGGTCGTAGCCGTGCGGCGCGCCGACCGGGTGATAGCCGCGCGGCACCATCACCACGTCGCCATCCTCGACCGCCATCGTCTCGTCGATGTCGCGCGCGTCGGTATAGACGCGCTGGAAGGCGAAGCCCTGCGGCGGCGACAGGCGGTGATAATAGGTCTCCTCGAGAAAGGTCTCCTCGGGGAAGGCGTCCTGATCGTGCTTGTGCGGCGGATAGCTCGACCAGTTGCCGCCGGGCGTGATCACTTCGACGACGAGCAAACTCTCCGCCTGGTCGGTGTCGGCAAGGATGTTGCGGACGTGGCGCGTGTTGCTGCCTTTGCCGCGGACTTCGACCTGGTCGGACCGGATCACACGGACCAGCCCCGCACCCGTGCCGGGGGCGGTGCAGATCGCGACTTCGGCGACATCCGTCGCGCGGATCGCATAGTCGGTGCCGGCGGGCAGGTAGACCGAGGTCGCCGCGCCGTCGAACACGCTCTTGCGCCCACCCAGCGCTTCAAGGGTTTCGCCGCCCGCCTCGATCGAAACCGTTCCGGACAATATGACCAGGCACGCCTCGCGACCCTGCTCGCGGTGCGCATAACCCTGCCCCGCCGCCAGCTTGACGACGCGGAACCCGACATAGGTCCAGCCGGCACTTTCCGGCGTGACGTCCAGCACGGTTCCGTCGGCGGCGGGCGCACCCGAATGAACGAGAAGCGACATCAGGCGAGCTCCGCCTGTGTGGCGAGCCGCTTGAGCGTATCGAGTCCGAGCTGACTATAGTCGCGGGGATTGGCGACCGCCGGATCCTGCTCCGCCTCGATCACGATCCAGCCCGAATAGTCGATCTCCGCCAATGCACGCATGAAGGGAGCATAGTCATAGTCGCCGTCGCCAGGCGCGGTGAACATGCCGCCGACCACGCCGTTGAGGAAGCTGGTGCCGTTGGCGCGGAACATATCGTATTTGGCGGTGCGGACGTCCTTGCAATGGACGTGGGTCACCCGCTCGGGGCGCGCCCTGATCACATCGATCGGCTCGATCCCGCCGAACAGCGCATGACCGGTATCGAGCACCAGCCCGACATGATCCTGCGTCGCGTCGAAAAATCGATCGAGTTCGTCCTTCGTCTCGACGACGGTGCCGAGGTGATGATGATAGGCGAAGCGCATGCCGCGATCGTTGATATAGCGCGCGACGCTGTTCAGCCGTTCGCCGAACTGTTTCCAGTCGCCCGGCGCCAGCACCGGATGCGTATCGAGCCGGCTGCCATAGCGGTCGCAATGGACCGCGTTCGAGGTCTCGGCCAGAATGAACACTGACGAGTCCATATATTCGAGCAGGGCCAGGTGATCGGCCAGCGCCGCGATCTCGGCGTCCGCGTCGCGGATCAGCAGGTTCGACGAATACCAGCCGCCGACGATATCGAGGCCATAGCGTGCCATGATCGGCGCCAGCGTCTCGGGATCGCGCGGGAATTTATTGCCGAGTTCGACGCCATCGAAACCGATTTCCTTCACGTCGGTCAGCAACGCGTCGAGCGTGGTGTCGCCGCCCAGTTCGCGCATATCGTCGTTGCACCAGGCGATCGGGCTAACGCCCCAGCGGATGCTCATTCGCTCTCTCCGGTCAGCTTGTTTTCATAGGCACGGCGTGCGGCCTGAACCTCCGCGCGCGCCGAGACTTCAGGGACCGCCACGTCCCACCAATGGCCGCCGGCTTCGGTGACGATGGCGGGATCGGTATCGATGACGATCACGTAGCTTGTGTCCGATGCCGCCGCACGGACCAGCGCCGCTTCGAGGCCGGCGATGCCGTCGACCTTCTCAGCGGTTGCGCCAAGGCTGCGAGCATGGCGGGCAAAATCGATCTCGGGAAGCGTGTCGTGCCGGGTGTCGGCGAGCAGATTGTTGAACGGCCGTCCGCCGGTGCCCTGCTGCAGCCGGTTGATGCAGCCATAGCCGCGATTGTCGAGCAGGATGACGGTGATCTTGTGGCCGAGCATCACCGAGGTGGCGAGCTCGGAATTGAGCATCAGATAGCTGCCGTCGCCGACCATGACGTACACGTCGCGCGACGGGTCGGCCATCTTGACGCCCAGCCCACCGGCAATTTCATAACCCATGCACGAGAAGCCATATTCGACATGATAGCCGCCGGGGCGGTGCGAGCGCCAAAGCTTGTGCAACTCGCCGGGAAGGCCGCCAGCGGCGCAGACCACGGTGGCGTCGTCGCCGGCCTGGCGCCAGACCGCGCCGATGACCTGCGCGTCCGAAGGAAGCGCATCGCCGGTTACGGTCGCGGCATCCCAGGCCGCATTCCATTCGCCCATGGCTTCGGCATTCTGTTCGCGCCATGCGGTGCTTGTTTGCCAGTCACCGAGCGCTGCGGACAGCGCTTCGAGCGTGGCCCCGGCATCGCCTAGGACCGGCTCGGCCGCCTGTTTGCCGACATCATGCTGGACGATATTGACCTGGAACAGCCGCTTGCCCGCGAACAGGGTGCGCGAACCGGTGGTGAAATCCTGCAGGCGCGTGCCGATGCCGATGACGAGGTCCGCCGCCTCCGCCGCGCAGTTCGCCGCACTGGTGCCGGTCACGCCGATCGCGCCAAGCGCCTGCGGATGATCCCATGCCAGCGCGCCCTTGCCGCCCTGCGTCTCGGCGACGGGCATTCCGGTGCGCCCGGCCAGATCGGCGAGCAGATGCTCGGCGCGCGAATAGAGTACGCCGCCGCCCGCGACGATCAGCGGCGCCTCGGACGCGCGGATCGCGTCGACCAGGGCCGCAAGTTCGCATTCGTCGGGGCGGATGCGGCGCTGGCGCCATGTCCTCGCGGCGAAGAAGCTCAGGGGGTAATCGAACGCCTCTGCCTGCACGTCCTGGCACAGGCAGAGCGTCACCGGCCCGCACATGGCCGGATCGGTCAGCACCTGCATCGCCCGCGGCAACGCGTCCAGAATCTGCTCTGGCCGGGTGATACGATCGAAATAGCGCGAGACCGGCCTGAAACAGTCATTGGCGCTGACCGTCGCGTCCGCGAAATCCTCGATCTGCTGAAGCACCGGGTCGGGCCGGCGGCTGGCATAGACGTCGCCGGGCAGGAACAGCACCGGCAACCGGTTGACGTGCGCGAGCGCCGCCGCGGTCACCATATTGGTCGCGCCCGGCCCGATCGAGGTGGTGCACGCCATGACGCGCCGGCGTCGCATTTGCTTGGCGAAGGCGATCGCGGCATGTGCCATGCCCTGCTCGTTATGCGCACGCCAGGTCGGCAGCGCATCGCCAATTCCGGCCAGCGCCTCCCCCATGCCGGCGACATTGCCATGCCCGAATATCGCCCATACCCCGGCGAAACAGGAGATGGTCTCACCGTCGATCTCCACCGACTGCGCCGCCAGATATCGGCAAAGGGCCTGCGCCATCGTCAGGCGCACCGTCTTGGTCATCGTCAGGCCGCCGCTTCCTTGATGTGGCGCGCCGCGCGCCACGCATCCGCCAATATGCGAAGATTCTCCGCCAGCGCATCAACCGCCTTGTCGTCATCGATCTCGCCCGACAGCCAGCGCGTCGCGACGTCGTGGAAGATCGTGCGCCCGACCGCGAAACCCTTGACCAGCTGAAAGCCCGCCGCGGTGCTGATCCCGGCCAGCAATTCCTCCTGTGGCGCGGACAGGCCGAGCAGGACGATGCCGCGGCACAAGGGGTCATGGCGCAGGATCGCCGCCTCGATCGCGCTCCAGGTCGCCGCATCTTCGGCGGGCTCGAGCTTCCACCAGTCGGGATAGACGCCGAGCGCATAGATGTGGTCGATGACGCGCGCGATCGTGTCGCTGTCGACCGTGCCGTGCTTGGACGCGATGACCTCGAGCAGGAATTCGTGCCGCGTCGCACGGCAGGCGTCGAACAGGCGCAGGATCTGGCGATCCTGCCGCGCGATCATCTCGGGCTCGTCGTCCGGATGATAGAAGACGAGGCATTTGACGACATGGTTGATCGGCCATTCGCGGAGCGTCGCGGCGACATCGGGCGAGCCTTCGAACACGATCGGACGCGAGCCCGGCAACTCGATCGGGCGGCCGATCCAATAGGGCAGGTCCGCCGCCGCTTCGAGCGCACGCGCACCGAAACGTCCGTCGAGCAGCATCCCGTAACGCGGATCGCCGCCGGCGAGCCGCTCGACCGCCCTGAGCGCGAGATTCTTGAAATGCGCGACCTGATCGGCATCTCCGGTACCGAGATCTGCGATGAGATCGTCGAACTGGCTGCGATGATCCATCGCGAGCACGGTCAGTTCGCGATGCTCGCCATGCCGGTTGCTCGACCAGTGCAGCTGTTCGAGCACGGCGCTCTCGCGAAGGCGATGCGGCCATGTTCCGCGCAGGAAGACCTGCAGTTCCTCCCATGACGCCATTGCCGGCGCGCAGCCGTGGCGCGACACCACGATCGCGCCGCAGGCATTGGCGATCTCGCAGCATTTGGCGATCGGCATCCCGCGCAACCAACCGCGCAGGAACCCGGCCATGAACGCATCCCCTGCGCCGAGCACATTGAACACTTCGATCGGAAAGCCGCGCCCGACAATGCCGTCGCCCAGGTCGTCGGGCACGTCACCCGGGAATGCCACGCATCCAGCGGCGCCGCGCTTGCATACCAGCAACGCATCGCTGCTGGCGCGGATCGCGCGCAGCGCCGCAACGGTATCGGTGGTACCGCCAAGGATATGCACCTCTTCCTCGGTGCCGACGATCAGGTCGCAAAAAGGGAGCACGCGCTGGAGTTCCGCGGTGACCGCGGCGCTCGCGACAAAACGGTCCTCACCATTCGCCTTGGCCGCCAGCCCCCACAGGACCGGACGATAGTCGATGTCGAAGATCACGCGCCCGCCTTGCGCCTTCATCAGTTCGGCGGCCTTCATGCTTGCCGCGAACACACCCGGCCGGGACAGATGCGTGCCGTTGATCAGCAGCGCGCCGGCGCGCGCCACAAAGGCGGGATCCACATCGTCGGCGGCCAGCGCCATATCGGCGCAATTCTCGCGGTAGAAGATCAGCGGAAAAGTGTCGGGATCGCGAATGCCGAGGATCGCCAGCGCGGTCAGCCGGTCGGGATCGGTCACGACCCCCGTCGTCTCGACACCTTCGCGCTGCAACTCCTCGCGGATGAAACGGCCGAAATGATCGCCCCCGACCCGGGTCAGCAGTCCGGCATCGAGCCCGAGCCGCGATGCGCCGATGGCGGTATTGGTCGGGCTGCCGCCGATATATTTGGCAAAGCTCGCCATGTCTTCCAGCCGGCCGCCGATCTGCTCGCCATACAGGTCGATCCCGGCACGCCCCAGCGTGATGAGATCGAGCCGACGTTCGCCGTCTGATGCCCCAATGCTCTCAGCCATATGTTGTTCAGACCGCCTCTCCGTGGTCTGCAACATCTATTCCAACGAATTTCTGTTTGCAACAGATGTTTCAAAAAAATAAGCGTTTGGAACGTATGTTTTCCGGCTATCTGCCCTTGGCCCGGCGCTTCGCCGGCTGGCGGCTCGCTTCGAACGCGAAGTTGATGACCAGCGCCTGGGCAAGGCACATCGAGGCGGAGAGCGAACGGAATTTGCGCACCTCCGATTCGCGTACCTGAAGCACATGCTGCGCCGGTTTTGCGACCGGGCTGACCAGGCTGTCGCTGATCGCCAGAACCGTGTGCCCGCGCGCGCGCACCGCCTCGACGATCGCGACCGTCTCTTCCGAATAGGGTTGATAGCTGATCGCGATCAGCAGGTCGTTCTCGCCCATCGCCTGGACCTGCTGCATGCCCAGTCCGCCGACACCGTCGATGAAGATCGCGCGTTTCCCGGCCTGCAGCAGCGAATAGGCGATATAGGATGCGACCGGGAACGAGCGGCGAAAACCGACGACATGCACTGTCTCCGCCGCAGCGATCGCGTCGACCGCAGCCTTCATGTCCGCGCCGCTCACCGTCTGCACCAGATTCTGCAGCGCGAGCATATTGCCCTCGATGAACTCGGCAAGCAGCGCGGCGGGATCCGCGCCTTGGTTGTTCGCAGTCTCGCCGAGTTGGCGAACGCGTTCGGAATAGCCGAGCGCGGCGTTGTTGCTGAGCAGCCCGTCGCGGAACAGCCGCTGCATCTGGCTCGCGCCCTCGAAGCCGAAGCTCTGGGCGAAACGCACGATCGCCGAGGCCTGCACGCCGCAGCGCGCCGCGATCACCGCCAGCGTTTCGAGTGCGATGTCGTTCGGCTCGTCGAGAATATAGCGCGCGATCTGCTTGAGACGCTTGCTCAGCGTCTCGTAGCGCCGCACGATCTCGGCGCGTAATTGCTCGGCAGTCACCGGGGCAGTCGAAGCATCGGTCATCAGTGAAATTTCTCCCGGTGAAAAACCAGAATATCTGTTCGATTTTTGGAACGCAACTATCGCGCTCGTCGACGGCATGCGCTAAGGAACATATGTTCCATTTTTAGAGAGGATAGAATGCACGATATCGCCCTTATCGGCGCCGGCCGCATCGGCAAGATCCACGCGGCCAATGTCGTCGCCAATCCGCGCCTCCGCCTCGCCCGCATCGTCGATCCGATCGCGGATGCCGCCACTGCGCTCGCCGCTGGCCATGGTGCGCGGGTCTCTTCGATCGAGGACACGCTCGCCGATCCGGCGATCAAGGGCGTGATCGTCGCCAGCTCGACCGACACGCATCTCGATTACAGCCTGGCTGCGGCCGAAGCGGGCAAGGCGGTGTTCTGCGAAAAGCCGCTCGATCAGGATCTGGACCGCGCGCGCATGGCCGCAGAACGGCTCGAAGCGCTCGGGGCCAGGCTGTTCCTCGCCTTCAACCGCCGCTTCGATACCAATTTCGCCAGCCTGCAGGCGCGGCTCGCCGGCGGCGAAGTCGGCAACCTCGAGACGCTGCACATCATCAGCCACGACCCTGCCCCGCCCCCGATCGACTATGTCCGGGTCTCGGGAGGGATCTTCAAGGATATGGTGATCCACGATTTCGACATGGCGCGCTGGCTGCTCGCTGAAGAGATCACCGAGGTGTTCGCGTCGAGCTCGGTCCTTGTCGACCCGGCGATCGGCGAGGCGGGCGACGCCGATACCGCCAAGACCATCCTGCGCACGGCGTCGGGCAAGCTGTGCGTCATCTCGTCGAGCCGGCGCAGCGGCTATGGTTATGACCAGCGCATCGAGGCTTTCGGATCGAAGGGCATGATCCGCGCGCAGAACCAGCTCGAGACCACCGTCGAAACCTGGGGCGAAGCCGGCAGCACCGGCGACAGGCTGCAGAACTTCTTCCTCGATCGCTATGCGGTCGCATACGCTCGCGAAGGCGAGCATTTCGCCGACATCATCGACGGCACCGCCCGGCCGCTGATCGGCCATCGCGATGGCGTCTTCGCGCTCGCGCTGGCCGAGGCCGCCGCCAGGTCGGCGGCGACCGGCGAGCTGGTGCGGCTCTGACACGAAATGGGGCCGGGAATACCCGGCCCCTCAGGGATGATCGGCATGGAGGGAATGCAGGCCGGGGCTCGAAACCCCGGCCATTGTCAGGTCAATAGGTCAGCGACAGACCAACGCGCATCGAACGGCCGTATTTCTCGACTTCGCGGAAGCGAGATGGCGTCGCGAAATAATAATAGTCCTGCGCATCGGTCAGGTTGGTGCCTTCGACGAACACCTCCAGATACTTCATCGGGCGATAGCCGATCCGCGCGTCGACCGTGGTGATCTTGCCGAAATAGCCGTCCGAATTGCCGGTCGGATCGGCGACGTTGAGCCCCCCGTCGGTGTCGAGATAGCCGGAACGATACGAAAGCGCGACGCGTGCCGACAGGCCGTATTTCTCGTAATAAAGCTGTGCGCTGGCGATCCTCTTGGCCTGACCCACCAGCGGGGTATGGATCGTGCGGCCGGGCACCTTCAGCGTCGAGTCCGAGAGCGTCAGGTTCGCATTCACGCCGAAGCCGTCGAGCGGCGAAGGCAGGAAGGTCAGCGGCTTCTGGACCGCGAACTCGATGCCCTTGAGCGTCGCCTCGGTCCCGTTGCCGAATGAACTGACCGTCGCATTGGTCAGCGCGACGCCGCCGAACGTGCCGGTCTGATTGAGCGCGGTGGTGGCGAAGATCGGGTTCTTGATACGCTTGAAGAATACCGACACCGAGACGCCGCCTTCACCGGTGAAATAATATTCGAGGGCGGCGTCGAGGTTGAGCGAGCGCTGCGCCTTGAGCCCGGGATTGCCCTGGTTGACGGTGTTGGATGCGGTATCGACCGTGACCGTCGGCGCCAGGTTGACGAATGGCGGGCGTCCGATCGCGGTGGTGATCGCAGCGCGTGCCTGCAGGTTGCGGTTGAATTCGTACTTGGCGTTCACCCCCGGGAAGAAGTCGGTATACTGATAATGGCCGAAGGAATCGAAGTCGCTGGCCAAGGTGGTGACGCCGGCACGATAGATGATCGCCGCGGTGTCGCCCTCGGTCCGTTCGACACGCACACCCGGAATTACCGTGAGGCCATCGGCCTTGATCGTCGCCATCGCATAGGCGGCCATCACCTTCTCGTGGACCTTGTAGTCCGACGTCTTGGACTGTGCGACCTGATCGGCGGCGTTGACCGTAAACTGTGCGGGATTCGTGTTGTTGGCGAAGACAAATGCCTGTGCCGAGTTCATGTTGATGGTCGGCCCGAAGGTGAAGGCGCCGTCAAAGGTCGTCGCGATCGTCTGGTCGAGATCGGCGGCAAGGGTCCTTGTACCGGCGGTGCCCGACACGGCAGTAAAGGTGCGGCCGGTCTGATCCTGGAAACGGTCCCGGTTGAGATATTTGCCGCCGAACTTGAGCGAGCTCCCCACGCCCAGGCCGTCGACCGGAATCTTCAGGTCGATCCGGAACTGGTTGAGCGTCTCGCCCGCAACGCGTGAGACCTGCTTGTAGTTGTTGAGGCGGTAATTGGCCGGATTGAGCGCCGCCGCATTGGCGGTAAAGCTGTCGAGCAGGCCCGCACCGGTCACGAAGGTCGCGCCGAGCCCGGTCGATGCGGCGGCGCGATATTCGACCTCGTCGCGGACCGGATCCTTCTTGCTGGACTTGGCATAGGTATATTCGGCGCTCAGTTCGATGCCGCCGAAGTTGAACTCGCCGCCCGTCGAATAGGTCGTGGTCTTGGTGGTCTCCTGGCGTTTGCGAAGCAGGCGGCGCGCGGTCGTCGAATTGATCGTCCCGCCGGCCGTGCTCAGTGCCGAATAGCCCGGCGGCAGTGTGGTGGTGTCTGCGACATTGTTGTCACCGGGGAAGAAGAAGCGGAAGCGGTTGCGTATCTCGTTGTCGCCGAACTGCGAATACATGGCGCGTGCGAACAGCTTCACGTCGTCGGACGGGCGGAAATCGAAATTGGCGACGGCGCCTTTGCGGGTGCGGATCGCGGGATCGTAGATGCGCTGGTCGAGTTCGGCCGGCAGGTCGATGTTGTTGACGAGCTGGCGGCTCGTCGACAGCACGTCCTCGGAATAGGAGGGACGCTTCGAGTAGTTGCCCGCAACAACCAGGCCGAACTGGCGATTGTTGCCGAACGTGCCGCCGACCGAGACATCGCCTTCGCGCGCCCTCCGGTCGGTGTCCTGATAAAAGCCGCCAATGCCGCGGGCACTGGCGAAAAACGATTTCTTGTCGAATGCGGAGACGGTGTCGATATCGACCTGGCCGGCGATCGCATTGGCGTCGAGATCGGGCGTCAGTGTTTTGATGACCGTGACCGAGCCGATCAGCGCCGACGGGATGTCGTCGAGCTTGACGTTGCGACTTTCGGGCTCGGGTGCCGAGGCAGTCTGGCCGTTGAGCGTGACGTTGGCCAGGTTCGGCTCGATACCGCGAATAATGAGGTAGCGGCCTTCGCCCTTGTCGGTCGCGACCGAAACGCCGCTCAGGCGGCGAACGGCTTCGGCGACATTCTGGTCCGGCAACTTGCCGACATCGTTGGCGGACACGACCTCGCTGGTATTGTCGGCATCGCGCTTCTTGAGCAGCGAGGCGCGGTCGGATGCGCGCTGACCGGTGACGACGATCGTATCGGCCTCGGCCGCGTCTTGTTTTGCCGGTTCCTGGGCCGTTTCCTGTGCCATTGCCGGGCTCGCGATGGCGAGCGCCAATGCCCATGCGCTGATTCCGGCGAGAATTTGGCCGAATCCACGACCGGCAATTACCTTCTTCATGCTCTTCCTCCCCAAGCGCACCGGATGCAGTTGGACCTGACCCAGTTTTTCGGCAGGACTCACAATACGAACAGAAATTCCATATTGCAACAGAAATAGAATTTATCTTGCAGAAACCCGAAGCTCGCGCATTCCATTGTTCTCGCGCTGCGGGGTATGAATGCCATCCAGTCCGAGACCGTGGCGGCGTGGCCGCCGCTTCCCGCCGATTCGGATTCCGCGCAATGCCGGGCAGAGATCGCTGTGATCGGATCATATGGGCATCACCCAGGCACCGCCGATAGCGGGCCGGCAGAATAATATTCCATTCTATATAAATATGGAATAAACGTTGCGAATTCGGATCAGCGCTCCGCCGGAGGATATCATGAAGTTCCTATCTGTCGCCGCCGCCATCGCCACGATGCTGGCTTCGCCTGCGGCGGCCAGGCCACATACGCCCGCTCCGGCACTCAAGCTCGAGCGCGTCGTGATGATGATGCGCCACGGCATCCGTCCGCCAACAAAAGCCAATCCGGTTCCGGTGAACTACTCGGCGAACACATGGCCCAGTTGGCCCGTCGATTTCGGCTTGCTGACTCCGCGTGGCGCCGCGGGCGTGAAGCTGCTGGGCGCAGGCGATCGCGCATATTATGCGCGGCGTGGATTGTTCGACCGCGAATGCCCTGCCCCGGGCGCCGTGGTGCTCAAGGCCAGCGGCAAGCAGCGTGCGATCCGGACGGCCGAGAGCTGGGGAGAAGGCTTTATGCCGGGTTGCCGGGCCGACGTCTCCCACCCTCGGGATGGCGATCCCGATCCCATATTCCACGGCCTTGATGACACGCCGTCCTGGTTCGACGGCGCCCGCGCATATCGCGAAGCGCTCGCCACCGCGCCGGGAGGCAGCATTGCCGCGGAGAGCCGCGCCTATCGATCCGACCTGGAACTGCTGGCCCGTGTGCTCGACTGCACCCTGCCCACCTGCCCGTTGCTTCGGGATCCCAGCGAACTCGTCGCCGCCACGCACGATCGCCCGGGACTTGAAGGGCCCATCGATGTCGGATCGACTGCCAGCCAGACCTTCCTGCTCGAATATCTCGAAGGCATGCCGATGAAGGATGTCGGCTGGGGTCGCATTACGCGCGCCGAAATCGAACGGCTGCTGCGCTTCCACCCGCTCAAGTTCAAATATTCGAACAGCCCCGACTATGTCGCGCGCGTCGCTGCCGCACCGATCGCGATGGAGATATTGGAGGCACTTTCCTCACCGCGCGGCGCCAAACTCACATTGCTCGCCGGGCACGACACCAACATCGCCGATCTCGGCGGCTTCATGCGGGTCCGATGGGCGGTGCCGAGCTATCCCGCCGGCGACGTGCCGCCCGGAAGCGCGATGGGTTTCGAATTGCTGCGCGATGCCAGGGGCGCCCGCTATGTCCGGGCCTTCTACCGCGCACAAACGATGGACCAGTTGCGTTACCAGCGCGTTCTGACGGATCGGCAGGGTGCTTTCCGCCAATATCTCGCAATGCCCGGCTGCGGCAATTCGACACAGCCTCGTGCATGCTCCCTCGGCGCCTTCTCGCGCATGGTGCGCGAACGCGCGATCCTGCCGAAAGGATAAAAGGCAACGCCGCCTGGTTGCCCTGGCCGAGTGGCCGAACCCGACGACCTGGGTTGCCACCTTCAAGGACCGAACTCCGCATTATTGAGAGCGGTTCGTGCAGGACGGACACCACCGCTTATTGCCATATCGTGCCCGATTGGCTTTGGTGGGCCGAGAGGGATGGCCGTGGCGAAACCGGAGTCGCAGAAGTTCGAGACCGCACCGCGCAGCGACCGCTCGCGCGGCGCGATCGAACGCGTCTATCGCAGCCATTGGAGCGACCTGTGCCGCGCTATCGAACGTCAGTTCGGATCGGGCCCGCCCGAGCCCGAGGAAGCGGTGCAAAGCGCCTTCGAGAATTTCGCGAAACTCGAAGCGGCGGAAACGGTGAGCAATCCGCGGTCCTATCTGTTCATCGCGGCGCGCAACTTCGTGCTCGATCAGCGGCGCCGCGCGAAGGTGCGTCTGGCCGCCCGTGACGATGTCGAATTCTTCCAGTCGGGCGATACCCCTGCGAATCTGGATACCGAGCGCGTCTTTATCGCGAAGGAGCATCTGGCGATCGTCGGCGCGACGCTGGACAGGATGGAACCCAAGAGACGCGAAGTGATGACGCTGCATATCGTGCACGACCTCCGCTATGTCGAAATCGCCCGGCGCCTGGGCGTTTCGGAGACGCGCGTCCGCCAGTTGATGGCGTCGGCGCTGGCGCAGTGCACGCTCGCGATCAACGCCTCCGGCGAAAGCGAGGCCCTCTGATGGCGAGCGCGCTCGATCTCGACGATGCGGTGCTGACCCAGGCGGCCGAATGGTATGCGCTGTCGCTCGGCGACGACATCAGCGACACTGATCTCGATGCGCTCGACGCATGGCTCGCCGCCGATCCGCGCCACGCGCGCGCCTTCGACCTGACCGCTCGCACCGCGCTGCAACTGGGCGAAGGTGCGCTCTTCGCGAAGTTGAAGGCTCCCGCATCCGCTGATGAGGCCGCACCGGCGATGCCGGGCACCGCCAATGGCGGGCATGATCCGCTGGCGCATCTCGCGCCATCCCGGATCCAGGCCGGGCGCATCGTGTCGAAAGCGGCGCTGATCTGGGGTGGTGCCACGGCGCTTGCCGCGTCGCTGGCGCTCGCGATCGGGCTGGACATGGTCTCGAGCGCGCCCGCCGGTCCACCGGTCAGCACCGCCATCGCCGAGACGCGGGTGCTGACGCTGGCCGATGGCAGCCGCGTCACGCTGGGCCCGGCCAGCCGCATCGCCACCCGGATCGACGCGGACGAACGCAGCGTCACGCTGCTTGCTGGCGAGGCCTTTTTCGAAGTGGCGCATGATCGCGCCCGGCCCTTCCATGTCGAGGCGGGCGATGCGCGCATCCAGGTGGTCGGCACCAAGTTCGACGTGAACCGTTCGGGTGGCCGCGTGCATGTGTCCGTGCTCGAAGGCATCGTGAAGGTGCGCGAAGCCGCGCCCATGCTGGCCACCGCGTCGGTCCAGACGCTGAGGGCGGGCCAGGGCATCGAGACGCCCGATGCGCCCGCATCCTTCTTCAGCGCAGCGCCGCCCGCGCCGATCGCGGCCGAACATGTGCCAGCAGGCGAATGGCGCAGCGGTCGGCGCACCTATATCGACGCGCGGCTGGGCGATGTCGTCGCCGATCTCAATCGCTATTATGCGCCCGGCGTGTCGCTCGCCGATCCGGCGCTCGGCGAACTGCGCATCGCGATGGAGCTGCGGCCAGGCGATACCGAGGCCTTTTTCGGCGCGCTTCCGCTGGTGGCACCGGTCCGCATCGCGAAGAACAAGAGCGGGGCGGTTCGCGTCGAGCGGGCCCCTTGAGGATTTCATTGCAAAAAAGTTTCACCCGCCCCTTCGAACCATCCTCTCCGCCGCGTTGTTACCCATGAACCGTATGAAACGGCGTTGGGGACGGCTGGTCTTGAAGGGCGATTGCACACGATTTGCGATCATTGCCATGATGTCGGCATCGCCGCTGTCGCTCGCCGTCACGGCAGCGCCGGCGGAGGCCCAGCAACGCGCCTATGATATCGAAGCGCAGCCGCTGGCAAAGGCGGTGCTCGACTATTCGCGCCAGTCCGGCGTGTTCGTGCTCGCACCCATGGATCTGGTGAAGAACAAGCGGTCGCAGCGGGTGAAGGGGCGCTATGCCGCCGAGGATGCGCTGGCGCGGCTGCTGTCGGGGACCGGCCTGCGCGCCAGCCGTGGCAATAATGGCGGCCTGGCTCTGGTGCGGGCGAGCGGGCCGGGAAACGGCCCCGGCGCGGCGCGCTTCGGCGACCATGACGGCGAAGGTGCCGCCGACATCATCGTGACGGCGCAGCGCCGCGAACAGACCCTGCTCAAGGTCCCACAATCGCTTGCCGTCGTTCCGGGCCGGGCACTGGAACGGCAACAGTTCCGCAGCGTCATCGATTTCCAGCAGCTCGTCCCCGGCCTGAACGTCACGCAGTACAGCCCAGGCGAGGCACGCATCATCTTGCGCGGCATCAATGCCGGCTCGGTCGGGTCGAGCGTCACGGTCTATATGGACGATATCCCATTCGGCTCCAGCGGCAGCCTTTCGAACGCGGGCGATATGGCCGGCGATTTCGACACGTTCGACGTCGCCCGCGTCGAAGTGCTGCGCGGCCCGCAGGGCACGCTCTACGGATCGAACGCGCTTGGCGGCGTCATCAAATACATCACCGCCGCGCCGGACGTATCGCGCTTCGAAGCGCGCGTGCAGGCCGGTATCGAGGCATTGTCCGGCAGCGCCAGCATGGGCTGGTCGACCAATGCGATGGTCAATCTGCCGATCGGCGACGGGATCGCGCTGCGCGCGAGCGGTTTCCTCCGCCGGCAGCCCGGCTATATCGACAGCGTCGGGCGCGTCGCCAGCGACGTGAATTCCACCGACAGTTTCGGGGGCCGCGTCTCGCTGCTGCTGATGCCGACGGCGTCGCTGTCGATCCGACTATCGGCGCTCGCGCAACGGCTGGACAATGGCGCTCCCTATTGGTTCTTCGCCGATCCGGTGACGCTGAAGCCGTTCAATCCGGCGACGGGCGCGGCGGGCGGAGAGCGATTGCAGTTCGAGCTCTATCCGCAATGGAACCGGACCGATTATCGCATCTATAGCGGCACGATCGACTGGAATGCCGGCCCCGTCCGGCTGACCTCCATCACCAGCTACGCCACCCAGCGCCGTCCGAAACTGATGGATTATTCCTATTCGTCGGCGCGCGTCGCGATCAACACGCTCTATGCGCCCGACGCGCCGAACACGGTGGGCGTGGTGCTGCGCAACGATGTGTATGTCGACAAGTTCACCCAGGAAATCCGGCTCACCTCCGCCGATTCCGATGTCTTCGAATGGGTCGCCGGCGGTTATTATTCCGACGAAAGCACGTTGCTGTTCCAGCGCGCCCTGCCGTTCGAGATCGGGTCGCTGCGGCTGATCCCGCGCCAGGTGACGATCGGCGGCCAGCAGTTCGACGAAATCGCGCTGGCGACGATCGATGCCCGCTATCGCGAGCTGGCCGGCTTCGCGACGGGCACGCTCCATCTGGGCGATCGTTTCGATATCACCGCCGGTGGCCGCTACAGCCACAATCGCCAGCGATCCGACCAGAACGTGCTGCAGTTCGGGATCGGCGCCAACAGGCTCGGCAAATCCGCACAGGGCGTCTTCACCTGGTCGGTCTCGCCACGCTTCGAGCTGGGCGAGGACGCCGCGATCTATGCGCGCGTCGCCAAGGGCTATCGCCCCGGCGGCCCCAATGCGATCCCGTCCAGCCTGCCCGCCGGTTTTCCCACCGCATTCAAAGCGGATACGGTGATCAGCTATGAAGGGGGCATCCGCGCCGAGACGCGAGATCGCAGCGTCTCGATCGATGCATCCGCCTTTTACATCGATTGGCGCGACATCCTGATCCTGACGGTCTTCAACGGCGATTCGGGCGGCACCGGCATCAACGGCAATGGCGGGCGCGCGCGCAGCAAGGGTTTCGAACTGGCCGCGACCGTGCGCCCAGCGAACGGCTTCACTGTCGCCGTCAACGCCGCCTATACCGATGCCCGGCTGCGCGACGATGCCGTGCCGATTGCCGGCGGTCCCAATCTGACGGGCGGGCGCGCGGGCGACCGGTTGCCCGGCACGCCGGAATGGAAGCTTGCCGTTGCCGCCGATCATCAATGGTCGCTGTCGGGCGACGCCGACGCCTTTGTCGGCGGGACCGTCCAGCTCGCGAGCGACCAGCCCACATTGTTCAACGCAGCCCACCGCGCAGCCTTTGGCGCACAACCCATGCTCGATGGCTATGCCACGATAGACCTGCGCGCCGGCGTGAATTTCGGCAGATATTCTCTCACCACCTATGTCCGCAATCTCACCGACAGCGGCGGCATGGTTTCGGCGGTCGCCTTTCCGATCACCTATACGCCCGCGATCGGCGGTGCCGGTCGCCCCAGCTTCGCCGCCACCAGCATAGCACCGCGCACGATCGGCGCGTCGCTCAGCGCGTCATTTTAGCCATGAATACAGAACTTCAATTCAGATCGACCGAACGAAACGCGCATTTCGGGAAATCGACTGCCTATCGCGCTTCAACAGTGACCGAGGCGCCAAGAACATAAGCATCCACAACGCCACACCACCATAGGAAACCTGGGGGATTATCATGATAATTCGACGTAACCGGCTGCTTGCCGGAATAGCTCTCTGCGCCTGCCTCACGGCGACTCCGGCCTTCGCGCAGGACGCGAACGAAGGCACGAACGAGATCGTCGTTACCGCGCAGCGGCGCGAACAGACACTGCAGGAAGTGCCGCTGTCGCTGACGGTCGTCGGCGAGCAGCAGCTCGAGCGCCAGGCGGCGTTCAGCCTGGCCGACTATGCCAAGCTGGTCCCCGGCCTGAACCTGCAGGCGCAGGATGCGGGCCTGGTCCGCATCATTTTGCGCGGCACCAACACCGGATCGGTCGGCGCGACCGTCGCGACCTATATCGACGACATGCCGTTCGGATCGAGCGGAAGCCTTATCAACGCGGGCATCCTGGCCGCCGACTTCGATCCGTTCGACGTCGCGCGCCTCGAAGTGCTGCGCGGGCCGCAGGGCACGCTCTATGGCTCCAACTCGCTGGGTGGCGTGCTCAAATATGTGACCAACCTGCCCTCCACTGCCGCCTTCGAGGCGCGCGCGCAGGCGGGCGTCGAGTCGGTTTCGGGCGGTGATACGGGATTTTCGGGCAACGCGATGGTCAACGTGCCGTTGGGCGATAAACTGGCGATCCGCGCGAGCGGTTTCTATCGCGAGCGCCCGGGCTTCATCGATACGGTCGGCTTCAACGACAAGAATTCCAACGCGTCGAAAAGCTATGGCGGCCGCGTGTCGGCGCTGTTCGCGCCCACCGACAATTTCTCGATCCGCCTGCAATCGGTGCTCCAGAATATGGACGGCGGCATGCCGTCCTCGTTCGATCTCAATCTGGTCACGCACGCGCCCTATAACGCGGCGGCCGGCGCGGCGCAGACGGGCGATTTCACGCGCTTCGCACTGTATCCGGAGACCTACGACCTGCGCTACCGGCTGTTCGCCGGCACGCTCGAATGGGATTTCGGCGGCGCGACGCTCTCGTCGATCACAAGCTATTCGAAGCTGGTCTATCGGCCGGTGACCGACGCCAGCACCAATGCGCTGCGTCCGACGATCAACGCCTTCTACGCGCCGACCGCACCCAACACCGTGGGCTTCGTCTTCATCAACAATCAGCAGGTGAAGAAATTCACCCAGGAAGTCCGCCTGGCCTCCAGCGATTCCGACGTTTTCGAATGGACGGTCGGCGGCTATTACACGAAGGAAAAGACCCGACTTTTCCAGCGCTATATCCCCTTCCAGATCGCGACGCGCCAGTTGATGCCGACGCGGCTGACGGTCGGCGGCGTGACCTTCGAAGATTTCGTGATTTCCTACATCAACGCGAATTACGAGGAGCTTGCGGGCTTCGCGACGGGCACGCTGCACCTGGGTGACCGTTTCGATATCACCGCGGGCGGGCGCTATAGCCACAACAAGCAGGATTCCGAACAGGCGGTGATCCAGCTTGGCGTGGGTGCCGAGAACAGCGGCAACTCCTCTCAGGGCGTATTCACCTGGTCGATCTCGCCGCGGTTCGAGCTGAGCGACCACGCATCGGTCTATGCGCGCGCCGCCAAGGGGTTCCGCCCCGGCGGGCCCAACCTGATCCCCCTCGGTGCGCCCGCGAATTTCCCGTCCGAATTCCAGGCGGACACGATCGTCAGCTACGAGATCGGCCTGCGTGCGGAAACGGCGGATCGCAGCCTCACCTTCGACGGATCGATCTTCTATCTCGACTGGAAGAACATCCTGATCGCCACCACCGTCAACACCCCGACCGGCCCCGTCGGGGTCAACGGCAATGGGCAGAAGGCGCGAAACAAAGGCATCGAACTCGCCGTGACGGCGCGTCCGACGGCGGGGCTGACCTTTGCCCTCAACGGCGCCTATACCGATGCCAAGCTACGCAACGACACGGTGCCGGCATCGGGCGGCGCCAATCTGGTCGGCGGGCTGGCCGGTGACCGCCTGCCCTATGTGCCCGAATTCTCGGCGACCGCGGCGGTCGACTATGAATGGGAAATCTCGGCAGGCACAAAGGCTTATATCGGCGCAAATGTCCGCCTGGTCAGCGACCAGCCGGGCACGTTCAACGCCGTCTATCGCGCGACCTATGGCCGGACCCCGATCATCGACGGCTACACCACCGTCGATCTGCGCGCGGGTGTGAATTTCGAGCAGTTCAACCTGAGCCTGTTCGCGAACAACCTGACCAACGCGTACGGCCTCACCAGCCTCGGATCGTCGGCCACCACGGCCGCATCGGCCATCGGCGGATCGAACGTCGCGTACGGCACCGGCTCGGGCATCCGCCCCCGCACCATCGGCGCCTCGGTCGGCGTCTCGTTCTGATCGCTAAAGATCGGCGAATCCCAGGGAGGCGCCGATCCAGAAGCCGGGCACTAGGGGTAGTGCCCGGCTTCGCCAGGCCGAGGACAGCGGCAGCCGTAAAAGGGAATGTGGAATGACGAAAGTGACTGGCTGGCGGCGCTTTGGCCGTTGGATGAAACGGATAGCACTGGGCCTTATCGCGCTGTTGATCCTGCTCATCATCGTGGGATCGATCTACGAGGCGCTGGGGCGCAGGAACGCCAAGGCGAACTATCCACCGCGCGGAAAGATGGTCGATATCGGCGGGCGCCGGATGCACATCGACTGCCGCGGCACGGGATCGCCGACCGTCATTTTCGAATCCGGGCTGGGCACCGGCGGGACGCTCGACTGGACGCTGGTCCACGACAAGATCGCCAGCTTCACCCGGGCCTGCGCCTATGACCGGGCGGGGATCATGTGGAGCGATGCCAAGGATACGCCGCAGCGCGCCGCAGCGGTGGCCGACGATCTTCATGCGACGCTGAAGGGCGCCGGAATCACCGACCCGCTGGTGCTCGTCGGACATTCGATCGGTGGGCCGTATATCCGGACCTATGTCGGGCGATATGGCGATCAGGTCGCCGGGATGGTCTTCGTCGACGGCTCGTACCCGGATCAGGTCGCACGGCTCGGAAAAGTGACGGGCATCGACGTCCATCCGAAACGGGCATCGTTGCTGATGCACAGCGCGTCGGCGCTGTCATGGACGGGCATCGTGCGGTTCATGATGTCGGACGCGGCCGAAGGGAAGTTGCCGAAAGACGCGGCTGACCGGCTGGGCGCCTATGCCAGCAAATCGGTGAAGGGCGCGACATCGGAGCTCGATGGCTTCGATCGCACGATGGACGATGCGCGCGCGGTTCGCAGTTTCGGAAACCGGCCGGTGATCGCACTGACCGCGCTGGCCCCCTTTAAGCCCGAGGAATTGAAGAGCGCGGGGATGACACCGGAGCAGGGCGCACGCTTCAAGCAGGAATGGAAGACGATGCATGCCGAGCAGGCCGCGCTTTCGACGCGTGGCCGTCAACAGATCGTGACCGATGCCGGGCACTATATCCAGGTCGATCGCCCCGACACCGTGATCTCCGCGGTCCGCGAGGTGGTGGGTGATGTGCGGGCAGAGAGACGCTGATGATCCGGAAGCCGGGCACTGAGGGGACGTGCCCGGCTTCGCCCCGGCTGAACGCCTTACTTATATCGGATCGGCAGCCGCGGCACCGAGGTCCACGGCGATGCGGATCGGCAGCAGCATGTCGCGCGGCGGCGGCCCCGCGAGCCGGTGTCCGACGATCAGCGCGCGGAGATCGGCATTGGGCTCGGGATGCGCGAAGGACGCGAAATCGATCCGTTCCACCGTGCCGTCGGGAGCGATCCAGACTTTGACCTCCAAGGGTGGTGTCGGCTGGTCCTCCACCGGGCGCGTGCGATCGAGATAGGTGCGGAAGCGCACCCCCGCCTCGCTATCGGCCTTCAGCCATTGGGTGATCGCGGCGGTGGCGCCCTCCGCATAGCGCACCCATTCGGCCGGTGCCGCGGACGGCGACACCGGCTGGGCGGAAACGGGCGCGGTCGTGGCGAGCCCTGCCCCGACCAACGCCGCCAGCCATCGCGTCAGCCATGCGAAAAGGGCCGGCGCACAAAGATCCTTGCGGCGCCGCATCACCGCGCCTGAGCGGGCGCCGGCTGCTGCTGGGGCAGCCGTTCGCGCTCGAACGTGATCGTCTGGATACGGGCATCGAGGCCGCGCACCACGTCCGCGGTGAGGTCGTTGGCGAAATTCCCGCCGAGCGCCGCGTTGCGATCGAACAGCAGGCCGCATTTCTTCTGGCCATAGACCTGGGCGATGACCGGTTGCGCTTCGTTCGAGATCCGCTCGAGCGCCTTGGCACGCGTCGCTTCGATCTCGCGGCTGTTATGGGCCGCCAATTGCTGAAGCGCCTGCCAGCGGGTCGCAAGCGCTTCGCGCCGCGGCTTGGTCTGCGCGGTGTCGGGCTGGCCTTCGAGCGCCTTGGCTTCGGTTTCAAGCGGACCGCGCTGCCTGGCGATCTCGGCCTGCACAGCCTGGGTCAGATCCTGGAGCCGCGCCGAGGCCGCCTTGCCGACCGCGGCATTGGCGAACACGGCTTCGCGCGAGAGCAGGCACATGCCCGCGACCACCGGACCGCCCAGCGGCTGCGCATTGGGAGCGGGCTGCGCCGACGCAATCGATGCGATCGGCAGGAGAAGAGCGGCGGAAACGAGCAAACGCGTGATCATGAGCGAACTTTCTTCGAATATGTGGACGGCGCCGGGGCATCGGCCCCGGCGGTTTCTGTCGGTGCCGCCGAAGCACGCGTCGGTGACTCCTGCATGACATCGCCGTGCGATGCGTGCCGGACGAGCAGCGCCTGGAAGCGTTCGAGCGAGGCCAGATGGAAATGCACGAGCGGCAGCCAGCCCTTACGGTGCCAGTCGATCACGACATCGTCGGCGAGCGCACCGAACCTGTCGGCATCGATGATCTGGAAACCGTCGAGGCCGAGGGTTCGTCCGTCGGGCAGCGTCGCGTCCGCCCGGCGGTCGATCAGCAGATCATGGGCCTTCAACGCCTCGGCAAAAGCCCGCGTCGCGGTGACGTCGGCCTGGAAGGCGTCGCAAAAGGCGAGCGCCTGTCCGGTCAATGCGGAGGGCTTGCCGTCATCGAACAGCGGCGCGCCTTCCGTCCCGGATCGTACGACCCGATCCGCCCCCGCATCGATCGCCAATGCGAAGCCGTCCGGGTTGACCGTGGCGATGAAACCGAAGGGATAGCGGCGCACATAGGCGGGCACATAGGCGTCGCCCGTCCAGCGGCCGCCCTCGACGAACAGATTGCGCCGTTCGAGCCCCAGCACGGCGACCGGCTGCGCATCGTCGCCGGCGAACACCACCGGATAGCTGCGGGCGGCGGCCGCCAGTTCGCCGATCACGATCGGCACATAGGGGGCATCGGCCGCGAACGACGCATCGCCGTCCCTGAGCCGCCAGGCGGCATGTGCGTTCGAACTGAGCGGCTGCGGATCACGATAGAAGAGCGGCAGGCTGGATGCGGCTTGCGCAGCCGACGGGTCGGGGGTTGGGGACGTCATGGATACTCCGAAGGAAAAAGGATGCGCGGCCGCCCCGGGGGCCGCCGCGCGGATCGTCACTCGCCAAAGCCGAGGAAACGGACGTTGAGGATCGTCGGAAGCTCGTTGCGTATCTGCGGCCGGCTGCGCTCGGCCAGCGCCGCCGCCTGGTTCGCGACAGCGCTCGCCGCCGACGAAGCCGCGGTCAGCGCGCCGGTGTCCACGACGATCGCCTGCGGAATGCCGACGGCTTCGCCCTGCACTTCGATATTGGCGGCATTGAGCACCTGCAGCGCCGCCAGATTGACGTTGCCCGACACGCGGATGCCCGCTTCGCCCGCATCGATCGTGCCGAGCGGCGCGATCAGATCGACGTCGCCGGGTGGAATCTCCGGGATCGGATTGAGCGTCGCGATGCCGGCGCCGGTGTTCTGCGTCGGCGGCGACAAGGTGACATTGCCATATGCGTCATACACCCGGCGCGGCGGCTGATAGACCGCGGTGCTCTTCGAACCGCGACCGGCGTTGATGTCGCCCTGTGCCGACCACATGAACAGATCGCCGCCAAAGGTCGTGAAGACGCGGCTTTGCCCCAGCAGCACCGATCCGAGCGAATAGATGTCGATATCACCCGAACCCATGCTGAGCACGCCGGCCGTGGACGGCGGCGCGATGCCGCCGACACCGACCAACGTCTGGCCGCCGGCCACCATCAGCTCGATATTGCCGCCGAACAGCGTGCGCACGCCCGATCCGCCGAACATGGTGAGGTCGCCGGCATAGGAGATCGCCTTGCCGTTCGCGTCCTTTTCCGGGAACAGCGTGGCGATGGCGTTGCGGCCGCGCAGATAGCTGCCGAAGCGCGGCCCATCGGCATCGTTATATTCGCGGCCGCCGGCCTTCAGCTCGTCATAATAGGCCAGGCGGACGAAGATGCCGCGTTCGACGGGCTTGAGCTCGTTGAAATAATCGAGCGCGGCTTCCGGATTTTCGGCTTTGAAGTCATAGCGCTCGGCCAGCCATTCGATCAGCTCCGCCTCATAGGTCTTGGCGACCTTGCCCTCATTCACTTCGTGCACCAGCGGATAGGCCGGATCGGCGCGATTGGCAGGATCGAGATACAGGCGGGTGAACGCATCATAGTTCGGCCCGCCCGCGCCGACGCCGGTGAGCACCGAGATACCGGCGCCGCCGTTCCGCGTGGCCGGCGTCAGGTTGAACAGCGGCCCGACGCTGGTGAGGCGCCCCTGATCGGCCTGATAGACGTTGCGTCCGGCCTCGACGATCAGATTACCCGGCCCCGCGACGGTCATATTGGCATAGACGATGTCGCGCCCGGCCGAGATCAGCGTGATGTCGCGCGGATCGTTATGGACGACCAGGCCTGCGGTCAGGAACGGCCCGCCGAAGATCTGGGTGGTGCCGCGGCAATCGACCGGCCCGGTGGCGCCGCAGCCCAATGCGGGAACGGTGCCCAGATGGATGATATCGCGCGAAGCGCGGATATCGGCCGATCCCGAGCTCATATAGATCGGCGTCTGCCCCTGCCACGCCATCATGCCGAAGGCGAAGCGCAATATGTCGCCGCCCGCCGCATAGAACAGCGCCGGTGGTTTCTGCCCCTCGAGCAGGCGGCCCAGAGCGGAATCCTTCTGGAAGGCCATGTTGCTGCCGACCCGGGCGTCGCCGATATTTCCGTTCAGTGGAACCCCGCCCTCGGCTGCCGAGGGCGTGCCCTGCACCTGCGTCGTCCAGACCGGGCGGAAGGGGTTGGGCAGCAATTCCGGGCTGTTGGACATGCCCGAAAGCCCGATCGGCATCGTCGCCGGGAAATCCCCGACGCCGTCATACATGACCCGCCCGCCGCTGATGATCGAGCCGCCCGCCAGGAACTCCACCTGCCCCTTGGGCGACGGCGAGAGTTCGAGCGCGGCGATGCCGTCGCGGCAGTCATTGCCGCAGTCCGCCGGCACCCACTGGATATTCCCGCTCGGCGCCGTCGCCGTCAGGATCGGCGGATACCAGTAGCGATTGTCGCGCCTGGCGCCGTTGCCGTTCGCCATCGCCACCGGAGAGATGCCGCCGCCCGCCGAGAACAGGTGGATGGCGGTATCGTCCTGCCACAGCGTGAACGACGTCCGCAGCATGTTGCCGGGCGCGCGCTGATAGCCGCTCGGAATCCGCGTCTCGACGATGACGCACTGGCCGGGTTCCATCTCGCAGACATTGTAGCTCGGATCGAGCGCCCAATCGTCGGTCGGCTTGCCCGGCACGCCGCCATAGAGATTGTCCTCCGCCCAATACCAGGCCCGCCGCGTGCCGCCGGCCTGGATCGCGCCGAAGGAGACGCCCGCTTCAGGAAGCTCGGTGATCGCGCCCGGATCGCCGACGCCGGCCAGGTTGAGCTGGCCGCGCGTGTTGAGGCGGACCTCGCCATCGCCCGGCACCAGGGTGATGCCGCCATAACGGCTGCTCTCGATGATGCCGATATCGGTGCTCAGGCGCGGATCGAAATTGTCGTTGCGAAGTATCGATGCCGTGCCCCGGCCGACGGCGCGCGCCAGCAGATCGGTGTCGCCGCGCAGATTGGCGATCGATCCCCCCAGATCGGTATCGTCCATGATGGTGGGCGCCATCGGGTTGAGCGCGCCGCCGATGCGGATCTCGATGTTGCCGCCGCCGGTCTGCACGACCTTGCCCCCTGTGACGAAGCCGGAAGTGCGCGTCACCTCGGTCACCCGTCCCGTGCTCGCCACCGCGAAATTGAGCGCCTGGCTCGCCATCTTGGACCGCAGCCTGTCGCTGTAGATCTCGCCGGGGCGTGCAGACCAATCCTGCTGCATGCCCGCGTCGCCGCCGGCCGATACGGTCAGGTTGCCGCCGCCCAGCGTGCCGATGCCCATGAAGCCGACCAGTATCGGCGCGTTGAACCCGACGAAGCCGTTATCGGCGACCGACGGATTGTTCGGCACGTAACCGCCGAAATTCACCCACCAGGCCGTCGGGATATCCTGTTGCAGCGCCGGTGCGCTGCCTTCCGATATGCCATAGGCACCCTGCCGCCACAGCCAGTTGGTGACGGTGCCGCTGCCCGGGCGCAGATAGCCCGAATCCCGCCCGGTCTGATAGCCGGTGAGATTGCCCTGCACCGACAACAGCAGATCGCCGCCATGATCGGGATACCAGGCCTGATAGTCGCGGATGCTGTCGGCATAGCCGTCGAACCCGGCGCCGATCCAGGGATTGGCCAGCCCGTCCGAACCGGCCAGCGGCGCGCGCGGCTGGTTGTAGACATTATAGCCGTCGGGTGTTGTGCCGCCGAGTTCGGGCGTCGGCGTGCCTGCGGTATAGACGCCGAACAGCGACATTTGCTCGTAGGATCCGCCGGCCAGCAGGTCGAGCGAGCCGATGCCGGTGCGCACGACGCTGAACTGCTGGACGGTCTTCATGCCGTTCAGCCAGTTGCCGTTGAAGCCGTCGGCGACCGATGCCTGCGGGTTCAGATAATGCCGGTCGGACAGGGTGAGATTGCCCGTTTGCCCGTTCGCGGCCAGCTCACTGGCGGCGCGCAGCGCCCGGCCGTCGGACGACCCGATATCGGCGCCGGCGACGAGGCGCATCGACCAGGATTGCGATCCCGCTTTGAGCATCGGCGCCACCGCCCAGATGCGTCCCTGGGTGCCGTCCGCCTGTGTCGGGCGCGTCGGTTCCTTCACGCCGCCCACCGGCTGCATGTTGACGCCGGCCGGAATGGTCGTGCCCGGCGGCAGGGTGACGTTGGCGTTCAGCGAGACGTCGTTGAGGAACGCGCTGAAGGCCGACCCGGCCGGAATACGCGTCGGCGCGATGCCGATCTCGTTGGGCAGGATCGTTCCCGCGCCGAAATAGGCACGCGGTTCGATATACTGCGTCACCACGTCGCCCGCCGCGTAGAGCGGCGCCGCGCCGGCGAGGAAATCGGCCTGGCTCGCCCAGATCGGCGCCTTGGCCGTCCAACCGGTCGCAAAGAGATAGTCCCAGTCGCTGCTGGCGAAGCCGAACGGAATCTCGACACCGCCACGCACCTGCGATCCTTCGCGGACGACGACGTCGAAATCGAGCATGACCGTCGACGCGGCACCGCCGGCAAAGGTGGTGACGCCCGATGCCGTCGGATCGCCCTGCAGAACATAGGGCGAGGTCAGCACCGTCGGTTCGCGCACCAGCCCGAACAGGCCGTCGAGCTCGATCACGCTGTCGCGCGGGATGATGTCGCCGGCCTGCAATTGCGCCGAAGCCGACAGGGTGAGCGTCGCCGGAAGCGTCACGCCCTTCGGCCAGGTCATCGGCTGCAATTCGACGGCCATCGGCAGCACCGTTCCCGCACCGAGCACGGTGTCCGCCGGAAGCTCCATGCCCGTCTTCATGATCGTGCCGCGCGCGATCAGCCCGCCGCCGGGCAGGCGGATATCGGCGGTCGCCGTCCAGTCCTGCGCCAGCACATAGCTTTGCGCCAGCCGCGTTTCGGCGCCCAGCACGAAATTGCCCTGTACTTCGAAACCGTCGACCGGAATGTCGTAGCCGAGCGTCGCATGCACCGGCAGCTTCGCCCCGGCGGCCAGCTTCACCGGCATCGGCAGCTTGTAATCCTGCAGCCAGCCGGTGGTGACGCCCTGTCCGCCCGGATAGAGCACCCAGCCATTATCGTCCGGCGTCCGCGCCGGCATGCCGAAACCGTCGGTGATCGAACCGTGGATGTCGAGATCGTCGGCCGCGCGGATCAGCAGCACGCCGGCCTCGCCGGAACCATAGCCGCCGCCCGCCGGATCGGCGTAATTGGCCGCGCGCGGTGTGTTCGGATTGAGGCTGGCATAGCGATAGCCGGCAAGATTGAGGTCCCCCGAGACGCGTAGGCTGCCGCCCGGCGCGCTCGCCAGTTCGACGCCCGGCCGGAAATGGAAGGCATCGCGATAGGCGCTGAGCCCCGCCATCCGGCCGATGAGCGCGCCGTTGCCGAGCGCGGCATCGATAAAGGCGTCGCTGTCCAGATGCACGGCATCGAGCAGCGCCTGATTAATGACGCCGTTCGCCGGGTGATAGGTGCGGAACGCATTGACCGAGAGGCTCTGGGCGCCGCGGATGGTGAGCGTGCCGGCGGCCTGGATGGCGACGTCGTTGGCGCCCACGCGCGCGGCGTTGAGCTCGATGCGGCCGCGATCGACCTTGTCGGGCGAGCTGACGTCGATCGTCGCCCCGGCCTCCAGCGCGAGCGTGCCGCCCGCCGAGGTCAGTTCCACCGTCGCGCGATTGGACGCTTCGATCGGCGCGCCATAGCTGTCGACCTGCAGCGCGGTGCCGTGCGCATCGAGTATGGCGGTTGCCGCGAGCGTCAGGTCGTCGCGCGCCGACAGGCGAATGCTGCCGGGCTTCGCGCCGCTGGCATCGATACGCCCGCGAACGGTCAGATCACCGCCATCGGCCGCGATGCTGACATGCCGGGCCTTCACTTCGTCGCCGATCACCAGATCGCCGGTCTTGACGATGAAGTTGCGCCGCTCGGTGACGCCGCCTTCGGTCAGCCGGGTGTTGAGCCCGGTGAAATCGGCGAGCACGCCGGCGCGGACATCGATGCTGCCCGCACGCAGGCTGGGATCCACCTTATGATCGCCATTGCGGACATGGCCGTCGATCTTGCCGTCGAGCGCCACCGTGCCGCCCAGCGCGGTCACCTTGAGCACGCCGGCATGATTATAGTCGGCGGACAGATCGATGCCGGCGCCGGCGGTCAGGCGGATATTGCCGTTCCGGCTTTCCAGCTCGACATCGCCGCCCCAGCTATAGCGCGTCTCCTCGAAAAAGTCGGTCGCCTTGCCGGCCACGTCGATCGTCGCCTTGTCGCCCAATGTCAGGTCGCCGATCGCGGTCAGCACGAGCCGGCCGCTGGGCAGCGCCACATTGGTATCGGCGAGGATCGTCGCGCCCGTCATATGGATCTCGGCGCCCAGCGCGGCATCGACCCGCTTGGCGGGACGGGTATAGTCCGCGGGCGCGGTCAGGCGGATGTCGCCGCCGGCGACATAGGTGACGTTCGATCCGGCCGTGCCGGTCAGCAGCGGCGTCGTCAGGTTGAGGTTGCCGCCCGTGCCGGGCTTTCCATATTCGGCCTGCGACTGCCAGACCGAAATGGTGGCGCGATGGTTGCTCTCGATCCGTTCGGACGCGGTGAGATTGACCGTCGAGAAACCCAGCGCGAGCCGGTCGAGCGCCAGTTCGGCCGGCACCAGCAGCCCGTCCTGATAGCCGAGCACGATGCGGTCCGCGACGAAGTTGAGACTGCCCTTGCCCGTGCCCGGACCATTGGCGATCACCCCGCCGGGAAGGCCGGCGATCGGTTCCTTCTCCCATTGGCCGCCGCGCGCGCCCAGCATCCCGTTCCACACCAGGGTCCTGGCGCTGATCGTGGCGCTGTCGCCATCGCCGCCATGACCGTAAAGCGCGGGCGTGTTGAGCACGAGCTGCAGCGACGATGCGCCCGTCGCGGGATTGCGCGTGTCGAGATCGACACTGCCATAGAAATTGATCGACTGGCTGGCCGAGAGGATCAGCCGCTCGAGCGCCGGCGCGCGCTTCGCCGGGTCGCCGAGCATCAGCCGATCGAGCACGGCCTGGGTGAGCACGATACCGTCGGGCAGGATGTCCGCCCCCGCCGCCTGTTCCAGCGAGTCCGTCGTGCCGATGTTCACATAGCCGGTCGAGAAACCCAGATAGCGCGCGCCGTAATTCGCCTTTTCGCCAAGGCTGACGGGTCCGCCGCTGGCAAAGGCCAGGGTGCCGTCGGAATAGAGCGAAGCGCCGTTCTCGACGACGATCAGGCCGGTGGCGCCGGTGACCTGGGGGGCCGGCAGTTCGAGCAGGCCGTTGGAAACCGCGAGCACATTGGCGTTGGTGTTGGTGATGACATAGCCCATCGTCGAATCGAAGGCGGGCTTGCCCTTGCCGAGCGAGGTGATCGTGGCCCCCGCTTCGACCCGGATGTCGGTGTTGCCGTCCGAGACCAGCAGAATCTGCGGTGCCGACAGGACGGCGCCATCACGCACCGCGATCTCGCCGAAACTGCCATAGCTGAGCAGTCCGCCGCCGCCCGCCGTGATGTTGATCGACGGGCTGCCGAAGCCGATGCTGCGCCCGACGCGTCCGCCGAGCACCATCATGCTGGCGCCCACCGCATTCAGGTCCGACGCGCGCAGCCAGGCATTACCCGGTGTGCCCGTCGCGCCATCGGCCAGGATCTCCAGCGTGTAGCTGCTGCCGCTGCCCCAGTTTCCCGGTACCACGGCCAGCGAACCGCCCAGCCCGTTCTCCGCCGGCGCGAACAGCCCGGTTCCGGCGAACGAGAAAACCGGCCGGGTCGCATTCGCCTTCGGCGTCGAAAGCGCCAGCACGAATTCCTTGCCGTCGCGCGGCAGCAACGGCACCGGCTGTCCGAACAGCGACGAGGCCGGCCGCTTGATCAGGAAATCCTCGAAGCTCGTCTCGTTATATTGCGAGTGGGTGCGCACCACCTTGGCCGGCGTCAGGATGATATCGACCGGCGTGGCGGAAGGTGCGTCCATATGCGCGACGCTGGTATGCACGCCCAGCGCGATCGAGCCGTCAGGCAGGCGCGTGACGGCGCCGGCGCCCGGTTTCGTCACCTTGCCCATCTCGACGCGATAGGCTCCGTCCAGCAGCGCATATTCCGCCGGCAGCAGCATATAGGTGCCGGCCTTCAGCCCCTCGACACCGTCGGGGATGATGATCTGCCGGCCGAAATCGGGCTGATCGTGACCGTCGATCGCCGCGGGCGCGGCCGAATCCCGATAGGCGGGCACGATCGCATAGACCGTGTTGTCGGGATGGCTCAGACCCTGATAGCCCGGATTCACATTGGCGAGCGCGGTCTGCAATATGTCGACCGAGCCGCCGCGGCCGGGGATGAAGCCGGCGCCGGTCGGCGTCCCGCCGCCCGACAGGTCGAGCACCGCGCCCTTGTCCGCCTTTAGCGAGCCGACGACCGTCACGCCCTGCGATGAGACCGTCGTCTCCACCTTGGTACCGTTCCGGGTCCAGCTCAGCCCATCGGTCGTGCCGCCATAGGGAATGAAAAGCCCCTTCGCGCTGACCGACGTCAGGCTGCCGGGCAGCAGATTGACTTCGCTGGTGGTGAGATTGTCCACATTCGTCCAATAGTTCCGGCCGGGCTCGGCCATTTCAGGGCCGGGAAAATAGCCGCTGCCGCCGACGCCCAGCGTGATCTGGCCGAGCGGCGCGCGCAACACGCCATCCTGGTTGATGATGTCCGCGCCGACGACCAGCCGGCCATAGAGCGAGAGCGGCGGTGCCGCCGGTACGTCGCCCGGCAGACGATGGAAGCTGACGGTGCCCCCCGACATCATGGTCGTGTAGACGCTGGTCTCACCGGGAAAGCGATAGCCGTAAATGCCCGCCAGGATGCTCGCCTGCGCGCCGGTCACGGGATAGATCTGCGCCGCGGTGAAGGCGATGTTGCTCATCGTGCGGATCTCGCCGCCGGTCAGGCGGATGTCGCTCCGGCTGATGACGTTGATGTCCTTGGGCGCGGCATATTCATATTCGAGCTGCCTGCCGCCGGAGAGGCCGATCGATCCGTTCACGCCGAACCGGATGCCCGCCATATCGACCAGCCCGCCGGTGATGGTGATGCTGCCCTCGCCGACCGTCGGCCGCTGGAACAGCGCGATCGCGCCCGAATTCTGATAGGTGATGTCGTTGCCCCACATGGTTCCGCCGCCGGCGAAATTCACATAGGCGGCGCTCAGCTTCACATGGCCGTCGGTGTCGAAATTGCCGATGGTGCCGCTGAGCGTCAGGTTGCGCCCCAGATCGAGCGCGACGTCGCCGTTGAAGAGGACGACATCGTCGCTCTTCAGGGTCAGGCTGTCGAAACCGCCGGCCTTGGCCCGATCGGCGCCGACGCGCGCCTGGCCGACGAGATCGGCCCTGCCCGCATTGCTGGCCGTCGATTGCTCGACGGTCTGGCCCGGAGACCAGCATCCGGTGATGCAATCGCCGAACCGCAATGCGCCCGGCAGGCCGGCGTCATAGGTCTGGTCGATGATGACGCTGCGCAGACGGCGCATATAGTCGGGCACCGCGCGGCTGGGCGTGCCAGTGGCGCCGAAATCGTAGAGGATGGGGGTGGTGAGCGAGACCGACAATTCGCCGCCCAGCGCGCCTGCGCCGCCCGCATGCGCACGGATGTCCCCGTCGAGGAAGACGCCATATTGCGAATCGAAAGCGACACGGCCGCCATCGGTCGCGACGAGCAGGCTCTTGCGCTGTTCGGGCAGGTTCGACGCCAGATAATCGACTTCGGCGCTGGCGCCCGAAGCATCGAGCACCGCGCCGGGGCGCACGACCACATAGGCCGAAGTCAGTTCGCGCGGCACGGTCAGGCCGCGCGGCATCAGCACCTGGCCGCCGACATGAATGTCGCCGCCTTCCGACACCTGGGCATAGCGCAGGCCGCGACGATCGACGGCCGAGATCGCCCGGCCCGACACGTCGATGACGCTGCCCGTTTCCAGCCAGATCGCGCGGGTGGAATCGTAGAGGATGGGGCCCGCGCTTGTTTCGAAGCGATTCATGTTCTCGGCCGGGCCGGCCGCCAAGTCGACCGATCCGCCGCGCGCTTCGATGCGGCCTTCGATCAGCATACGATCGGCGGCGACCACCGAGATCGACTGGCCATCGTCGACGCGCAGGGTCGTGTCGGCGCCAAGATGGAAGCTGCCGAAGACCCGCGCATCGCGGTTCGTACCGCCATAGGGGCTGGGCGCGTTGGTATCGCCCACGCCTATGGCGGTCAGCTTCAGGCTGGCGCCCTTGCGCTGGATGAAGCGTCCGTTCGCCGCATCCTCCTGGAACAGCGGCGGCAACCATAATTCCATCGCATCGTCGGGCGCCGCGCCCGACGCGACGGTGAAGCTGTCGCTGGTGATCCGCCGTACGGGGGCATTCACCTCGATCGGCGCATCGCCACGCACGAGCAGGTCTCCGCCCGCCCTCACATGATAGGCACCGAAGCCCTGCTGGAAGATGTCGGTCGCGAGATGCAGCGGTTCGGCCACCTTCGCATCGACGGGGAATCGCCATCCCTTCTGCACCGTGGTGCCGACCGGTATCACGATGCCCTTCTCCAGAACCGTGCCGGCGGGAATCCGCTCCGCGAGGGGCGTGGTCAGCCTCAGGCCATCGGGAAAGACGGCGGCGAGGCCGGCGGGCAATATGCCGGGCTGGAAGGTGGTCGATCCATAGCCGAGCTTGGTGCCGGGGGGCACGACGGAGCCGGGCGCGAAGCTGTTGAAAGCCTCGTCATAGACATAGATCCCGTTCGGCACGGTCCAGTCGATCGCCGTGGTCGAACCGGTGAAGTCGACCGTGGCGGGTGCGGTGATCCTGTCCCCGCCGAACAGCCGGGTCGTCAGCGCCAGATAGTCGAACGCCATCCTGGTGCCGACCGACAGGGTGATCGCCTCTTTCAGCTGCGTCTCGAACGGCAGCGCCTCACCGGCGGAAAGCGTGTCGCCACCGCCCAGCAAGGCCTGGCCGATCGTGATCGACCGGCTGCCGGTTGTGAGAGTGAGCGTACCGCCCGTGTTGCGGCCCGAACCGAAGGCGCGGATGGTGCCGCCCAGCACCAGTTCGTTCATGCTGTCACGCGGCAGCATGCCGGTGGACAGCGCGACATCGCCGCCGGCGGCGCCGACGAAGCTCCCGTCCTCCAGAAGGGCGCCGCCGGCAGAAGCGTCGACAAGACTGTTCTTGCCCAGCCGCAACGATCCCTGCCGGCTCTGCAACAATACGTCGCCGCCATCGAGATGGGCAAGGTCGCGGCGATCGCCGCCCGACTTCAGATTGACCCAGAGTCCGCGCGTATCGAGCATCGCGCCGTCGGCGAGATCGATGCTGGTGACGATCCCGTCGCAATTGCTGGCGCAGACCACGGGAATGGCTTCGAGCATGATCCGGCCGCTGCGCGCGGTGATGTCCCCCTGCACGTCGATGTCGACGGCGCGCAGCAGGACACTGCCGCCAGCGCCGACGGCAAGATCGGATTCCACCCGCACACTTTCGCCACTGACCCGGAACATGCCGAGTCCGGCCTTGTTGATAGCGCCCAGCGAAAGCTGGACATTGCCCGCCATCTCCGGCGCCAGCACGCTGTCGACCGTCATACCGGACGTGACGTCAGTCCCGCCGCTCAAGGTCACATCGGATTTGAAGGCCTGCGCTGACCCCGAACCAGGGACGGGCGGGACATGGAGCTGGTTGCCGACATAGAGGCCGCCGGCGAGCGGCGCCACATTCTGCGGCAATTTATAGCCATCGATGCGCGGGGCCAGCGTGCCGGTGAAATTGCCGTAATCGTCGATCGCGATCGGCAGGTCCGGACGGGCATTGGTCTGGCGATCGCCGACAATGACATCGGCGAGCACCGTCCCTTCCATCAGCAGCGTCGGCACCGAGAGTGTCAGCGTGCCCGCGTCGCGGCCGACGGTATAGCCCGCTTCCCAGCGCGTGCTGTGCGTGCGGCTGAACGGCGTGCTGTAGAGCTCGGTATAGGCCTCGCCCCAGCGCTCATGCTTGCGCATCTGCGACGCGCCGACCGATACCAGCTTCACATCGGCAGGTGCCTGGCCCGACGCATAGAGCTTGCCGTCCGATCCCATGAACAGCGTGGAGCGGATCAGGCCGGCGGCATAGTCGAGCGAGCCGCCCGAGATATCGAGGATCGCACCCTTCTGGATCACGAGCTGCCCGACATCGGGCGGCGTCACGGTCGTCACCCCGCTGCCGCTGGTGAAGGTGATCGAGCCCGCATTGGCGGCCCATTCGCCGATCCTGTGCGATGCGTTGCCAAGATGGCCGCTCACTTCGATCAGGCCGCCCGGCGTATAATAGCGGTCGCCGTCATGCCCGCCGGTGCCCGAGGGCAGCAGCACGAGATCGCGCACGTCGATCCAGACGTCGTTGTGCTTGAGCTGCTCGACTTCGCGGTTCTGGCCGGAATCGCGCATCTCATAGGGCTGGAGATTGATCTTCAGATTGTTGGAATCCATCGTCATGGCGACACCGCGCACGCCCGACACGTCGAGCACGGCGCCGTCACTCACGAAGGTCCGCTTGCGCGCAGTCACCGCGATCTGGCCGCCCTGGGCCATGGTGTACGATCCGCCCTCGAACAGTGCAGTACCGCCGGTCATGATCTCGACGCGCGACAGATCGAGCCGATCCGGCTGCAGAAAGGCAAGATTGCCGGCGGCCTGGTTGTTGAGCAGCGACGGGCGAGAGCGGGCGGGCGGGTTGATCAGCGCGTCGCGCTGGGCGTTGGTCGCGGTCTCCTTGCTGTCCAGTTCGGGCAGGATCAGCGTCAGGCTGTCCTTCGCCAGCGTGACGCTGGTATTGCCCTTGTCATTGCCGACATTGGTCAGCAGGTGGATGGTACCGCGCGTGTGGACGCTGGTCGTGGCGATGGCGACGCCGCGCTGAACCACATGCTCACCCGCGATCGTGATATCGCCCTGACGCGCCTCGATCAGCCCGCTATTGACCGCCAGACCGCTGCCGCTGTTCGCCCCGACCGTCACCGCGATTTCATTGCCGCGCGTCGTCGACGCCTGGTTGACGTCGGTGCCGTAGCCGGGGCGGATCAGGAAATCGTCACCCGCCGCCAGCACGGTCTGCCCGCGATCGGTCCGGATCGTGCCGGCATTCTCGACCTCGGTGCCCAGCAACATCACGAAACCGCCCGATTCGACGACGGTCGTGGGATTGGACGTGGCGATCTGTGCGCCCGCCTCCACCTTCACCTTGCCCTGGGCCCCGGCGAAGCTGGGCAGCTGGATCGGCGGCTCCCACCAATTGGGGTTTTCCACCTGGCGCAGATGGATGCCGAAATCGCGGAACTGCTCGTTGGTCATGTTGGCGCTGGCCACGATCAGATTGCGGACATTGACCTGCGATGCGCCGCCAAAGACGATGCCGTTGCGATTGATCAGATAGACCGAGCCGTCCGCCTTGATCGATCCGAGGATGCGCGAGGGATCGGCGCCGGGATCGACGACGCGGTTCAGCGTGATCCAGTGGCTGTTGCCGTGATGATTGAACAGCAGGTCGGTTTCGCGGCCGACGTTGAACGTGTCCCAGGTGAGGATCGCCTTGTCCTGGGTCTGGTCGACGGTGACGTTGGTGCGGCCGTTCGCGCCCTGCGACTGGGTGGGGCCCTTCGCACCGATCCACAGGCTCGGATCGATCTGGATGTCGGGAGAGGGCTGAAGCCCGCCCTGCCCCAGGCCGTTGGGGATATTCGACTGGGCAAGCAGCGCGGCCTGACGAGCGGCCTTTTGCGCATCATCCATCTGCGCGCGCAGGCGCGATGCCTGTTCGAACGCCGCGCGGGTGCGCTGGGCGGTTCCTTCTGCGGAGGCATTGCGCGCAGCGGCATTCTGCGCCGCCTGCGCGGCGGCAACCGCGGGATCGACCGTGCGACGCGCCCCGAAATTCTGCGCATGGACGGCGCCGGCGAGCGTGAGTGTGGCAAGCGACACACCAAGCAAAAGGCGGTTGCGCAGCATATGGGTGGTGACGGTCATCGGGCGAACTCCAATGGATTGGCGGCCAAATGCCTGGCCGCATCATATTCGGGCTGTTGTTTGGTGGCGTGACGCCTAGCTGCGAGGCGCACCGGACGATGGCGATCGGTCATGGCCGCGGCACGCCCGCGCGAGGCATCGGCGCCGGAGGACCTGGGCGTTGCGAATGGACCGAGCGGCCAAAAGCATCGCCCATGCGCAAGCGCGTGGCGGTTTCGTTGGCGACGCCGATCCGGACATCGGGCGATCCGGCGCCGGCGACCGGCGCATCGATACCTGCCCGCGCCTCGGCCTGCGCAGCGCGGGCAGCGTCCTGGAGCTGCAGCGTCGAGCATTCGAGATGGCCGGCACGGTGGCCGGCGATATCGACCGTGACGCACGGCCCCGAAGCCGACGGCCGCCCCCCGATCCGGACGATATCCGCCGCTTCGGGTTCGGCTGGGGGCGGCGCCGTCTGCGCCAGCGCCGTGCCGCCAAGCGCGACCATGGCGATCGCGGCAAGGATCGCGGACCGCCCGCCAACCGATGATGACAAGGTGGCCCGTCCGGCAGGGAGTCGACCGGACGGGCCGGTTCCGGCAGGGGTGGGCCGGAAAATGCGCAATGAGGCGGCGCGCGCGACGTGGCGCCCGCGCGATCCTGCGCCGAGCAAGGACAGCCGGCAAAAGCGAGGCGCCACAGTCGTCGACCTCAGAATTTGGTCATCAGGTCGACGAACAGGCGATCGACCGAGAGCTGCGGCCCGGAAACCGGATCGGAAGACAGCCAGCGCACGCCCAGATAGCTGTTGCGGGCGACCGCATAATTGGCGCCGGCGAACCAGCCTTTGACGTTGGTGCCGCCGAGACCGAAGTCGGAATCGGCGAAACCGTCGATCACCGCGTCCGATTCAAGATGGCGATAGCCGAGATGGACGCTCCAGTCGCCACGATCGGCGGACCAGTCGCCCTGGGCAAGCCCCAGAGCCAGCTTGCCGAAGGTCAGGCGAGTCTGCCAGCCGGTATTGCCGCCGTCATAATGCCCCCCGGTCTTGCCGATCACAGGCGCGAAATTGTTGAGCGCGAGCGGCGCGATCGTGGCGCGGTCGAATCCGAGATTCCGGACATAGTCGCCCTCGAGACGGACACCGATACGGTCGTTCACGTCATATTCGAGCTGGCCGCGGACATTGAGCATCTCGAATTTCGAGGCCAGGCCGAAATACTGGACTTCGGGGCTGGCACCCGGCGCCACGCTGGGATCGGGCGTGATGTTCCTGAGTGCGAGCATCGTGTTGCCGAACTGCTGGAATGACGGGCGGGTGAGATCCGTGTCGCAGACATCCTGGATCCAGCGGCAGGGCGAAGAGAAGCGGCCCTCGACACCGTCGTAACGGAAATAGCCGCCGGCCAGTCGCGCGCGCAGCGTCTTCGAGAGACCGAGTTCGAAGCCGGCCTGTGCCGCGAACAGATATTTGTCGGTCGATCCGAACGCACCGGCGTCGCGCGAACCGAAGCTGAGGCTGGTGTTGAACACCGGGAACGCGCCCGCCGTCGCGAACAGACGGAGCTGATCGGATACCGCGCCCGACCCCGAAATCGCCACGCCGTCGAAGTTCATGTCGTTGTCGAAGAGGAGGTCCGAAGTCCAGAACGGGCTGGAGAACCGGCCCAGATCGATATTGAGGCCGGCGAGCGGCATCAGCCGGATCGAGGCGCGGTCGAGCCAGAGCTGGTATTTGCCGGTGCCGCCCGCGCCCATCGTCTGATTGGTCGAGACCGGCGACTCGTCGGCGCCGGTCGCCACGCGCACATCGGCCGAAATCCAGTCGTCGATCTTCACCTTGACGCCCAGGCGTGCGCGAAGCCGAAAGCGGCGGCGATCCTCGCTCGTGTTCAGATAGGGGGGATTGGCATAGCCCGGCGCGCCCTGGTTCGCCTGGAACCCGTCGCCGTGATTGATCCGGCCCCAGTCGACGAAGTCGGTGTAATTGCCGCCGATCTGCAGGCCCGCATTGTTATAGACCGGGGCGTCATAATATCGGCCTTCCCCGCGCACCCGGACATCGCCGTAAAGCGTGATGCGGCGGGTCCATTCGGGAGTCTCGCCTGGCTTTGCCCAGCCTTCGGCCTGTGCCTGGCCGGCAAGCTCGGTGCGCAGTTCCGCCTTGATCTGATCGCGCACGACCTGCGGGATATAGGGCACGGTCTGCACCCCGTCGGCCGATACGCCGCCCACGGGCAGCGGCACGGCCACGGATACTGGCGCCGGAGACGTGCGTGCCTCGGCGATCATCTGGTCGGCCTCGGCGCGGCTGACCAATCCCTTGCTGACCATGATCTCGAGAAGCTTGTTGGGGTCGACCGCCTGGCCAAAGGCCGGCGAGGTCATGAAGATCATGGTCGCGGCACAGGCCATGAGCATGGGCCTGACGCGATTGCGGACGGATATCTGGGACATTCTGGTCTTTCCCCTGGGCGTTGAAGTGCCGGTGAGCCGGTCGGACATGACGTCAGGCTCCCGAGCGGGCGTTGAGTTCGATCCGCATGACCGGCAGGCCGGCGGGCGGACGCTGAGCGAGTTGCAAGCCGGTCAGCACCTGACGGAGGCGCGCATTGCGGCGTTCGTCGCCGCCATCCAGCACGCGGACATCGGTGATGCGTCCATCCGGACCGACGCTGACGGCAAGCCGCACGGTGTAGCGGCCGCGCGAAAGATCGCGGTCGGACTGCGCGGCGCGGCGGATGCCGGCGAGCGCGACATTGGCATAGGCCGCGAACGCGTCACCGCCGCCGGGCCGCCCGCCGATCCGGGTGCCCGAGCCGTCGCCCGCGGCCAGGCCGTAATTGCTGGGACCGGCACCTTCCCGGGCGGTCAGCGCGTCATTGCCCGGGGTCGGTTCGGCCTGCGGCGTCGGTGGCGGCGGCGTATCCACCGGCTGGTCGATCGGCGGCGCGGGCGTCGGTTCGGGCGGCTTCTCCTGGGGCTTGGGTTCGGGCGGCGGCGGTGGCGGAGGCGGCGGAGGCAGGATCACCTTCGTCGTCCTCAATTCGTTCGGCCGCTCGCTGATCGTCTGCTGCGTGAAAAACGCATAGGTCAGCACCAATGCCAGCCCGATCCCCGCCACCCCGGCCACACGGCCGAAGGTGACGGACGACGGTTTGCGGCGGCGCGGGCCGTCGGGGCGACCCATCATGCCGGGATCGGCGGTCAGGCTTGCTGCCATGATCGTTCCCCCGGCCTAGTTGCCGCCGCCGGGCGGGCGGGTGGAAGCCATGCCGAGGCTGGGAACGCCGACTTTCGAACACAGGTCGAGCACCTGCATGATCTTGTCATACTGCACCGCCCGGTCGCCTCTGAGGATGACCGCGAGTTCGGGGGTGGACGCCACGCTGGAGCGCAGTTCCGCCTCGAGCTCGGCCAGCGACACCGGCACCGCGTCGATCGAGACCGTGCCGTCATTGGTGACCGCGATCACCCGGGATTTGGGCTGATCGAGCGTCTTGGCCGACGAGGCGGATGGAAGATCGACCTTGATGCCCTGAACCGCCGCGGTGGTCAGCAGGATGAAGATGATGAGGAGCACCAGCATCACGTCGATCATCGGCGTGACGTTGATCTCGTTATACGGCTTGTCTTCCTCGCCGATCTGGATCGCCATGGTCGCGTCCCCCTATTCGGCTGCTTGCAGCGTGGGGGCCGGGGCATCCTGCCATGTCTCGGCGATGCGCTTCTCCAGCTCGTCGGCGAAGATCTGGTTCCTGGCGGTGATCTTCTTCGAGCGGGTGAGCAGGCTGTTGTAGCCGAACATCGCCGGGATCGCGACGATGAGGCCGGCGACCGTCGCGAGCAGCGCGGCGGCAATGCCCGGCGCGATCGCGTTGATATTGACCTCACCCGCCGCCGCCACGCTGGCGAAGGTGATCATGACGCCGAGCACGGTACCGGCCAGGCCGATGAACGGGCCGCCCGAAATCGAGTTGGTCAGGAGTCCCATGCGTTCCTGCAGCCTTTGCGCTTCGAGCACCTGGGCGGCGTCGAGCGCGGAGCGGATCGCCGCGATCGACTGGGCACGGATCGCGAAGCGGCTGCCGGTGGCGCGGCCTTCCTTCAACCGATCGCCAAGCTCGCGCCGTCCGATCTGGTAGAGATGGCCGAGCGAGGATTCCGCGGCATCGGGCCCAGGATCGAAGGCCGGCAGCCCGTCATGATCGCCCGAGCGCCGCGCCTGCTGGCGATAGCTGTCGAGAAAAGCGTCATTGGCGGTTTCGATCCGCGAGAAGAGCAGATGCTTGGCGAGCATCGTCCAGAGCGCGAGCGCGAACATCACCGCGAGGATCGCGATCACGATCCAGGCATCGATCGTCAGAGCGCCGAACAATATGCCGATATAACCATGCCCGCTGCCGGTCTCGACCTGCTCGCCGGTGTCGGCCATCGCCAGCCTCGCGCCCTGCCCTTCCGAGGCGGCGGCAAGCTGGAACGCCGCCTGCGGAAGCGCGCTCCCCGCGACGCGGAATTCGTCGACCTCGCCCGCAAAGCCCTGGCCGAGCAATGCCGGCCCCGATGGCGCGCCGAGCGCGCCCGTCACTTCGCCGGCGGGCTGGCCGCCAATGTAGAGCCGGGTCTTCCCGCCGTCATTGACCAGCGCGACATGCACCCAGCTTCCCTGCGCCAGCGGTGCACCGGCGGAGCGGGCATTGCCCTGGCCGATGAACAATTTGCCGCCTTCGCTGACCAGGCTGACCGCGCCGGGCAAGGTGAACAGCGTGCCGTCGGCGCCCGGCTTCACCCAGAAGCTGATCGACAGCGGCCCCGAACCGAAAGCCGATACGGGCAAAGTCACCGGCGCGGCGCCGTCAAGGACCAGGCTGTTGCCGATCAGGCCGCCGGCATTGCGGCCTTCGCCGCCGACGGCGTTGGCGCCGTTGGATGTGGCGTCCCTGGGCGCGCCTGCGGCGTCGAAATGATAGACGAGGCGATAATCGGGACCGAAAGTGGCGGCGACGTCCTGGCCGGCCTGCGCGGCCTTGTTGCCGTAATAGGCATAGATCGCCGATGCCTGTCCGGGCTGGAGCCCCTGGACATCGACCCAGATCAGCGCCTGCTGTTCCTGCGGGCTCCATTTCTCGATGTGGAATTTGAGCGGCGTGCGATCGTCGCCCGCGACGAAACGCAGGTCCGATCCGTCGGCCTTCACATCGGTGAAGTTGAAATTGCCAGCGTGGAGCCGCACCAGCACCGGCGCCCGCGCGATTTCACCCGTAACGCCCGCCGCCGCCAGGTTGAGATTGATCTTGGTGCGATAGGCATAGTCCGCCTCCCACCAGGCGAAGGCGGGTGTGGAGACGGAGACGGCGGTCGCGGCCAGCAGGAGCCCGGCCACGCCCTTCTTGAAGCGTGCAGATACAGTCATGACCTAAAATTCCCCCTGGATGCGAAAACGGGCGAAGATGTCTCCGGACCGAGATTCCGGTCCGGAAATCAGCGGCGTGCCCAGGTCGAGCACGCCGGTGAAATGCTTGAAGAGCTTGACCCGGCCGCCAAGGCCGGCGCTCGCCATGAAATGTTCGCGCTTCTGGCCCGAGAGCGGATCATGGATGCCGGTGAAGCCGGAATCGGCGAAGGCATGCAGGCGCAGTTCGCCGAGCACACCCTTGCCGAGCAGCGCCGAAAGGTCGGGCGTGCGGATCTCGGTCTGATAGGCGAAGCCGTAATCGCCCAGCGCCTCGGATTCATAATAGCCGCGCACGCTCGACATGCCGCCAAGGCTGAAGCCCTCGTTCGAGATGAGCGGATCGGGCGACCATTGCGCCGTCAGGCGCGCATTGACCTGGATGTCCTGCGCGGTGTCCTGCGTGGTCTCGGCATCGAGCTTGAGCACGATGAAGCTCGGACGGGCATTGTAGCGTTTGGCGTCGAATTGCTGCCAGCCATTGCCGAGGCCCCTCAGCCCGAACACGCCCGAAGCGGTGATGCTGGTCTGGCCGCGCTCGCCCGACCAGTCGCCACGCCACGACGCGGTGACGGGGAAATATTCGATCGGTGCCGACGCCCGGTCGGCGCCGAGCAATACGTCTTCCTTGAAGTCCTTCCAGTCGAAACCCAGCGTCAGCGAATGGTAGAAACCCTCACCGCTGCCGAGCGACTGGATGAGCCGGGCGCCGACCATATTGCCCTTGCCGACGACGCTGGTGCCACCGACCACGGCGATGTCGCTATTCGAATGGACGCCATAGAGCAGGAACTGGCTGCCGGTGCCGAGGCGCATCAGATAATTGCCGGAAAAGACGGTGCCATCGCCGGTGCGGCGGGGTGCGGTCTGCGCCGAAAGCGACAGGCTGTCGCCGCGCCCCCACATATCGTCATAGCGGAGGGTCGCCGAAGCACGCAGGTCGGTGGTCGCCGACGAACTGAAATTGTTGAGTTCGGCCGAGGCGTGGAATGGCGACGTCTCCTCCACCTTCAGCACCACATCGAGCGTGGCCGGCGCGGTCCCCGCGCGCAGTTCGGGCGTCACCCGCCGGCTCGGCTTCTGGTTCAGGGCCATGACGTCGCGCTGAAAGGCCGGCAGGTTCGGCGCCTGTCCCGGCGCGACCGACGGCGCCAGCGCGCGTATCGCATCGGGATTGCGCGCACCCTCGACCAGAAGCTGCCCGACCGCCTGCTGCTGGACCTCCAGTTGCAGGATGCCGCCATCGACCGACTGCTCGGGGACGAACACGGAGACGGCGACATAACCGGCGTCCTCGAACGCCTTTTGCAGGGACGCCCGCGCACTTTCGACATCGGCTTCGGTGCGTCCCGGCCCCATATGCGGATAGACCGCGCGCTCCACGACCTCAGGCTTCAGGACGGTGTTCCCCTTCACCTGAAAGGCGCGGATGTCGAAGGTCGCGGGTGCCTGGACCGGGCCGGGCCCGGCGGAACGATCGACCGCGTCCGCCGCGCCGTCGACGGGCGGCGGAACGGCCTGCGCGAAAGCGGACGTCCCCGTCACACCCGACACCAGTCCGAGCATGGCCAGGCTGCGCGAAATGCGCCGGTGATCTCGTTCGAACCTCAAACCCATACCCCCTGCCGTATGCGCCGCCGCAGCACGAAGGCCGGACGGCGAACGATCAATGTCGTCGCGAGTGGGCGCTTGATGATTCGATGCTGCAACGCAGCGCCCAATTGACGCCGGGCTCTTAGGACTCGATCTCAATGATCCTCAAGCACAAATCAGGACAGTGCGTGTTTCGTCCAACTTCGTCATGATACTATGTAAGTTGTGTTACACATGATCGCGATATATGATCATCTTACATGCTGCGTGATTCGGATTGAAATCGACATTCATGTTTGAGAATTCATCAGCATTTCTATCAAACAACAAAAATATCGTCCTGACCATTGGCCAGAACGTCGATTCAACATTACACGCTTCGGGTGTGGAAGCGGATCTATTCGTGCGACAGGCGAAATGCCCGCGTGCGCGTCTGGCTCGGCGTTTCTCCAAAGCGGCGTTGATAGGCCCGGTTCAGCATTCCCGATGCGCCGAAACCCGCGGCCAGCGACAGCTCGCTGATCGAACGGCTCTCCTTCGCGCTTTCGAGGCGCGACCGCACCCATTCGAGGCGGATCTGCTGGACGAGCTGCGTGACGGTGACGCCGAGACAGGTGCGGAAATTGCGGCGCAGGGTGCCGACGGTCACCCCCGCGACGGGCGCGAGCTCATGGACCGACCAGCCACGATGCGGATCGGTTCGGATATGGTCGACGGCGCGCTGAACCGATCGGGCCAGGGGGAAAAGCGTTTCGACATGACCATCGGCGCGCAGCGCGGCGACAAGACTCGCCAGGGTGCGCTTCTCCGTGCGCATCTCGTCGATGGCTATCCGGTCGATACGGCGTCCGACAAGATCTTGGTGCGGCTGGAGCGCGCCGATATTCCCGGCCATATCGGCGGACCAGTCAAAGACATGGTCGATGATCGCGAGGCGTCGCGGCGCGCCCAAGGCGCGCGACGCTTCGGCCTGGATCGACGCGCGCGGCAAATGGAGCAGCATGGCGGAGGAACCCGCCGCCCAGACGCAGGTAATCCTGCTTCCCGACGCAACCAGCAGCGCCGCCCCAACGGCAAGCGTGACGCTTTCGCCTTCACCCACCACAACGGTTTCGCCGGCGACGGGGACGACGACATGCACCATCGTTTCCGTCGACATGATCGAGATCGCGCGCTGCCGCGGAAAAGTGCGATAATCGAAGTCGAGCCGACCGACCCGAAAGCGCTGACGCAGGATCGCAGGCCGCGCACCGGCGCGATCCGACGCGGCCTGCCGCCGCGGACCTGGTGCCCGCGCGGCAGCCGGAGCCGTGGACCCGGCGCTTTCGGAAAGAATCATATTGGCCAACATGCGGTTCATCGTCCTGCTTCTCGACTTGAAGACCGATGTCGCGAGATCGAACGAAACAGTTTTTTCGCGTCAGGCGATTTTTCCGCCGCGCACGGCGCGTCGGGCGCGGCGACGCACGGCTTCGATTGTCATCAAGACGCGACAATCGCGTTCTACGGGACCTACATTTTGATGACGGAGGAGTGACGTCGCCGCAATGGATCAGGAGTCGCCAACACGGCTGATCAGCGGAGTCCTCTCGCTTTCCCTGCATCTTGTCGCGGGTTTTGCGCTGCTGATGGCGTGGAACGAAAGCCGGGCGCTGCGTAACCATTCGAGCGGCAACAGCGGCGGCGTGCTGGTCGTCGAGTTGATTCCGCTCGATCAGGAAGGCGGCGCGGGCACGCCCGAGATCATGCCCGACAACGGCGCTTCCGAACCGATCGCGGCCCCGCATCCTCCGGCCAGGCCCGGCAGCGACCGGCAGGCCGAGCCGAGCAGGCAGGCGGCGAAGCCGGCATCGAACGCAAACCGCCCGGCAGTCGCATTGCAGGATCAGGCCGGCGAAATGGCGGAACTGCCCAGCACCGAGCTTCTCGCCTATCGCCAGCGCCTCGAAACCCATCTCGCGCGCTACCGCATCTATCCGCAGCGCGCACGCGAGGCGGGGCGCGAGGGCGTCGTGATGCTGCATTTCGTCATGACGCATGACGGCATGGTGCTCAATGCCTGGGTCGGCGAGAGTTCGGGCGTCGCCGATATCGATCGGGAAGCCGTCGCCGCGGTCATGCGTGCGCAACCGCTGCCTGCCTTTCCCCAGGGCTGGCCGGGGCAGCTCAACGTCAGCCTGCCCGTCACCTTCCGGCTCGGATGAAGGCGGTTGGACGTCATCCGCACCTATGCCGACGCCGTGGCCGGATATTGGCCCTGCTGGCGTTCGGCCTTTGCGCCATTGGCCCGTGTCCGATCGGCGTATCCGGCGCCGCCCGCGCGCAATCGGCCCCCGCCCCCGACGAGCGGCATTATGCGATACAGGCACAGCCCGTCGCGCGCGCATTGGCGCAGTTCGCGACGGTCAGCGGCGTGAACATCCTTTATCCGCAGAGCCTGGCGGGAGACCATCGCTCGACGCCGGTGAACGGCGTGTTCACCGCGCCGGTCGCCCTGCGTCGGCTGCTGCAGGGTACAGGACTCACCGCGCGTTTCACCAGTCCCAGATCGGCGATCATCTTCGTCGCGGGATCGCAACCTCCGCCGCCGCCGCAAGCCGCCCCGTCGGGCAGCACGGAAAGGCCTTCGCTGCGCCTCGACATGGCCGAAGTCCGCGCACCGCTCATCGTCGGCGGCCCCGACCGCAGGGCGCTCAATCAATATGCGCTTGCCGTCCAGGCCGAGATCATGGCGCTGCTGAAAAAGGACGGCGCCTATGAAGGTCGGACCTTCCGGATCGAGATCGCGATCGCGATCGACCGGCGGGGACGGATAGCGGAGGTGACGCTGCCCCGCCCCAGCGGCGAGCGCGCATGGGACGATCGCATCCACGGGCTCCTAATCGGGCAGGTCATCGGCCACCCGCCCCCGGACGGGCTGAACCAGGTCATGCGCTTCGAAATCGAGACCGATCGCCTTGCCGGCCGATCGGCGACACGCGGCGGCGGAACGCCCCGCCGATGAGTGCGACCCGCGCCGACCTCAGATCCTCGCTCGTCGCCCGCTACACGCAATTGCGCGACCGGCTTGCCGCGCGGCTCGGATCGCAGGATCTCGCCGGCGAGGCACTGCACGAGACATGGCTGAAGCTGAACGAGGTCAATGACCAGGCGCCGGTCGCCGACCCGGAGGCCTATATCTATCGCGCCGCGATCAACATGGCGTCGACCATGGCGGCCACCCGGCGACGCGTGCTGGGCGAGCAAGAGATCGACGATATTCTGGGCGTGGCGGACGATGCCCCCAACCCCGAACAGATCGCGATCGCGAAGAGCGAACTGGCCCTGATATGGCATGTGATGAACGAACTGACGCCGCGCCAGCGTCACGTCTTCATCGAGAGCTTTACCGGGACGATGAGCCATAGCGAGCTGGCCGACCATCACAGGGTGAGCGTGCGGATGATCCAGATCGACCTGCGCAACGCGATCCTGCACTGCGCGCGCCGCACGAGACGAAAAAACCCTTTCGCTCAACGCGCCGCCCGCGTGTCTACACGATAGAAAGGAAGACTCGATTGGGGATGCCGATAGCAATGCACGCCGACGACCGGGACGATATCCGTCCATGACCGCGGCGCGGGCCCGGAACGATGATCTCGATGAGCTCTTCATCGAGGCGGCGGATTGGCTGGTCTGCCTGACTTCGGGGGAAGCCACCGAGGACGATGCCGCACGCCTGGTCCAATGGCGTGCGACCAGCCCGGCGCATGAGGCGGCGTTCCGCGAAGTTGCGGGCGTGCGCGACTATGCGCGCATTGCCCGCACCACCCGCAAACCGCCGGCGGTCAGCCGCCGTGCGGTGCTCGCCGGCGGCGCGGGCATGACGCTGACCCTGGCGGCGCTGGGCATCGCACGCCCGCCGCTCGGCCTGTGGCCTTCCTATGCGGAACTGACGGCGGATCATCGCACCGCGGTCGGCGAGCGCTTTGCCTTTGCGCCGGCCGCCGGCGTCAAGGTGGAGATGAATTCGCGCACCGCCATCTCGCTGATCGACGGCAAAGCGGGGATCAGCCTGATCAGTGGCGAGGCGTTCGTGACCGCGTCGCAACTGGGCCGGCCGTTCCGGATCGAAGCCGGCCGCCTCCGCGCCGCGACGGGCAACGCGCAATTCAACGTCCGGACGCTGACGAACGGCGTGCGCCTCGCCTGCGTCTCGGGCACGATCGCGTGCACGGCGGGTGGAACATCGATGCTGCTGCGCGCCAATGACCAGATCACGCTGGCATCCGATGGCGACGTCCGCCGCACGCGCGTCGATGGCCGCAGCGCGACCGCCTGGCGCGCCGGGCTGCTGGTTTTCGAGGGCGCACCGCTCACCGAAGTGGTCGACCAGATCAACCTCTATCGGTCGGGCCGGATCGTCCTCACCGATGCATCGATCGGCTCGCTGCCGGTCAACGCCGTCTTCCACACCAACCGCATCGACGACGCAGTGTCGCAGATCGAACAGCTTCTCGACCTGCGCGTCCGGCGTCTTGCCGGCGGCGTCGTGCTGATGAGCTGACACCCGCCGATCACGGCATCAAGAGCCTCAGCGCAGGCACCACCTGCAAACCGTTCGCCGCTCCAAGCCGTTCGGGTCGTGGAGGGCCCGCAGATAAAATTACCAACGCTCGTCCGGCACTTCGCGCGTATAATATTTGCTGCAGAATCCAGCGCCCTGATATCGCTCCGCAATGGGGTCGCGGCTGGTGAGGCCTTCGATGGCGGGCGCATAGGGATCGGCGCTGTCCTGGGGTTGCCAGCCAATCAGCGCGCGCGAATCCGCTTGCCACCAGGTCATGCGCCGATTGTTCGACACGCCCCATATCGGAATGCAGCCGACCGCCTCCGTCAGCACGCTGCGCTCGACAAGACGGACAAGATCGGGATGCGACAGCCAGGTCGTGAGCATCCGGTCTTCAGTCGGTTGTGGACGGCTGACGCCGATGCGAACCAGCACGCTTTCGACGGCGTGTTTGTCCCAATAGAGGCGCGCCATCAGCTCACCATAGGTCTTGGACAGCGCATAATAGCCATCGGGCCGCATCGGACTGTCCGCCGTCACCGCCACGCCGCGTTCGTAGAAGCCGGCGACATGGTGCGACGATGCGAAGATCACGCGCGCTCCAACCTGCCGCGCCGCTTCATAGATATGATAAACACCCCGGATATTGGGGCCGATCACGGTTTCGAAAGGCTCCTCCATCGAGACCCCGCCGAAATGGAGGATCGCCCCGCATCCCTCGGCCAGATGGCGGATGGCAGCCTCGTCTTCCAGATCGGCGAGCGTGAATTCCGCCCCATCGGGCACCGCGTCGAGGGGGGACACCCGGTCGGTGAGGCGCAACTGCCAGCCCTTGGCCGACAGGGCCTGGGCAAGCACGGTTCCCAGGGCACCCGATGCGCCGGTCAGCAGCACCGGCTTCGAGGGGATATCGGATAATGTCGTCATCCAGCTTTGTCCTGACTTGTGGCGAAGGCATCGCCAGCGTCACAAAAGGCGATCGCGCTCGGGCTCTCGCACTGCGCGACGACGGTCTCGAATGAGAGCCGGCCATTGTCCGGAGCGCACCCGAACGCGGAGATCCGTCCCTCCCCTTCGGATGCGACAAGCAGATTGCCGTTATCGGGATCGAGCATCATGAATCGCGGGCATGCGCCGTTCGCCGACGTCCACTCCACGGGCAGGATCCGCATTGCCTGCGGATCGAAAGCGAAATGGGCGATGCTGTCATGCCCCCGGTTGGAGACGTAGAGATTGCGTCCATCGGGCGAGATGACGATCGCCGACGCGGTATTGACCGCGAACATGTCGGGCGGCAGCGTCGATGCCAGGCCCAGCGGCCGGATGCCGCCCGACGCCTTATCCCAGCCGCACAGCGCGACCGAGGACTCGATCTCGTTGACGACGAACAGAACGGGAAGCGTCGGGTGGAAAACGAGATGCCGGGGCCCGGCGCCGGGCCGCATCACGGCATGGCCATGATCGCGCAATCGCAGCCGACCGCGCACATCGTCGAATTCGAAGACGAACACGCGATCGAGCCCCTTGGCGGGCACGAGCAGATAGCGCCCCGACGGATCGAATATCACCTGATGGGGCTGTGCGCTGAACTGCTCCGATCGCGGCCCCAATTCGCCCGGCAGTTCGAGGCATTGTGCGACCGCCCCCAGCGCCCCGTCCTCATCGACCGGCAACAGGCTGAGCGATCCGCTGTCATGGTTCGCGACGATCAGGAAACGCCCGCTCGGATCGAGCACATGATGCACGCCGTTCAGGCCGTCGGTCTGCGCATGGTTGATCAGCCTGAGCCTGCCGGCGACGGGGTCGATCGCGAAAGCGGAGGCATGGCGCCCGTCGCCATAGATGCAGAACAGAAGGTTTCGCCGCGCATCGACGGTCAGGAACGACGGATTGTCGAACGCCACCAGCCCGGGGAGCGCGCTCCATGTCGTGGCATCAGTATCATAGGCGTAGATGCCCGTCCCGCGCGCGCCGCGATGTTGCGTGGTGAAACATCCCACAAATGCGGCGCGGCGCGGATTCGATCGGGCCGGTTCGTCCACCTCAGGCCCGGGCTGCCAGATAGTCCTTGAAGCGGCGCTTATTCTCTTCATTGGGAGGATAAAGACCGGGAAGGCTGGCGCCGCCACGGACTTCGTTCAGGATCCACTCCTCGAGCTTTTCCTGCTCGATCGCGAGATCGGCGATCTCCGCCGCGATGGCCTGGGGCACGACCACGGCACCATCGCTGTCGGCCACGATCAGATCGTCGGGGAATATGGCGACGCCGCCGCAACCGATCGGCTCCTGCCAATTGACGAATGTCAGCCCGGCGACCGAAGGCGGCGATGCCACACCGCTGCACCAGACCGGCAGCTCGGTTTCGAGCACGCCGGCGACATCGCGCATCACCCCGTCGGTCACCAGCGCCGTCACGTCACGCAGCTTGATCCGCTCACAGAGAATGTCGCCGAAGATACCGGCATCCTGCACCCCCATCGCGTCGACGACGACGATGCAGCCCGGTGGCATCGCCTCGATCGCGGCGCGGGTCGAAATCGGCGATGCCCAGGATTCGGGCGTGGCGAGATCCTCACGTGCCGGCACGAATCTGAGCGTGAACGCCGCCCCCACCAGCCGGCCCTGGCCAGCCTGCAGCGGCATCGCGCCGCGCAACCAGACGTTCCTCAGGCCCTTCTTGAGAAGAACCGTGGTCAGGGTCGCGGTGGAAATGGCCGAGAGCTTCTCGATCACGGCCGTCATGTCTGTCTTGCTCATAAGCTGTTCCATCTACTGATCGTCAAACCGTGGGGATCAGGCCCCCATCGACGCGGAGCGTGGTGCCGGTGACATAAGCGGCACGTTCGCTGGCCAGAAAGGCGACGCCGTTTCCGAACTCTTCCGGGCGGCCGTAGCGGCCCAGCGGGATCGACGCCTCGCTTTCCGCCGAAACCTCGCCGACGGAGCGGCCTTCCCGATTGGCCTTGGCTTCATCCAGCTGCGTGATCCGGGCCGTGGCGATCCGGCCGGGCACGATGATGTTCGCGGTGACGCCATCGGCACCCACTTCGCGCGCAAGCGTCTTGGACCAGCCGAGCAGCGACATGCGCAAGGTGTTGGACATGCCGAGATTGGGGATGGGCGCGATGACGCCCGACGAGGTGCTGGTGATGATGCGCCCCCATTTGCGCTGGCGCATGCCCGGCAGGACGCGATCGGTGATCGCGATGACCGACAGGATCATCGCCTGGAATTGCCGCGCCCATGTGGCGGGATCCTGATGCGAGACCGGCGTCGGCGGCGGTCCGCCGGTGATGTTGACCAGGATATCGACAGGGCCGAGCCGGCTTTCGATCGCCGCCACATTGCCGTCGATGACCGAGAGATCCGCCAGATCCCATTGCAGGCCGAGGCACGCGCCACCGATAGCCGCGATTTCGGCTTGCGTCGCCGCGGCGGCATCGGCGTTGATATCGGCGACCGCCACTTTGGCGCCTTCCTGCGCCAATATTATCGCGGTGGCGCGCCCCAGGCCGCCCCCGCCGCCAAGCACGAGCGCCGTCTTGCCGCTGAGACCGAGATCCATATCAAATCCTTTCCGGTGTCACGTCGCGTGAGGTCATTGCCAGCCGTCGCTGTCGAAGCGCGCGATGCTCTTCTCGTCGAACCGGTAACCCAGGCCCGGCCCCTCGGGCAGCGCCAGGCCGCCATCGCGGATCTCGAGCTGGTGATCGATCAGCTCGCGGAAATTGAGCACCTTCGCGTCGGGGAAGAATTCGACGAACTGGCCATTGGGCGAGGATGCGACCAGATGGATATGCAGATCGTGGAACCAGTGCGGGCACATGGTGACGCCATGGGCATCCGCCAGCGCCGCGATCTTGCGGAATTCGGAAATGCCGCCGCACACCGCCGCATCGGTCTGCAGGATCGCCGCGGCATTCTTTTCCAGCAATTCCTTGAAGCGCCAGCGGCCGGCCTCGATCTCACCGGTCGCGACCGGAACATGGGTGGACGCGGCAAGCCTTGCATGATTGTCGATCTGGTCGGGGCCGAAAGGCTCCTCGATCCAGTAAGGATCATAGGGTTCGTAGCGTTCGAGGAAGCGCAGCGCGGTGGGCACGTCCGCCCAGGCATTGTTCGCATCGAGCATGAGCAGCACATCGGGTCCGATCGCATCACGCGCGGCGGCGATACGCGCCTCCTCCGACCGGAGATCGCCGCGGCCAACCTTCATCTTGACCGCGTTCAGGCCGAGCGCGACATAGCTCGCCATTTCCTCGCCCAGCATTTCCGGCGATTTTCCGTCGAGATAATAGCCGCCACTGGCATAGGCCGGAACGACGCCCTCGAACGCGGCGCCGAGATAGCGATAAAGGGGCAGATTGGCGGCGCGGGCATTGCAATCCCACAGCGCGATATCGACGATGCTGAGCGCGCGCATCACCGATCCCGCGCGACCGTGCAGCAGCACTTCCTGATACATCTGCTTCCACAACAGCTCGGTTGCCGTCGTGTCCCGGCCGATCAGCATCGGCGCGAGCAGTTCGCGCACCGCGACCGCCACGACGGCGCCGCCCGCATGGCCGGCATAGCAATGGCCGATGCCCTCCACCCCATCTTCCGTCCGGATCCGGACCAGGCAATAGTCGCGGCCATTGACCTGCCGCTGCGCGAATGCGGTCGGCTGGCCCAGCGGCATGCGAACGGCGCGCGCTTCGACGGACGTGATTTTCATGTCGATTTCCCCGGATTGCTGGCGCGAACCGTCGGAGCATCCGATGTGCTGCGACGGGCCGCGATATGGCTGTTCATCGGACGGGCGATTCCGCCCGCCCCCGTTTCGTCAGGCCGCCTCGGCAACGCCGACCGGCTTGTCGCCCTTCGCCCATAGCCGGTACATCAGCCGCGAATATTTCTTGTCGTCATACAAGGTGCCGGTGTGCAGCGTGCAGCGATTGTCCCACACCAGCACGTCGCCGACGCGCCATTTGTGGCGATAGACGAACCTGTCCTGCGTCACGAATTTGACGATGTCCTCCAGCAGCTCCAGCCCTTGCGGATTGGGCATGCCGACGACTTCCTTGACCGTGCCCGTGCTGACCCACAAAGCGCGCCGCTGATTGCGGGGATGGACGCGAACCAGGGGGTGGATCACGTCGGGATTGTCCGCGATCAGCTCCGGCGTGTGCGCCTTGCGGCCAAGCTCGCGCGTTTCCATGAAATGCAGATAGCTGTGATGCAGCGACAGTGAATCGTAGAAACGCCGACGATCGTCCGGCAGCTCGTCATAGGCGGCGCAGAGATCGGCCAGCAGCGTATCGGAGCCTTCGGGCGGAACCTCGACCCCGTAGAGCATCGTGCACATGACCGGATTTTCGCGGAAGGAATAATCGGTGTGCCAGCCGACCCCGTCATTGTGCGCACCGACCGGTTTCCCGTCCACCACCTTGTTCGACAAGAGATAGATCTGCGGATGCTCCGGCATCGTGAATTGCGTGATCGTATGCCCTTCGGGCTCGTTGAAGCGAGAGATGAAGCGGATCAGGTCATCCGGTTCGAGCTGCTGATCGCGCAACAGCACAGCACCCCGCAGGTTGAAAACCTCCACCACCGAATCGAGAGTCTCATCCGAACTCCGGGCGAGATCCACATCAAGGATCTCCGCACCGAAGCCCGGCTTGAGCTCTGTGGTTTTCAATCCTGCAACTATCACCATTCTTCTCCCGACGACTTCAACGACAGTTGACCCGATCTAATCCCCCGACGATTTCGCGTCTTGTCGAGGGGTGTCGGCGGAGTTGACCATTTGTCCTTGGCGACAATTTCAGGCCGGATTGCGCAGAATTTCGGGCGGACTCCCCGCATCCGGAACGGCGGCATTGCCGGCCGAAGGCGCAAAGACCGGCATGCGCATCAGCCAGACGGGCAGTGCCAGGACCAGCATGACGCCGCCCAGAATATAGAATACGGGCGTGAATGTTCCCCAGCGATCGGCGACAAGGCCGGCGACCAGCGGCCCCGCGGCCGAAAGCGTCGTCGCCAGCCAGACACCGGACAGGATGCGCGGTCCCACGGTTCGACCGAAATAGCGGATCAGCAGCACCGGCCCCGCGACATAGGCAAGCCCCCAGCCGGCACCAAAAGCGACCGCGGCGAGCAGTTGCACGGCGGGTGAAGCGGCGAACGCGAAGAATATGTTGCCGATCATTTGCAGCAGCAGCCCGACGGCCGCGATCGCTTCGGGCCTGATCTTCTCGCACGCCCAGCCCGCCGCCGCCTTCACGAAGGTCGCGACCAGCCCCAATATGCCGAAGACGAATGCCGCGCTGGTGGGTGTCGCGCCGAGATCGACGAGGTGGCGGATCACCATGCTCGACAGCGTCAGCACGCATGCCATCGTTCCCGTCATGACTGCCGCAATCAACAGGAACTGACGGGTCATCATGGCCTGGCGCGGCGTCCATGATTGCGCGTCCGGTGCCCCGGCCGCCTGATTTTTGCTGACGTTCGCCGATGCATCGCTCGCCACGTCGCGAACCAGGAAGAGGCAGATCGCGCCGAGCACGCCGGCGACGATCGCCATCGCCGTCCAGTGACCGCGCCAGCCCAGTTCGTGCACGATCCAGTCGACGATCGGCGGACCGAACGCCGCCCCCAGAGCACCGAACATGAAGTAGAAGCCGATGGCGCGCGACGAGTATTTTTCGAACCACCCGGCGATCAGATAGACGCCGGGCACCGTTCCGCTGAACGAAAAACCCGCTCCGATCATGGTCATCGCGATGTAGAAGGTGACCAGCGTATCGCCGTTCGCGCAGAGCCAGAAGCCGGCGGCCAGCAATATGGCGCCGATGCACAGAGTGGCGCGGCTGCCGAACCTTCGGATCGTCAGCGCGGGCAAGGGGCTCATCAACCCGCACGCCAGGCCCAGAAAGACGAAGCTCGAGCCCGCCGCGGTCTGCGACCAGCTCAGCTCGGCAACCATCTTGAAAAGGACGACTCCCAAAGTCTGGAATGTCGCCAGGTTCAAGAAGAAGAACATCATGGAAACACAGAAAAATGCCAGCCAACCAAGCAGAGGCGGTTGCGACTTCACGCCGGAATCAACCTGAGTCTTCATAATATATCCTCTGCGATTTGTGCGTTTCTCAACAATATGGCCGATCAGCCCTCGTGATTTTCATGGCGTGCACCTGAGACGCGCATTCATTCCTGGTACGATTCAAAAGGGATCGCCCGGTTCGATGACATCATCGGCCTGGGCGCCGGCGGCGCGGCGATATTCGCGAGGCGACATGCCATATTGATTGCGAAATGCGCGGCTGAAATGCGCGGAATCGTTGAAGCCCCAACGAAAGCAGATTTCGGAGATCGACAGCCGCATCCGCATCGGGCTGCCGAGATCGAGGCGGCACCGCTCAAGCCTGCGCACCCGGACATAATGGCCGAACGTATCGCCCGCCGATGCAAAGAGCTTTTGTATATAGCGCGGCGAGGCATGGGCCTTGTCGGCGAGCCGCCGCAACGAGAGGTCGGCGTCCGGCAGCAGGGTTTCGATCATCTGGCAGATCCGGTGGAGATAGGGCGACATCGCGCCAGCCTCGCCATTGCCGTTCTCGCTGACCACCGCCAGGCTGGCCGCGAGCAGCTCGGTCAGCGCCAGTTCCACCGGCCGCAGATCGTCCGCCGACAAATCGGGCAAGGCGTCGGCGGTGGAGCGCAGAAAGCCGGAAAGAATGCCCGCAACACCCTGGCCCGCTTCCAGCCGGCCGATCTGCAGACTGCGCGCCGACACCAGGCGATGATCGAGCGCCACGCGCGGGGCACTGACGAAGAGGATCCGGCACGATGTGTGCAGTGCCAGCGTGGCCGTTCGCCCCGTCGGCCCATAGGCGATATCGCCGATCGCCATGGACAGGCTGTCTTCGCCGTCCTGGATCGTGGCCTCTCCGCTGAGCAGAACCGCCAGCCAGATCGCTGCGGGAAGATCGGTGCGGCGCCCGCTGATCGTCTGGGCGTCCGCATCGATCAGTGCGAACTCGATCCCGAGCGGCGAGGTCAGACAGGTCACCGAGGCTTCGGGTGGGTCCCTGTCTTCAAGCTCCCCCACCGGCAAGCCGAGCCGGCTCATCGCATCTCGCCAGGCCGTGGCCCGTTCGAGCGGGGAATAGGAATCGGTGCTGAATCGCCAAGCCTCCACTGATTTTCAAACCTCTCCTGCTTCGTCGGCTGTTTGCCTCACGATATATTTCGGCGCGCTCGCGATCGACAAGCCGCCAAGGACCCGATGATTACACCCCTTGATCCACGCCTGCCTTTCGCGCCTGCCACGCGGCGAGATAGCGCAGGATCAGCCAACGGTTGAACTGCGATTGCGCGCCCTCCTGCCAGGAATAGCGACCGCGCGTGGCGAAGCGGGAACGCAGCCCCTGCTGCACCAGTTCGTCGACATGCATATCCTGGGCAATGATCTTGCGCGACGATGTCATGATCATTTCCAGCCGATGCTCGAATGCGGGATCCTTGCTCGCGCCGGGCGCCACCAGAAAACCGGTATCCTGCTCCATCGTCTCCGCCCCGTCGGGACGGAGGATCAGATAGATGACCAGATCGCTCGTCATGACCAGCGACAGCGTCGGCGGCACATTGGCGAAGGTCATGCGGCCGCGATCCTCCTCGACCAGATTCGGGAAGATCGGCAGCACCGCGCGCTGCGTGGGATTGAAGCTCGCATCTGGGTGAAGCGTGCCGTTGAAACGCAGGAAACCAGCATCGCTCGGGTCGGAATCGGGGAAGACCGCGCGTTCGCTGGGCACGAAATTGTGCAAGGGCCCCTGGTGAAGCCGGCTGGCGTGATAGCCGTCATTGTTGTTTTCGAACATCACCTTCCAGTTCCACGGAAACTGTCCGGTAAACGGCGTCAGCGTTTCCGCCTCGTCGAGGCGATAATTCGCGATCGCCTTGCCGACTTCGGCCAGCCTCGGCGCCAGCGGCGCGGCATTCCGATCGAAATTGATGAAGATGAATCCGAGCCAGATCTCGACCTTGAAGGACGGCAATCCCGCGGACGATTTTTCGAAATCGCACGTCCGGCTCATCGCCGGCGCACCGACCAGATCGCCGTTCAGCCCATAGGTCCAGTGGTGATAGGGGCAGACGAAGCTGCGCGCATTGCCCGCACCTTCCGCGACCAGCATGGCGCGGTGCTGGCAGACCGCCGACATGGCATGGATGGCCCCGTCGCGATCGCGCGCGACGATGATCGGTTCGCCGATGATCCGCGTCGTGAAATAGTCGCCCGGCTTCGCAACTTGCGCTTCCCGGCCCACGCACAGCCATTCGTGGTTGAACAGCGCTTCCTGTTCGAACCGATAGAAATCGGCATCGGTGTAACAGGCGGGCGGAAGCGTGTTGGCTTTCTCGAGCGCCACGTTCGAACTCCCGAAAGACTCGAAGAATGCGTCGCTGAGCACGTCTGAATTCACGTCCACCCCCAAATACTGGCTTCATGCAGATGTGAACTTAGGGAGCATCGCGGAGGCGGGTCTTGTTTCCAGATGCACGGAAACACTGCGCGGATTCACCTGCGGCCGGAAATCCGCGGTGCCAGGCGAATAACCGTAGAAATACAGTCTTGGCGCGTTTGCGGCGCTTCGGCATCGATGGCCGCGCCGGCACAAGGTGAGGAGCGCATCGTCATGGAACCATTGATCGTCGGATGGGGGCATACGAAGTTCGGGCGGCATGACGGGCTGGACATCGAGGCGCTGATCCAATCGGCCGCGCGCGAGGCGCTCGACGATGCCGGGATCGATGGCCGCGACGTGGACGCCGTTTGGCTCGGCCACTTCAATTCCGGCATGGTTGCGGACGGTTTCTGCTCGTCGATGATCCTCGGGATCGATCCCGCGCTCCGCTACAAGCCCGCGACGCGTTGCGAAAATGCCTGCGCCTCCGGATCGGCGGCGCTCTATTCGGCGATCGATGCGATCCGCAGCGGCCGCGTGCGCGTGGCGCTGGTGGTCGGCGCGGAGAAGATGAGCGGGCTCGATACGGCGGGCATCACCCGGGCGCTTGGCGGCGCATCCTATCAGCGCGAAGAAGCCGGCGTCTCGTTCCCCGACATCTTCGCGCGCTTCGCCCGGGCCTATGGCGAACGCCATGGCGATCCGGCCGAGGCGATGGCGCATATCGCGGTCAAGAATCATCAAAACGCGATGGCGAATCCGCTGGCGCAGATGCAGCGGCCACTAACGCTCGATTTCTGCCGCACGGTCTCGGACAGGAATCCGATGATCTCCGATCCGCTGAAGGTCAGCGACTGCTCGCTGATCTCCGACGGCGCGGCGGCGGTCGTGCTTGTCGCCGATGACATGGCGGGCGATTTCGCAAAGGGAGTCCGTTTTCGCGCCACGGCGCATGTCAGCGACCTGCTGCCACTTTCGAGCAAGGATCTGGCGGCATTCGAAGGGCCGGCCCGCGCGATCGCCCAGGCCTATGCGCTGGGTGGCGTGAGCGTCGACGATCTCGACCTCGCCGAGGTGCATGACTGTTTCACCATCGCCGAATTGCTGTTCGTCGAGGCGCTGGGGCTGGCGCCGCCCGGTCAAGGCAGGGCCGCGATCATCGACGGCGCGACCGGGCGCGACGGCAGGCTGCCGATCAACCTGTCCGGGGGGCTGAAGGCGAAGGGGCATCCCGTGGGCGCGACCGGTGTCTCGATGCATGTGATCGCCGCGCGGCAAGTGACCGGTCAGGCCGGGGACATGCAGCGTCCCGGCGCGGAGATCGCGATGTGCGTCAATATGGGGGGCGGCGCCGTCACCACCTACGCATCGATCCTGGAGGCGATGAAGTGAAGCCGATCTATCATGACGCGGAGACCGCGCTACACGACATCCTGGGCGACGAGATGATCCTTCTGGTCGGCGGTTTCGGGCTGTGCGGCCTTCCCGAAGCGCTGATCGGCGCGATCGAGACGCTGGGCGCCAAGCGCCTGACCTGCGTTTCCAACAATGCCGGCATCGACGGGATCGGGCTGGGACGATTGTTGCGCACGCGCCAGATCGCCAGGATGATCTCCTCCTATGTCGGCGAGAACAAGGAGTTCGAACGCCAATATCTTGCCGGCGAGCTGGAGCTCGAATTCTGCCCGCAAGGCACGCTCGCCGAGCGGTGCCGCGCGGGTGGTGCGGGCATTCCCGCCTTCTTCACGCGCACTGGCGTCGGCACGCTGGCGGCCCAGGGCAAGGAACTGCGCGATTTCAAGGGCGTCACCTATGTGATGGAGGAAGCGATCCAGGGGGATCTCGCCCTTATCAAGGCTTGGCGCGCCGACGAGACGGGCAATCTCCAGTTCCGCAAGACGGCGCGCAACTTCAACGCGTCGATGGCGGCGGCGGGCCGGATCTGCGTCGCGGAAGTCGAGGAGATCGTGCCCGCCGGGTCGATCGATCCGGATCAGGTTCACCTGCCCGGCATCTATGTCCAGCGGCTGCTGCTCAACCCCGCCCCCGTCAAGCATATCGAATTCATCACCAATCGCCCGAGGGAGGCCGTTTGATGCCCTGGACCCGCAACGAGATCGCCGCCCGGGCCGCGCAGGAATTGCGCGACGGCTATTATGTCAATCTCGGCATCGGCATCCCGACCCTGGTCGCCAACAACATCCCCGACGGGATGTTCGTGACGCTGCAATCCGAAAACGGCATGCTCGGCATCGGCCCCTTTCCCTATGAGGGCGAGGAGGATCCGGACCTGATCAATGCCGGCAAGCAGACCATCAGCGCCCTGCCCAATTCCAGCTTCTTCTCGTCATCGGACAGTTTCGCGATGATCCGCGGCGGTCACATCGACCTGACCATCCTCGGTGCGCTCGAGGTCTCCGAAACGGGGGACATCGCCAACTGGATCATTCCGGGCAAGATGATCAAGGGCATGGGGGGCGCGATGGATCTGGTCGCGGGCGCGCGGCGCGTGATCGTGACGATGGATCACCTGTCCAAATCGGGAGAGCCCAAGATCAAGCGCGCATGCACCTTGCCGCTGACCGGCCAGAATGTCGTCGACATGGTCATCACCGACCTGTGCGTGCTGCGCCGTGAGGGCCCGGCATCTCCTTTTCAGCTCGTCGAATGCGCACCCGGCGTGACCGCGGACGAAGTCGTCGCCAGGACCGAAGCGCGCATCCGCGTTTGAAACCCGGCATTCTGCGGAAAAGCGGGATGCAGGCGAGACACCAGTTCGGCGACGTTCCGCACGGCCAGCGTGGCCTTGATCCGCGCGAGATAGGCTTCGACCGTGCGGGGCGAAAGGTTCAGCATATGTCCGATATGCTTTGCCGTGTGGCCCGCGCATACAAGCATCGCCACATCCCGGTCGCGCGGGCGTAGCGCGCCGATATTCCATTGCCGGGAGAGATCCTGAAAGCACCATACGGCCCGCGCGAACGGATCCTCGGGCTGCAATGCCTGGCCGGTGACCGCGCACCAGAACAGGGATCCGCCCTGGCGCCGCATGACGCGTTCGTCGGCATGACGGCCGGTTGCGCGCAGCGCGCGCCCGGCATTGCCGGCGACGCGTTCGGACTCCGCGATTGCGGGGTAGAATATCTCCATCGCGAGCCCCCCGATCCGCTCGGCGGGAAGCTCGAACATCTCGGCGAACGCCGCATTGGCGCGTTTGACCACGCGATCCTCGGTATAGATGGTCGCGACGGGCGAACATTCGAAAGCCAGCGCTGCCAGCGTGCCGGACTCGCAATCCGACATTGCGGCCGCCCCCTCACTGCCCCCGATCATGCCGTGCCATTCGATGATCGCCCCGGCATGATCGAGTGGTCTGCATCAGAATTTATGCTTGAGTGTGATCCGCCATTCGCGACCGCGGCTCGGCAATGCGCCAAGGTCGGCAATCACCCCGGCATCGGGCGTGAAATAGAGCTTGTCGAACAGGTTATCGACGTTGAGCGTGACGTTCCAGGGGCCATGCTCCGCGAATAGCGAGAAGTTCGCGACGGCATAGCTCGGATAGACGACGGCACCGGGCAATATCCCCGATGTCTTCGAGGCCCTGGATACACCCGCCGTCGAACCCCAGCGCCCCCATGACAGCCGATCGCTGGTATAGGTCGCGAACGCACTCACCACCGATTTGGGAACCAGGGTGTTGATGTAGTCACCTGGTACGCCCCCATATTTCGAGAAATCGAAGGTCAGATAAGCGCCGCCAAACCCGTTTTGCGGCGACACGCCGACGATCCGCGCCGGCAGATAGATCGTGCTCTTGTCCGGACCGCTGATCTTCGTTTCCTGGATATTGCCGACGAGCGTGAAGCTCAGATTATCGGTCGCCAGCCAGCGGAATTCATATTCGAAACCCTTGCCGATCGTCGGTTGCACGATGCTGGACAGGCCGCCCAGCTGGGTCCGCTTCTGCCGGTACACGTTGAGCGCGCCCAACAGCGTGTTGTCGAACAGCTGGAATTTGATGCCGCCCTCGATCAGCGACGAGTCCGATACGAAGCTGTTCGGGATGTTCGACGGCCGGATATCGCCGGCCTGCTCGACCTCCAGCGCCGCCGAGCGCGCATAGGTGATATAGGGCATGAACCCGCCGGGCAGCTTGTAAGTGGCGCTGCCGCTATAGGTGAACTTGTCCTTCTTGCCCTCGACCCCGGTCTTGAGCTCCGGTGCGCCGAAGACGAACACGCCCAGATCCTTGGACTTGGCATAATAGGAATCGTAGCGGCCGCCGAGGATGAGGTTGAGCCGGCCGATGACGATGTCGCTGGTCAGGAAGATGCCGAAATCGTTCCACCGGCTTTTGACGTCGGTTTCCCAGCCGAGCCCGCCCTGATTGTCGAACGGGGAATCGAAGATGTCAGTGGCCGTCGGCCCGAAGATCAGGTCCCGACGATCGAGCGACAGAAGCCCGCTATTGTAGGACTCCTTTTTCCGGCCACGATAGGTCCGGTAGGATGCGCCGATCAGGTTCCTGGAGGTCAGCCCGCCGCCGAACAGATCGAGCGGGAAGGTGAGGCTGAGGCGCGTTTCGGCGGTCCAGGAGTTATAATCGGCTGGGTAACCGTAGCTGACGAAACGTTCGTTATCGAGGCTGTCATAGAATTGCTGAAGTTTGATCTGGGAATTGTCGCCCAGCGACTTCGCCAGATCGAAATAGAAAGTGTAGGTTGATGTTCGCGAAAAATCCGCGTCGCTTACGAAGACCGTGCGCGGGCTGATTTTTGCGGTTCCGAAGTCCGTATCGAGGACGAAGCGGGGGTCGGCCGCAGGCTTGAAGCCGAAATAGCCTTTGTACAGCGAGGTCGTGAACGGATAGGTGCCGCCGGGGCTGATTTCGGTAGGCTCCAGCCGCCCGTTGCCATTGGCGTCCACCAGCACGGTGTTGCGGCCGGTGATGTAAGTCTGATTGTCGATCAGATCCTGCGTCAGGCGATTCCAGCCCGGCGTCTGGATATCGCCCTTGGAATGATAAGCCATCCCGCCAAAGGCGACGCTCCAGTCGGATCCCAGATCGAGATCGACCGAAATCTCGCCGAGTTGGCGACGAGGATTGATACCGCGATAGAAACTGTGCGAATCCTCGACTTCGCCATAGGCATAGATGCCACCCTGGACACCACCCAGGCGAACCGGAAGCCCGATCTGCGCGGTGGCATTCTTTTTCTTGTAGCTGCCCGCGGTCAACGTGATCTCACCGGTCGCTTCGGTCAGATATTTGCCCTCCTTGGTGGCGGACTTGGGAATGAAATTAACCAGGCCGCCGATCTTGCCGGGGCCAAACACTGCGGCCGGCGGGCCGCGCAGGATCTGCAGTTCCGCGGCACCGCCGATCGGGGTGGAAAAGGTTCCCTTGTTCTCGATGCGCTTGAAACCGCGAAAATAATTCTCGGCCAGGGTGCCCCGGATCTGCACGGCCCCGGCAATGCCGAAATAGCTGGCGGTATAGGTGCCCGGCGAAATCGCGGTCAGCTTGTCTAGCGTCTGGATGCCGTAGCGATCCAGCGTGGTCTCGCTCACGAAGCTTGCCGATCGCGGCGTTTCAATGAGGGGCTTGTCCAGGCCGAATACGGTATCGTTCGGGAGTCTTTCCAACAGCCCGACACGGTCGGCCGTCACCACGATCTCCGGGGTATCAGCGTCCTGCGACTGCTCCGCGCTCGATGGCGCGGCGCCCGCCGCCTGCTGAGGCTGCGCGATCGCTACACCGCCGGCCAGCAGGCCGCCGATTGCGGCAGACGCGCGCATCAATGAAACGACAAACGAAATCCGACGATTCAACATGAAGCCCCTCCCTACCGATCGTTCGACTGAATTCGAAGCTCAGCCAAATCCAATTCAAGCTAATATCGATTCAGATATTCGCTCTTGTCTAAGCGCGCATCGAAATTTGCATTCGATTTTTTCAGAGACAACTATATCCAATCCGCCGCGAACATTTTCGTTCGGCGGATCAGATGATATCTTTTCCTGCTACTTTGTTACTTTTAACTATTCAGAGAACAGGATCTTTCATTTTGTTCAATTGGCCGGAAACCGGCCTATTCGCGCGTATAGTCCGATGGAATGACAGGATTTTCGCCCGCCTTCACCCACAGGATGATCTCGTTGCCCCATGGGTCGGCGAATGCGTGGTTGAAGCCGTTGAAGGTTTCCCAATAATGATTGCGCCACAGGATCGAGGCGCCGCGATCGACGGCCCGCTGGAGAATATCCTCGTGCGATTGCCCGTCGCCGACCAGGATCCAGATGCGCGCCTTGCGACCACCAGTCGCCAGGCTGCGCGGCTCGACACCGCCGGTCTCGGGATGCGGCCGCGCGTTCGCCGCGTCGAAGATGCCCAGGTGCAGATTGCCGATCTGGCTTTCGCTGCCGTCCGAATTGAGGAAGTTTCCGCCCGGCACCATACGATGAAACACGCCATGCGGACGATCGTCATCACGCCAACCGAAGACTTCGTTGTAGAATCTTCCAGCCGCAGCGGGATCGTCAGACGCCAGATCGACAAAAATCAGTGTATTGGGAGTAGTCATTTCCGCTCCTTGTCAATAATCAACTTATGTATTCGTCACGCTTTGGCGTGAATATGTCGAGATTGAGCACCGGGACATCGCCGACAACGACGCCATAATGTTCGATATCAGGTGGCAGCACGAGCAAACCTCCCGGCCCGAGATGATGGACGGCACCATCCTTCCCGACATGGAAATCGATCTGCCCTTCGATGATGTAGACGATCTGTTCGTGCACATGGCTATGCGGACGCGGCTCGTGCCCCGGCTGCAGCCGGTTCAACGAAATGGTCGCGCCTTCACCGGAGAAGACCTTGCGCTGGACGCCTTCGCGCACATCTTCCCATGCGAGCGCATCCCAGTTCGCGGCTTTCAAATCGAGCATCGCGACCTCCCTCAAGCCAGACCGTAGCCGCCGCCTCCCGGCGTTTCGAAGAGCACGACATCTTCCGGATTCATCATCATCTTCTTGGATTCGGAATGCATTTCGCCATTGACCAGGAACCGTCCCGCAGCGCCCTTTTCACCACCGTCGAGGCCGTCCGGGCCGCTGTCGAGCCGGCTCGGCACGGCATTCAGCAGCCAGGGTTCGTTGGTATTCATATGGAAACCGATGATCTGCCCGTCGCCCCCGCGCGAACGCCCTTTTCCGCCCGAACCCCGCCGCAGTTCGCGCCGGTCGAAAACGATCGGCATTGCCGCTTCGAGGATTTCGATCGGCACCGCGGCCACGCCCGTCGGGTAACAGGTCGCGCTGGGGCCGGGCTTCGTCGCGCGCGCGCCCATGCCGCCCGAATAGTTGAACATCGAGGAGGTGAACGCCTCGCCGCTGGCCTGCTTGCCTTGAATCTGCACCGTCCAGACGGCGCCCGACCCTTCGGCGATCACGCGATCCGGAATCACCTGATGCAGGGCCTTCAGGATCGGCATTGGCACGAACATGCCCACGACGTGCCGCGCGTTGAGCGGAGAGGGATAGGCCGCGTTGACGATGCACCCTTCCGGTGCCTTGACCCTGATCGGCGCGAGCGAGCCGTAATTGTTCGGCTGCTCGGGGTTGAGGCAGCTCCGCACCGCAAAGGTGGAATAGGCATGGGTGTAGTTCATGACGACGTTGATACCGAGCGGGCTGGCATCGCTGCTGCCGGTGAAATCGATCACGACCTCACCCAGTTCGTTATCGATCGTCACCGCTGCCTTGAGCGCGATCACCTCGCCACCCGGAACGTCGAACCGGCTTTCACCATGCCAGGTTCCGGCGGGCAGGTTGCGAATGGCCTCACGCGTTGCGGCCTCGGAGCGGCTGATGATTTCTTCCGACAGATCCTCGATATCGTGCAATCCCGCCCTTTCGCAGAGCGCGATCAGGCGCTCGCCCCCCGCGCGGCCGCTGGAGATCTGTGCGGCCAGATCGCCCAGGACGTGATCGGGCGTGCGCACGTTGCGGCGGATGATGTCGTGCAGAACCGGGTTGGGCTCGCCGGCTTCATATAGTTTGAGCGGCGGAATCCACAGCCCCTCCTCATGGATGTCGCGCGCGCCGGCACCGATGCCATAGCCGCCGATATCGGTGTGATGGATCGTCGAGCCGACGAACGCGATCAGCCGGTCGTCCCAGAAGATCGGCGTGAGCACCGTGATGTCGAAGAAATGCCCCGCCGACAGCCAGGGATCGTTGGTGATCAGGACATCGCCGGACACGAGCCGGTTCGCGAACATATCCGCCAGCGTCTTTCCGGCGGCGGCGAGCGAGTTGATATGCCCGGGCGTCCCGGTATTGGCCTGCGCCACCATGCGACCGCGCGCGTCGAACAAACCGCTCGCAAGGTCACCCGCCTCGCGCACGATCGGGCTGAACGCGGTGCGCTGAAGCGCCTTGGCTTGTTCGCTCACGATCCCGATGACATTCGACCACAGGATTTCGAGTTCGATTCCGTCCATGCTCATTTCCTAGTTTCCGCGACGATGCAGCCCAGTTCATTGATCATCGCGTCCCAGTTCGGCGGCAGAACGATGGTTGTCTCACGCTCTTCGATCAAAGCCGGGCCCGGGACGACCTGCCCCGTCGCAAGCGTCGCACGCTCATAGACCGGCACCGGCCCCACCCCGGGCCAGAGCGTGGTCAGGCGTTCCCGCTTCACCTTGCCCTGCTCGCCGGCGGCCGGCCGGGTTCCCCTGAAGTCGATATCGGGGCCGACCGCGGTGAGGCGCCAGTTCACGATCTCAAGCGAGACGTGCGATGGATTGACGCCGTACTGCGCAAAATAGGCGGCCTCGAAATCGGCCTGGATCGCCGCGATATCGCGATGCTGGCGCGGATCGCCCTCGAACATGATCCCGAGTTCGTTCTGCTGACCGAAATAGCGCAGATCGGCACCGAAGATCAGGCGCACCGATTCATGATCGCAGCCTGCCTCCGCAAGCGCATCCATCGCCTCGGCAACCATCTCGTCGAGGAGCAGGTTGACCTCCTGCCAGTCCAGCGCATCGAGCCGCCCCAGGCAGCTGCGCACCAGATCCAGCCGGACCGGCGTCACCAAAGTGCCGAACGCGGAGAGGACGCTCGCCTGTGGCGGGAAGATCACCGCGGAACTGCCGAGCAGCTCCCCGACGGCGCAGGCGTGCACCGGTCCCGCCCCACCGAAGGCGAGCAACGGAATGCCGCGATAATCCACGCCCCGATCGGTCAGATGGGTGCGCGCCGCACTGGCCATCGCTTCGGCGACGATACGGTAGATGCCCTGTGCCGCGCGCGCGATGTCCGTGCCGAGCGCGGAGGCGAGCGACGACATCGCGCCTTCCGCAGCGGCCCGATCGAGCTTCATATCGCCGCCCAGGAAATTGTCCGCATCGAGCAGGCCCAGGACGAGATCGGCATCGGTGACGGTCGGCGATGTGCCGCCCCGCCCGTAACAGGCCGGTCCCGGCATCGATCCCGCGCTATGCGGACCGACCTTGAGCAGGCCCAGCGTGTCGACGCTGGCGATGCTGCCGCCCCCCGCGCCGATTTCGATCATGTCCACCGACGGGATGAGCAACGGCATGCCGCTACCTTCGCAAAAGCGATACATGCGATCGACTTCGAACGTCCCCGTGACCAGGGGTTCCTGATCTTCGATCAGGCAGGCCTTCGCAGTCGTCCCGCCCATGTCGAACGACAGCAGCCGGTCGAGGCCCAGGCGTTCGGCATACCAGCTGGCGGCAAGTGCGCCTGCGGCGGGGCCGCTTTCGATCATGCGCACCGGATTGCGCGCGGCGACGTCCGCCCCGATGATGCCGCCCGAACTCAGCATGATCAGCACGCGATTGGGAATGCCGGCCTCTTCCAGGCCGATCTGCAATCCGTGCAGATAGGGCTGGGTGATCGGCATCGCATAGGCGTTGACGGCGGTCGTCGAGGTACGCGGATATTCGCGGATCTGCGGGGCGATCGTCGAGGATAGCGAGATATGGAGTTCGGGCGCCTTCTCGCTCAGGATCGCGGCCACCTCGCGCTCGTTCGCCGCGTTGCGGAAACTGTTGAGCAGGCACACGGCCACCGACGAAACGCCTTCCGCCTTCAGGCGATCGGCCAGCGCCTCGACCTCCGCGCGATCCACCTGTTTCGCGATCGAGCCGTCCGCGAGCGTCCGCTCGGCCAGCCCGAAGGTCAGCTCACCCGGAATGAGCGACGGCGCGAACTCGATCTGGGGATCGTACATTTCATAGCGATGCTCGTTCCGGATCGAGAGCACATCGCCGAACCCCTTGGTCGTGACGAGAGCGGTCGGCGACCCCTTGCGCTCGATCAGCGCGTTGGTGACGATCGTGGTGGCGTGAACGACGACGCCCGTCACATCCTTGGGGCTGACTCCGGCCTTGTCCAGGACAAGTCCGACGCCGCGGAAAAAGCCTTTCTTGAGATCGTCATGCGTCGTCAAAGTCTTGTCGAGACTGAGCGAACCATCCTCACCGCGAAGAACAACGTCGGTGAACGTGCCGCCAATATCGACCGCAAGCGAATAAGTCATGCTACCTTTACTTTCCAAACAAAATTACCGGAAGCCGCGGCGGCGGCCGCCAGGACTTCATCAAGTTGCTGTTGAGCGGGCGGATCGGTGATGAACTGTGCCGATCCGACCAACGCCAGGCCGCCACGCCAGTCTCCACGATGATCGAACACCGGCGCCGCAAGGGCGTTCACGCCCAGCATCAGTTGGTCGGGCGCCGACGCCCAGCCTTGCCGGCGCACCTGTTCCACGGCGGCGATCAGCCCCGCTTCACTCGTGATCGTCGCGGAGGTCCAGGCCTTGAGCGGCCCTTTGGCGACGGCGGGGAGAAGCTCGGGCGGCCCGAAGGCCAATGCCAGAAGACCGTGCGCCGTGGCATGATAGTCCAGGCTTGCCCCCGGTCTCACGCCGAATTCGATGAGGTTGCGGCCGTGGAGAAATTCCAGGACGACGACGGCACCATCGATGAAGGTCGACGCCGTCACGGTCTGCGAGGTTCGCTCCCGCAGCCGCGACATTTGCGGCCGCATCGCGGCCAGCACATCGAAACGCTCGCGCACCGCGTCTCCCAGTGTCATCAGCTTGATCGCGATTTCGTAGCGCTCGCTCTCTTCGTCCTGCCGCACATAGCCGCGCTTCATCAACGACCGGAGGTGACGATGGGCCCTGGCCTTGGAGATGCCCAGGTCGCGGGCGATCTCGGTGAGACGACAGGGGCGCGGCGCTTCCGCGAGCAGTTCGATCAAGCTCAACACCAGATCGACCGAGGCAAGGCCAGTCTCTTCATTTGCTTCCATTTGGCAAAGATTTGTCAAGATAACTTGGCCCGTGTTCCGCTGAGAGAAACGATGATCTGCTCTGCGATCCAAGTAACCAGCAACCGCCAAATCGGGCAATGGCCCGACTTGACCAATGGCGCACGCCGACATGTCGGGACGTTGTTCTATTGCGTAAAAGCCCGTCCGGTGTTGCCATCGATGGAGAATGGAAGGAATTTCAGCCGGTCATTCCTGGGGAGCCCGCCTTGACCAGCTTGCGTGAACGAATTCGACGGCGAGAGCCGATTCTGGGCACTTTCCTCAAAAGCGCGTCACACCATGTCGCCGAGGTCCTGGGCCGCGCCGGGCTCGATTTCATCATTGCCGATGCCGAACATGCGCCCTTCGGAATCGGCGAAATCGATCGTGTCGTCCTGGGCGCCCGCAGCGCCGATATTCCGTGTTTAGTGCGCCCCGCGGATCATTCGCCCGCGTTCATCGGCCAGTGCCTGGACCTGGGCGCAGACGGGATCGTGGCGCCGCATGTGGTCGACGGCGACCGCGCAGCCGATCTCGTCGCGGCAATGAAATATGCGAGAGGCCAGCGCGGCTTTTCGCCATCGACACGCGCGGCGGGTTTCGGTGGACATGCGGCTGGAACACAACGCGTTCAAGCCGATGCCCATACATCGCTCTGGTGCCAGATCGAGGATGAGGCCGCGCTGAGGCGGCTCGACGACATTGCGCGAACCGACGGCGTCGATTGCCTGTTCGTCGGGCGCGCGGATCTGGCCATGTCATTGGGCGCCGAGGGTAATGGCGATCCCAGATTGATCGACGCGGTCGCTGCCGTCGCAGAGGCCGCGCAGCGCAACGCGGTCGCCTTCGGGATCTTCGTCACCGATACGAGCGAGATTCCCCAGTTCCTGCAACTGGGTGCATCGGTGTTCGTGTGCGGATCCGACCAGAGCTATCTGATCGGTCAGGGACGCGCCAATCGCGCCGCGTTCCGGCACGCGATCGACGCCGTCTGAACCTAGGGCATGCTGTGATCCGCTGGAAGCGGATCGCATGCCCTAGGTTTTTGTTTTACCGCGATTTTAGCTTCGCTGGCCTACGGCTCGAGTCGTTCGATGATTCCATCGAACTACAAATCGCTCTACCCCCCCCGTTCGGCGCCTATGCGCTCCACACCTCTCGCGCCTTTTCGTACACGCCCTGATCGTACGAGAACTCGACATTGTTCCCGTCCGGATCCTTGAGCATGCAGATATAGCCGACATGTTTGGGCATCTGCTTCGGACCGAAACCGAGGCACCCATCGGCGCTCGCGCGGGCGGCGACGTCATCCACCGCTTCCTTGGTCGGCAATTCGATGCCGATATGCGCGAACGGCGCCATCGGCGGATGCTGCGCCGGCGCGAACGGGTCCTTGCCCTCGAAGAACTGCGCGAGAACCAGGACGAAGGGATTGTCAGCCGTCGTGGGATCGCCGAGCCAGGCATTGTAACCCAGCATCTCCTGCCCGCGCTGAAGCAGCTTGAGATGGGTGTAGCGTTCGTACCAGGCGATAGTCTTGTCGATATCCTTCACGTGGAGCGCGATGTGCGTCCAGCTGGCGCGGCGCGGACGATGGTCGTGATTGATCTGATCGGACATGGTCGCCTCCGCTGACAATGGACTTCAACCGACTGATGGCATCAAATGCAACGGCGTGACTTGGACGAACGCGCACGAACATGCCGCTACCGTTTCTCCGCCGCGGCACAGAAAGCCCGCCAGCCACCAAAATCGGTGATATTCCGGGCGCCGACGATTGCGCGCGGCTCGCCGACAAATCCTTTCACCGGTTCACCGTCGTCCAGCGTCAGCGTACCGATGGCGAGTGGCGCCGGCACATCGACGGTGAAGCTGCCAAACGCCGCCATCCCCATTTCATAGACTTCGACCTCGATCGCGGCGCCACCGTCCCCGACATGCATCAGCGCCGGCTTGGGCGGCACGCTGTCCGCCATCGCATAAAGTTCGTAGCAAGGCGCGGTCCGGCACTGCCGGACCAGACGCGCGCCGCGCGACGACAATTGCCAGTTGAGCGGCATGCCCGAAAGATGGGCGCCGACGACGGCCAGCCTGACCACATCCGCGGAAGGCGCAAGATCCAACAGGGGTTCTTCCATTCCGTCATCCTGAAGATCGAGGGCGAGATCGGCCAGCGCCGGGTCGCTCCATGCCGGGCCGATCAGGGTCACGCCGAAACCCGTTCCATTGCCGCGGAATCCGCACGGGATCGCGATCGCGCACAGATCCAGCATGTTCACGAAATTGGTGTACAGTCCCAGATTGGCGTTCAGGCCGAACGGCTCGGCCAGCACCTCGTCGATGCGATAGATGGTGGGGGTGGTCGGCAGGAGCAGCGCGTCGACCGTATCGAAGATTTCGCGGCAAAGACGTTCATAGCCTTTCAGCGCGGCGAGGTCCTCGAACGCCTGTCCTGCCGTCATCTGGCCGCCGGGCGCGACGATCGCGCGCACCACCGGGTGAATGGCGGAGGGGTTGTCGCGCAGCAAATCCGAAATCACGCTGTGGCGCTCGGCCACCCAGCCGCCCCGATAGAGCAGTTTCGCGCATTCGAGCAGCGGCGCGATATCGACATCGACCAAATTCAGGCCGGATTGCTCCGCCCGCCGCCGCGCCCGTTCGTAAAGCGCCTCCGACTCACCGTCGCCGCACCAGTTCAGGTTCCGGGCGAGCGGAACGCCGATCTTCGCGATCGCGCCAGGCGCGCTCGATGCGATGCGCGAATAGGGATCGTCGCGGTCGAACGCCGTCAGCACGCCATCGATCAATACGGCATCGGCGACATTCGTGGTGAAGAGGCTGACGCAGTCGAGCGAGCGGCACGCCGGCACGACGCCGCGCTTGCTCCATCGCCCGCCGCTCGGCTTGTAACCGATCAGTCCATTGAACGCGGCCGGCACCCGCCCCGATCCGGCGGTATCGGTTCCGAGCGCGAACGACACGATGCCCGCCGCCACGGCGACCGCCGATCCCGAACTCGAACCACCCGACACATAATCGCGATTATAGACGCAGGCACAGGCGCCATAGGGGCTGCGGCTGCCGACAAGCCCGGTCGCGAACTGATCGAGATTGGTCTTGCCGATCGGTATGGCGCCCGCGTCGAGCAGGCGCTGGACGGCAACCGCGCTTTCGCTCGCCACATAGCCGAAAGCAGGGCATGCCGCGGTGGTCGGGATCCCGGCAAGATCGATATTGTCCTTGATCGCGAACGGCACGCCCGCCAGCAGCAGGTCTTCGCCCGCAGCGACGCGCCCGTCGACCTCAGCCGCATGCGCCAGGACCTCATCGCGCGACAGACGGGTGATCCAGGTCTGCGGCTGCACTGCGTCATAGGCGTCGGCCCGGGCCAACGCCTCTTCGGCGATCGTAACCGCCGATCGCGAGCCGGCGCGAACCTGCGCCGCGAGCGCCGCCACACCCTGGCTGATACCGGTCACAGCGGCGCGAAATCCGGAAACCCGCCCTTGTGATACAGCAAAGGCGGCGCATCCGAAGCGAAGTCGACGCGAACGCCGCGACCGATGAAGATGACATGGTCGCCCGCTTCATAGCTGTGCTCCAGCGTGCAATCGATGAAGACCGGCGCGCCGATGATCTGCGGCGAAGCCCCTTCCGTCGCGCGATGGGGCAGATCGGTGAATCCGCTCGCATTCGGACCGTTCGAAAAGGCGAAGGCCAACGCCTGTTGACCACGGCCGAGGATATTGACGCCGAACGCCTTGCGCTCCGCAATGGGGCCGAACACCCGGCTGTTGCGCCCGGAACAGATCGATACCAGAGGCGGATCGAGCGACGCCGAGCAGAACGAACTGTACGTCGCGCCAATCGGCCGATCGCCCTCCCAGCTCGTCACCACCACCACGCCCGATGGGAAGGACCCCATCGCCGCGCGCCATTCCTCCTGCGTCGGCGCCTCCGGATACATCACAGGATCGGCCACACAGGCTGCCTGGGCAGGTTGGTCCGCGCGATGATTTCGGCACCGCGCTGCCGGGCATCGGCCATCAGTTTCTCCTCATCGATCTGTGTCGCCCGTCCACCCTCGATCACGCGGACGCCGTCGATCCAGACGCTGTGCACCGGCCCCAAAGGCGCGCACAGCGCCAGCTGGTAGACCGGATCGAAGATCGCGCTCCATTCCGGATTGTCGGTGTCGTGCAGGACCAGATCCGCCTTTTTGCCGGTTTCGAGCGACCCGATCATATCGGTCATCCCGAGCGCACGCGCGCCGTGCAGCGTCGCCAGCTCCAATATGGTCGCGGGTCCGAAAATCGTGCGATCGACGCGCGCGTCCCGGAAAAGATGCGCCGTCAGCCGGGCCGCGGCCAATATGCCAGTGGCCAATCCATCGGTTCCGAGCGCGACGTTGACGCCGGCGGCAAGCATTTCAGGATAGAGGCCATGCTGCGAAATCCCGAAGCCGCCTTGAAGTGCGGCATGCGGACAGAGGATCGCCTGGGTGCCGGTCTCGATCAGGATATCGAGTTCCGACTGGTCGATATCGGCGAGATGGGTCAGGCAGATATTGGGGCCGAGCACGCCGATCGCCGCGAGATGCTCGAGGGGGCGGCGGCCATGCCTGGCCTGGAACCAGTCAGGGTCCGACGACCGCGCACTCATATGCGCGGACACGCGGATACCATGCTGATCGGCCAGCGCCTTCGCCGCCTGCCAGACCTCGTCCGAATTCGTCGAATGCCCGACCAGAACCGGCCAGGCCGCAAGCATCGCGCCTTTGCTGTCGGGATAGCGCGCGACCTCGGATTCCAGGATCCGGATCGCATCGGCGGATTTTCTGGGCTGGTCCTCAGGATTGGATGCCCGCCCCTCCACCCATTCACCCACACGCCCACGGATGCCGGTCAGCGACAGGCCCTCCATGACCGCGTCGAGCTGACGCACCGTCCCTGCCTCGAGAAAACTGGTGGTGCCGCCCCGCATCATGGCCAGCGCCGCGCATTGCGCCGAGATCGCTTCATCTTCGGCGGATTGCGCGCGAAAGATCGGGATCACCCAGCCGCCCATCACCTGCGATGGCGCTTCTCCCGGCCCGCCCCGTTTGAAACCGCGGGTCAGCGGATCACCAGTGATGTGGATATGCGCATCGACGAAACCCGGGGTCATGACGAAACCGCGCGCGTCCAATGTCTCCCTGGCGGCGACGGTGCGCGCCAGCGCTTCGCGCTTGCCGACCGCGACGATCCTGTCGTCCGCGATCGCCACCGCGCCGTCCTCCACCACATGCCGTTCGGCGTTCATCGTGATGAGGGTGGCGCCCGAAATCAGCAGATCGGCGACAATCGGATCTTCAGCCAAGCACAGTCCTCCAACCAATATCTCTACAAGCGCGATCAGCCGAAGCGGAAGCCGGAGAGATGCGCCTCCATGGCGACATCGCTGAACACCCGCACACCCGGCGCATCGCCCGCGGCGCCGGCGGCGACCATCAACGGCAACAGATGTTCTTCGCGCGGATGCGCATTTCGCGCGGCGGGCGCTTCCGCCCAATGCGCGAGCCCATGCCAGCGGGATTCCGCATCCTCGTCGCCGATCGTATCGGTCAGCCACCGGTCGAACGCTTCCGACGGCGCGGTCGCGGCCGGTGTCCGGAATGCGCGCATATTGTGATAGCTCATGCCGGAGCCGATAATGAGCACGCCTTCCTCGCGCAGCGCCTGAAGCGCCTGCCCCGCCTTCAGATGCGCCTCCGGATCGAGATCGCGCGTCAGCGAAAGCGGCACCACCGGGATATCGGCATCCGGAAAGATCAGCAGCAAGGGGATGAAGATCCCATGATCGAAACCGCGCGACGGGCTCGTCTCGGCCGCAAGGCCGGCGCCCTGCAGCAGCTCGACGATGCGCGCCGCGACTTCGGGCGCGCCTGGTGCGGGATATTGCAGTTCGTAGGTATGGGGCGGGAAACCGGTATAGTCATAGATCATCGCGGGGGCCGCGGCGGTCGACGCGGTGAACACCGCTTCCTCCCAATGGCCGGAAATGACGACGATCGCCTTGGGCTTCGCGGGCAGCGTGTCGGCAAGGCCGCGCAGCCATGCCGCCATCTTGTCCCAGGTGTCGGCCGGGCCGCCCATCTGCCGCCAGTCCATGAAAAAGCAGGGCCCGCCCCCGTGCGGAATGAACCATGTCGGAAAGATCGTGTCCGTCACGGCGTCTTGCTGGCTGGGGGAAGCGGCTTTGGTCATGGGTCCTCGCGCGATGTCGACTGCGCTCGAACCATATAAGGCGCGACCGGAAAGTCTTGACCAGAGATGCGGCCAGACTTGGCCGATACTGTCGAAGCGGCCGGTTGCGCCCCTGATCCCGCTGCCGGATCCACATGGCGAAGCCGGCGATAGCAGCGAGTCATGAAGCGCAAATCGAGAGCGAAACCCACCAGCTTCGATGCGGCAAGCGGTTCGCACAAAACTAAAATTCCAAGCCGATCTCAGGCCGACAGGATGGCGCGGATAATATGGCGGAATCTGTCCTGTTCATCGCCCTGAGGCAGACGGCGTGCAAGTTGCCCGACAACCGCTAGCGCGGCTTCGACATGCACTTTCGCCCCCTCTTGCGCCAATGTCGGCCGCGCCTGGCAAAGCAGGGTCGCCCATCGCATGACCAACTCTGCCCGTATCGCTTCGAGCCGCGCCTGATCGGCTTCGTCCATTTCCCGCAACGTGCCTTGCAACAGGCCGATCAATGTCCCCTCGCGCAAGGCGTGATCCGCCATCAGATCGGCCATTGCGGCCACGACATCGCCATCGCCGATCGATGCGACCGACGCTTCCAGCGTCCTGATCGCCTCGGTCACAGCCGCCTCCAGCAAGGCGACGAGCAACTCGGTCTTGCGCTTGAAATAGCGATAAATGGCGGGCCCGCTGATGCCCGACGCCGTGGCGATCGCATCGATGCTCGCGGCGGCATAGCCGCGTTCCTGGAACATCTGTGCAGCGGCCGACAGGATCATCTCCCGCCGCGCCTCCGGTGTCATCCGGGTTCTTCGCCTGATCGCGTCCGCCTCTGTCTCGCCACCCACTGATGCGCTCTAGCATCGCCGCCTCCGGAATGCTAGTGAACGATCGTTAATTAGGAGACGAGACTATGACTTCGCCCCTCGCTCGCCCGCTCGCGGACCCGGCATGTTTCGATCCGGATCGGTTCGCCAGCCATGGCTATCCGCATGATATCTGGACGAAGATGCGGGCCGAGCAGCCAGTGGCCTGGCATGACGACGGCGTGCGCGAGCCGTTCTGGGCGATCACCCGCTATGCGGACATCACCGCGATCGGGAAGGACAGCGACAATTTCATCAGCAGCCCCGGCGTCACGATTCTGCGCAAGGACCAGATGGTTGCCGACAACACGCCGCGCGTGCCGCTGATGCTGACGATGGATCCGCCCGAGCATCACAAGAACCGCATGATCCTGCGCGAACGCTTCAAGCCCAGCGTGATGCGTGCGCTGGAAGAACATATCATCGCGCGCTGCGGCGAGATCGCCGACGACGTCGCCGCCGCCCGCGTCGCCGCGGCGCAGGGCGACGACGTGATCGACTTTGTCGATGCGATCGCGATGCGGCTGCCGCTCGACGTCATCCTGGAACTGCTGGGCGTGCCCACCGACGATCGCGACCAGATGTATCTGTGGAGCAATGCCGTGATCGGCAGCGAGGACCCCGAATATGGCAGCGTCGAGCTGCCGCGCGAGGCGATCGTCGCCGCGCAGCAGGCGATGTTCGGCTATTTCGCGCGCTTCATCGCAGAACGCCGGAAGGCGCCGCGCGAGGATCTGGTGAGCCTGCTGGTCGAGGCGCGGATCGACGGCACGCCGCTCAACGACATGGAGATACTGGGCTTCTGCTTCCTGCTCGCGATCGCGGGCAATGAGACGACGCGCAACGCGACCAGCGGCGCGATGCTGGCGCTGATCGAGCATCCCGAAGCGCGACATATTCTGACGCAGGATCTCTCGATCATGACCCCGGCGGTCGAGGAACTGCTGCGCTGGGTAACGCCGATCGTCTATATGGCGCGCACGGCGACAACCGATATCGACATCGGCGGCCAGACGGTGCGGGCGGGCGAGAAGGTCGTGCTGTTCTACCCCTCCGCCAATCGCGACGAGACCGTGTTCGAAAACCCCTTCTCGCTCGATTTCTCGCGGCGGCCCAATCGCCATCTCACCTTCGGCTTCGGCCGGCATAGCTGCCTGGGCAACGATCTCGCCCGCATCGAACTCCGCGCGGTGCTGAACGAGATCCTCACGCGTTTTCCGGGAATCGAGCTTGCCGGTCCGGTCAGCCGGCTGCGCTCCAACTTCGTCGGCGGCATCAAGCATATGCCCATCCGCCTGGAACCCTGAGGGCTCGACAAACTCCTCCACGTCCTATTAGAGTAAAGATTATAAGGATAGGAGGGGCTGATGCGGCGGATCGTCGCGCTTTTGCCGTGCGCGCTTGCGGGATTGCTGCTTGCGGGTATCGGCGCGGCGCTGGGCTGGTGGGGCGTTCGCCTCGCCGCGCTCGGTGGCTCTCTCTATTATGCAGCGGCCGGAGTGGCGCTGATTATCGCCGGCATCGCGCTCCTGCTGCGGCGGCGCTGGGGCTATTGGCTTTATCTCGCGACCACGCTGGCGACACTAATCTGGGCGGTGTGGGAAGTCGGCCTCGGCCACTGGGGGCTGATGGCCCGCCTGCTCGCCCCTGCCCTGCTATTGGTCGTACTGACATTGCTCGCACCTTTGCTCAGGCCGGCGCGCTTCGAGAAGGGCCGGATCGGCAGCCGCGCCCTATTCGGCTTCGCACTCGTCCAGCTCGTCATTCTGGGCGGCGCCTGGCTGGCCGTTCGCGATCCGGCCCCGTCGGCAAAGGGTGATGCGACCGAGGTCGCGGGTGTGGCCGACGGCATCTGGGCCAATTATGGCGGCGACTGGAAAGGCGATCATTTCAGCCCGCTCGGGCAGATCACGCCGGCCAATGCGGCGCGGCTCGAACATGCCTGGACCTATCGCGTCGGCGGGCTCGACGATCTCGGCACCAACAGCCGCTTCACCGCTACGCCGCTCGCGATCGACGACACGCTCTACCTCTGCGATCCGCGCAACATCATCGTCGCGCTCGATGCGACGACCGGGAAGCAGCGTTGGCGGCACGATCCGAAGGTCGTCGCCTCCAAGGCGTTTTCGGTGGTGTGCCGCGGCGTCGCGCATCATCGTTCGGGGGATGCGGGGCAGTGCGCCTCGCGCATCCTGGAAGCGACGCTCGATGCGCGGCTGATCGCGGTCGATGCGCGCGACGGGACGCCCTGTGCCGGCTTCGGCGATGCAGGCGCGGTCGATCTGCGTCCGGGCGTGCAGACACGCTTCGACGGCTATTATTACGTGACCTCCGCGCCGACCATCATCGGCGATCTCGCAGTGCTCGGCGGCTACGTCATCGACAACCAGCGCGTCGATGCGCCGCACAGCGTGATCCGCGCCTATGACGTGCGCAGCGGCGCGCTGCGCTGGGTGTGGGACGCCGGTGCACCGCCGGGCAAGCCGCCGGGAAAACCGGGCGAGCTGTTTTCCGCAGGCAATCCCAATGCCTGGACCGCGTTCAGTGCCGATCCCGCGCTCGGGCTGGTCTATGTGCCCACGGGCAACAGCTCGCCCGATTTCTTCGGTGGCCTCAGGACGCCCGCGGCCGAGCGCTACGGCACCTCGATCGTCGCGCTCGACGCGGCGAGCGGCGCGGTGCGCTGGTCGTTCCAGACCGTCCATCACGACCTGTGGGATTACGACATGCCGGCCCAGCCAGCGCTGGTCGACCTGGGCAATGGCGATGACGCGGTGCCCGCGCTGGTGGCTACCGGCAAGACCGGCGAAGTCTTCCTGCTCGATCGTCGCGACGGACGCCCGATCGCCCCGGTCGAGGAACGCGCCGTGCCGCGCTCCACCGTGCCCGGCGAACGGAGCGCCCCCACCCAGCCCTATTCGGTCGGCATGCCCAGCTTCGCGCCACCGCGCGTCGAGGAACGGACGCTCTGGGGCGCGACGCCGATCGACATGCTGCTGTGCCGGCTGCGCTTTCGCGAGCTCCATTATGCAGGCGCCTATACGCCGCCATCGGTCGAACCCTGGCTGATGGCGCCCGGGACGTTCGGCGCGATCAACTGGGGCGGGGTCGCGATCGACCGGTCGCGCGGGCTGATGATCGTCAACAGCTCGTCCATGCCCTTCACCGGACAGCTCGTCCCGCGCGCCGAGGCCGATGCGCAGGGCGCAGCACCCTTCGATCCGGACTCGAAGCGGCCGTCGCGCCCGGTCAAGGGCCAACCGATGCCGCCCATGGCCATGCAGGGCACCCCGTTCGGACTGCGGTTGATGCCCTTCCTGTCGCCGATCGGCTTCCCCTGCGCCGCGCCGCCCTGGGGCGAGATCGCCGCGATCGACCTGAAAAGCCGCAAACTGGCATGGCGCCGTCCCTTCGGCACCACCAAAGGCCTTGCGCCGTTCGGCCTCGCTTTGCCGACGGGCATCTTCAATCTCGGCGGGGCCGTGACCACCGCCGGCGGGGTCACCTTCATCGGTGCGGCGACCGATGGCTATCTCCGCGCGATCGAAACCGCCACCGGTACCGAACTCTGGCGTTCGCCATTGCCCGCCGGCGGCCAGGCCACGCCGATCAGCTATTCGGCGCGCGACGGCCGCCAGATGGTCGCGATCGTCGCCGGCGGGCACGGATCGCTCAGAACCCCACGCGGCGATTATGTCGTCGCCTATTCGCTTCCCCGCAGCCAGATCAGAAAGACGACGCCATGACCGATTGGAACAGCCTGTACGCATCGCGCATGGACGGCGTCGTCGCGTCGGACATACGCGAGCGCATGAAGCTGCTCGCGGCGCGCGAGATCATCCATCTCGGCGGCGGCCTGCCCGATCCGGAGATCTTCCCTTATGATGCGCTTTCGGCGGCGTCGCAGGCGATCTGGGCCGATCGGGCGCTGGCACGCACCGCCCTGCAATATGCGCCGAGCGAAGGCCATGGGCCGCTGCGCGCGTGGATCGCGGACTATCTGACGCGCACCGGATCGCCATGCGGCGTCGACAACATCCTGATCACCAACGGATCGCAGCAAGGCCTGGATTTCATCGCCAAGCTGCTGCTGTCGCCGGGCGACACCGCGATGGTCGAGATTCCCAGCTTCATCGGCGCGCTGCGCGCCTTCGATGCCTATCAGCCGCGCTATCTCGGCCTGCCGGAAGATGCCGAGGACTGGCGGGCGGAGAAACTTTCGGGCGCCAAATTCTGCTATGTCGGCCCCGATTTCCGCAATCCGACCGGCACCACCATGACGCTCGACGAGCGTAACGCGCTGCTCGATCTGGCGGACGCGACGGGCATGGCGCTGGTCGAGGACGGCTGCTACGAACAACTCCGCTATGACGGCGAGACGATACCGTCGCTGCTGTCGCTCGCCATCCGGCGCCATGGCGATATCGAGAATATTCCCGTCCTCCAGACCGGCACCTTCTCCAAGACCATCGCGCCGTCGCTCCGCGTCGGCTGGATCGCGGGACCGGCCGACGCGATCCGCAAGCTGGTGCTGATCAAGCAGGCGAGCGATCTCGCGACCAGTGCGCTCAACCAGATGCTGCTGCTCGAGGTGGTGAAGACGCACCTCGACGACGCGATCGCGCTGGCCTGCACGGTCTATCGCGAGCGGCGGGATTCAATGCTGAAGGCGCTTGCCGACAACATGCCCGAGGATGTGCGCTGGACGATGCCCGAAGGGGGTCTCTATGTCTGGGTGGAACTGCCGGACGGCATGGACGCCACTCTCTTCGCGCAGCGCGCATTGGCCGAGCATTCGGTATCGGTCATCTCCGGCGCGGCCTTCTATCCGGCCGGCGCGAGCAACGTCACCGTCAAGCGCAACACCTTCCGCCTGAGCTTCTCGATGATCGGCGCCGATCCGGCGCGGACGGGTGTGGAGAGGCTGGGGATGCTGGCGCGGGAGATGGCGGTGGTCTGAACTTTAAAACCCTCGCCCCCTTTAGGGGGAGAGGGTGATCGAGCGTAGCGAGATCGGGAGAGGGG
>NZ_JBYSZM010000013.1:0-151771 GCF_058787155.1 Sphingobium sp. FW305-3-2-15-F-TSA7 | reverse complement strand
GGGTCGGTGTCGGGGTGGGTGTCGGAGTCGGGGTGCTGCCGCCTCCGCCGCATGAGGAAAGGACGAGCGAGGCCAATGCGATGGAACAGGTCGCTCGCCAGCCTAACCCCCGTTTGTCCCGAGCGAAGTCGAGGGACGCGTCCGAGCGCGTCTGAGGCTTTCTCGATTTCGCTCGAAGGCGTGTCTCGACTTCTCCGCCATGCGGAGAAGCCTGTCCTGAGCGCCTGCCTTGGCAGGCAGTCGAAGGGCTCGACACGAACGGATTCTGTGAGCGCAGGCGACTCACCTCAACGTCCTGATCGTCCGGACCGCGCCGCCCAGCGCGCGGCGGAATTCCAGCGGGCGATAATCGTTGGGATCGCGCACCGCGGCATAGGCGCGATTGATATCGGCGCGGATGCTGCCCGCTGCGCCGCCATTCACTTGCCCGGCATTGACCAGTGCGTTGAGCAATGTGTCGACCGCCATCACCGCCTGGACGCTGCCTTCATAATCGGTGAAGCGTGGGCTGATCGCTTCGCCGGCGATCGTCTCGATGATCGCGAATGTCTGGTCGCGGCCGAAACTGGCCGCGGCAAAAGTCGCAGCGAGCGCATTGGCGCTGATCCGCAGCTTGGCCGCTGCGGCGATCGCGGCGGTGCGATCCTGCGCCAGCCCCGCATGAAAGGCGCGGCTGTCGGCGTCGAACCGGCTTGCCATGCCGGGCGCTGCGACGCGCACGGCCGCCGAGAGCATGATCATGCTTTCGTCGTTGAAGGCGGGCATGCCCTCGGGGATTGGCCGGCCGGGATTGCGGACGCCGGTGCGGATCGCTTCGTCGCCATCCTGGATGCGGCGATGACAGGTATGGCAATCGAAGAAATAGAATTCGGGGAACACGCCTTCCTGGCCGAGACGCGGATTGGCGTAGAGCGTCAGCGCGCGTTCCAGCGCCATCGCCTGGCCGACCGCCCACATGCGGACATTGCTCGTCCGGCCCTTGCGCAGCGCGTAATCGGCATCCTCGTCATGATGCTGCTGGAGCGTCGAGAACAGGTCGAGTTCGAAGGCGATGCGCGGATGGCCTGCCGACATGATGCGGTGATTGACGAACTGGCCCTGATCGGCGCTGCCGAAATGGCAGTCGAGACACACCGCCGCGCGCGCGCGTGGATCCTCGAGCGGGGTCATGCCGAGCGCGACATTGCGCTTGTGGCTGGTGCCGACCGAATAATGCGCGGCGATCCAGCCGGATGCGGCGCCATGGCAGCTTTCGCAGCCGACGCCGTCGGCGGGCTGGAAGCGTGGGCCGCGCGTGGCGGCCGGGGCCGAATGGCAACCCAGGCAAGTCGCCGACGACGTCGCGTCGCCAATGCCCAATCGGCCGGCGATCACGCGGCTACGCGCGTTGGAGAGGATGTTGAAGGCGCGGCTGTGCGCGCCGCCGGGTGTGGAGGGTTCCTGCCAGCGCATCAGCTCGTCCTGGCGGACGATCTTGCCGTCGGCTTCCTGCCGGCCATGGCAAGTCGAGCCGCTGCACGATGCCACGCCCAGGAAAGTGCCGGTGCCGGGTGCCGCCGCGGTAGCTGGGGGCGTGGTCGGCCATAGCCCGGCGGCGAGCGCGAACATCGCCATCGCCGCGAGCAGCGCCAAAGCTGCCAGCGCCGTCGCCCGGTTTTTGATGATCCCCCCGACACCCATTCGCTACGCACCTCCGCTGCCGGCGCGATGGCCGGAATGAATCGTCAGCGATGCGACCCCCTTTTCATAGAGTTTATGTGCGCTTGCCCGCGCCGAGGCAAGCCGAAGCGGGGTTCGTGGCGGTGTCTTCGATCGATTTGCGACGAGCTTGGGCGGGCATCGGCCCGGCCGGGCGGCGGGCAAAGCAAAGGGGCGGGGAAACCGAAGTTTCCCCGCCCCTGACCAGGCACCCCGGCCGTCGCCGGGATGTACCGATTGGTCTTACTTCTTCTCTTCGGTGCGAGCCTTGAAGGCTTCGCCGAGGATGTCGCCGAGCGACGCACCCGAATCCGAAGAACCGTACTGCGCAACGGCCTGCTTCTCTTCGGCGATCTGCATCGCTTTGACCGAGAAGGTGGGCTTCTTCGAACGATCGAAGCCGGTCACCATCGCGTCGAACTTCTGGCCGACCTGGTAACGCTCCGGACGCTGCTCGTCGCGGTCGCGACCGAGATCGGTGCGCTTGATGAAGCCGGTCGCGCCGTCGTCGCCCGCCTGGACTTCGAGGCCGCCATCGCGAATCTCGAGGACGGTGACGGTGATGACCGCGTTCTTGTTGAGGTTCGAACCCGAAGTGGCCGAAGCGCCGCCGATGGCGGGCGCGCCCTTTTCGAGCTGCTTCATGCCCAGCGAGATGCGCTCCTTGTCGGCATCGACGTCGAGCACGATCGCCTGAACGGCCTCGCCCTTGCGGTGCAGGTTGAGCGCGTCTTCACCCGAGATGCCCCAGGCGATGTCGGACATGTGGACCATGCCGTCCACATCCCCGTCCAGACCGATGAACAGGCCGAACTCGGTGGCGTTCTTGACTTCGCCCTCGACGACCGAGCCGATCGGATGGGCAGCGGCGAACGCTTCCCAAGGATTGGTGATCGCCTGCTTGAGGCCCAGCGAGATACGGCGCTTTTCTTCGTCGACCTCGAGGATGATGACTTCGACTTCCTGGCTGGTCGAAACGATCTTGCCGGGGTGGACGTTCTTCTTGGTCCAGCTCATTTCGGAGACGTGGACCAGGCCCTCGATGCCGGCTTCCAGCTCGACGAACGCACCATATTCGGTGATGTTGGTCACGCGGCCCGACAGCTTGGCGCCGACCGGATACTTGGCCGACGCGCCATCCCACGGATCGCTCTCGAGCTGCTTCATGCCCAGCGAGATGCGCTGCGTCTCGCGGTTGATGCGGATGATCTGCACCTTCACCGTGTCGCCGATGTTGATCATCTCGGACGGGTGGTTGATGCGCTTGTAGCTGAGGTCGGTGACGTGGAGCAGGCCGTCGATGCCGCCCAGGTCGACGAACGCACCGTAATCGGTGATGTTCTTGACGACGCCTTCGATCACCTGGCCTTCGGCCAGCGTCTGGATCAGGCCCGAACGCTGCTCGGCGCGGGTCTCTTCAAGGATGGCGCGGCGCGACACGACGATGTTGCCGCGGCGGCGATCCATCTTGAGGATCTGGAAGGGCTGGGGGATGTCCATCAGCGGCGTGACGTCGCGGACGGGGCGGATATCGACCTGCGAGCCGGGCAGGAACGCCACGGCGCCGCCGAGATCGACGGTGAAGCCGCCCTTGACGCGACCGAAGATGACGCCTTCGACGCGCGCGGTTTCGGAGAATTCGGCTTCCAGCTTATCCCAGGCGGCTTCGCGGCGTGCGCGGTCGCGCGACAGCATCGCTTCGCCATGGACGTTCTCGACGCGGTCGACATAGACTTCGACTTCGTCGCCGACCTTCAGATCGGCCTTCTGGCCGGGGGCTGCGAATTCGCGCAGCGGCACGCGGCCTTCGGACTTGAGGCCCACGTCGATGACCGCGAGATCGTTCTCGATCGCGGTGACGGTGCCCTTGACGACGCGGCCTTCGAAGCTTTCGCCTTCGCCGCCGAGCGATTCATTGAGGAGTGCCGCGAAATCGTCGCGGCTCGGAAATGCCGTAGAGGCCATGTAGTGCTTCCTGTCTGTCATTTTTCCGGCCAGCCGGTTGAATCCGGCGGTCTTGACCAGAACTGCCGCGCAAACCCCATGTCGACGCGGCATCCCACGAACGAACGGCACGGTGACGCCCATGAGAATGCGAAAAGGGCGCGTGGGACGAGTTCGGCCATCGCCGCACCAGTCTTCGCACCGTCTTCGTAAGTCTCGCGATCAGCTCGCCAGGCGTCTGCCGATCCGGGCGTCCACGAGCGCGATCGCGCGCTGGACGGCGGCGTCTATAGAGAGATAGCTCGTATCGAGCAAGTCCGCATCGGCCGCGGTCGTCATCGGCGCGACTTCTCGTCCGGCATCGCGCCGATCGCGCGCACGAATGTCGGAAAGCACCGAATCCAGGCTCTTGAAACTGCCGGCCTTCTGCATCTCGGCATGGCGCCGGCGCGCGCGCGTCTGCGGCGTCGCGGTGACGAACAGCTTGGCGTCCGCATCGGGCGCGATCACCGTGCCGATATCGCGGCCGTCGAGCACCGCGCCGCCGGTCTGGCGCGCGAATGCCCGCTGGCGCTGGACCAGCGCTGCCCGGACGAGCGGGTGGGCGGACACGATCGAGGCGATCCGGCCGATCTCTTCGCCCTTGAGCGACGGTTCATCGAGCAGCCGGTCGTCGAACGAGCAGGCGGCGAGTGCATCCTGTTCATTCTCTGGATCGCCATGTTCGGACTGAAGCGTGTGCGCGACCGCGCGATAGAGCAAGCCCGTGTCCATATGCGGCAGGCCGTAATGCGCGGCGAGGGCACGTGCGATCGTACCTTTGCCCGATGCGGCCGGGCCGTCGACGGCGATGATCATGAGATCTCCGCGCCGAGCGACGTCATGAGTGCGGTGAATTGGGGGAAGCTGGTTGCGACGGGTGCCATGTCGTCGACAATGACGGGGCTGCGCGAAACAAGTCCAGCGATCGCGAAGCTCATTGCGATGCGATGGTCGAGATTTGCGGCGATTGTCGCGCCGCCGGGCAGGCGATCGCCGCCCGTGCCCTCGATCACCATGCCGTCGGGCAATTCCTCGACGCGTGCGCCAATCGCCGTCAGCCCCTTGGCCATCACCGCGATCCGGTCCGATTCCTTGACGCGCAACTCCTCCAGTCCGCGTGCGACGGTGCGTCCCTCGGCCATTGCCGCGGCGACGAACAGGATCGGGAATTCGTCGATCATCGACGGCGCCACCGCGGGCGGGATCTCGATGCCGGTCAGCGCCGAATGGCGGACATGAAGGTCGGCCACAGGTTCGCCACCGACGCTGCGTTCGTGGAGCAGCACGATGTCTGCGCCCATCTCGCGCAGCACGCCGATCAGGCCGGCGCGGGTTTCGTTGATGCCGACATTCTCGATGACGATATCGGATCCCGGCACCAGCAGCGCCGCGACCAGCGGGAAGGCGGCGGAGGAGGGGTCGCCGGGCACGGTGATCGCCTGCGGCTTCAATTCGGCCTCGCCGGTCAGCGAGATCACGCGCGCGCCGTCGGCATCGTGCTCGACGGACAGGGCGGCGCCGAAACCCTGCAGCATCCGTTCGCTATGATCGCGCGTGGCGATCGGCTCGATCACGCGGGTGATGCCGGGCGTGTTCAGCCCGGCAAGCAATATCGCCGACTTCACCTGTGCCGAGGCGACGGGCAGCCGATATTCGAGCGGGACGGCGGGGCAGAGGCCGCGCACCATCAAAGGCAGCCGGCCGCCGGGGCTGGCAGTGAATTCGGCGCCCATCAGGCCGAGCGGTTCGATCACGCGACCCATCGGCCGCTGGGACAGAGAAGCATCGCCGACAAAGGTGGCGGTGACCGGATGGCTGGCGACGAGCCCCATCAGCAGGCGGGTCGAGGTGCCGCTATTGCCCATGTCGAGCGCCTGGGCGGGTTGCAGCAGGCCTCCGACACCGACGCCGTGGATGCGCCACAGCCCATCCTCGCCGCGCACGATGTCCGCGCCCATCGCACGCATCGCGGCGGCGGTCGCGAGCACGTCCTCGCCTTCGAGCAGGCCGCTCACCCGGCTCTCGCCCACGGCAAGCGCGGACAGCATCAATGCGCGGTGAGAAATCGACTTGTCGCCCGGTACGCGCACGCGCCCGGTGAGTGCGCCGGCGGCGGAGAAGGACGAAGGTGTGGGCGCGGCGGCGTGCATGGTTTTTCCGGCAAAGGGGGCGGCGAAATCGTCGCGGCTTTTGACAGCGGCGTCCCGCTATGGCAAGGCGCGCGGCGATTGGCGGGCGGCCGGCTTCGGTGGGCCCGCTTCTTTCATTTTACTGGAGGTTAGAGGCGGCACATGGTGAAGCCTGAATGGGGCACGAAGCGGACTTGCCCGAAATGCGCGACGCGCTTCTACGATCTGACCAAGGACAACCCCGTCACCTGCATCGAATGCGGTAACGTCTGGGAACCCGATCCTATCCTGAAGTCGAAGCAGCCGCTGCCTTACGACGCGCCCAAGAAAGAGCTCGACGTTAAGAAGGACGTCGATTCCGATCTGGTCGACGACGATCTGGACATCGATGTCGAGGAGGATTCCGATTCGCCCGACGACGAGGTCGATCTGGGTGGTGACGATGATCTCGGCGTGGTCACGCCGGGGGACGACGACGACGGCAATAGCTGATCCTATCGGCGACGCCCGATGCATTTTGCCGAGCTATTCGGCAGGTGCATCGGGATGTCGCAGAAGGTAGTTGCAAAGCGCGCAAAGCCGACATAAAGGCAGCGCCTCACCGCCGCAGCCCCCCAGGCACGGCGCGAAATGGAACGGGGCCGTAGCTCAGCTGGGAGAGCGCTACAATGGCATTGTAGAGGTCAGGGGTTCGATCCCCCTCGGCTCCACCATTTCCTAAATTGACCAAGGGCGAACGCGTCCAGATGGCATATTAGAGGCCGCAGGGTTCGATCTCCCTCGGCGTCACCATTTCCTGAAATGGACGAGGGCGAGCGCGCCCGGATGGACCCAACAGGGCCATGTTGCCGACCCGGATGACTTGACCCCGGGCAATCCCTCATTTCTCTTCCCAGCTAAAGTCGTAAAAGACGCGGATGTAATTCCCGTCGATGTCCTGGGCGAAGAATTCGTAGAGTTTGAAGGGCTTTTCTTCCGGAGGTCCCGCGATTCCGGCGCCTGCTGCGGCCCATTGCGCGTGGAGCATGTCGACCTCGGCACGGCTGGAAAGATTCAGCCACAGGATTATCGGCCCCCGCATGCCCAGCGCCGATCGATACTCATCGGTCGACATGAAAATCCGACTGTCACCGCGCGACAGGCCGGCAAGGCCGAGCTGCTCGTCGGACCAGTCGATCGTAAAACCGAACTGGTCCCGATAATAATCCAGCGCCGCGGTCAAGCTGAGAACTGGAACTTCCGGACATAGCGACGGGAACTGCATGCTGGGATGTCTCCCAAGAGAACAGCATGGGCCGAACGCACCCCGGTGCTATTGTAGCGACCGGTTTCCGTCGAGCAACCAGACTCCGCCCGGATACGGGATTCGGGGGCGAACCCCGGTCCATGCCTTACCGGGAAATCGCGGTCTCATCATGATGGCCGAGCAGCGAATCCAGCAGATCCTCTTCCGCGCTGGAGCAGACGCCGAGCACAATGGCTTCGTCGCAATCTTCGGCGGCCAGATAGGCGTGGCCCATGCTCGAATCGAGATAGATGGATTCGCCTTCCTCGAGCACCAGTGGATCATAGAATTGGGTGTGAATGACCACGCGCCCCTTGATCACATAAGTGAACTCCTCGCCCGGGTGGCGAACGAGACCGTCGAATTCCGCCATTGATTTGGCGCGAACGCGGATGATGATCGGAATCATCCGTTTCTGGCGCAACTCGGTGCAGAGATAGCGATAATCGTAATTGTCGGTGGTGACCCGGATCGCGCGATCGAGCTTGCCGATGCTGCGACGCGCAGTGAATGCCGGCGGCGGCCCGCTGTCGCCGCCGTCCTCGGCGAACAGTTCGGACATGCGAATCTTGAGCCGCCGGCTCAAGAGCTGGAGCTTGTCGTAGCTGAGCGTCAGCCGGCCATTCTCGACCTTCGACAATGTCGATAGCGGAATGCCGCTCCGGTCGCTCATTTCCTTGACCGTCCAGCCATTGCGCTTGCGTAGTCCGCGCAGAAGGTCGCCGAGCGTGTGTTCGTTTGATTTCATCTGGATCGCCTCACCGTCCATCAAATCTCTAACAGGCACATTCTTTTTCGCAAAATTGGTTTTCAGGACTGTAAAGTCCTGATTGGGAATGTGTCGGATCCAATCGGGATCATTGTCGTCTGGGCCTGTACGGATCAGGCTCTCGTCTCTGCATGTCGAGCCTTCATCATCGTATACCAGCGGGCGCGGAGCTGGGCGGGGCGATGGGGATAGCATTCGTCGAGAAAATCCATCGCGAGGACACGATCGGTCCTGAACATGCGGAAATCGCCGCGTGTTTCGCACCATGCGACCAGCATGCGCGTGGTCTCGCGATAGCCGATCAGGAAGGGCCAGATCGTCCGGCGGCTCTCGCGCTCGTCGCGGTCGCGATAGGCTATCGTCAGTTTGCGGCCGGCATGGATCGATGCGCGGATCTGCGCCATGTCCAATGTCTCGACGGTTTCATCCCAGACGGGCGGGACGACGACCGCAGGCTCCAGCACGACCGGCCGCAATTCCTCGGGCACGGTTGCCGCGATCTTGGCGATCAGGTCGCGCGCGGCGCGTGCCAATGCGGGATCGCCGCGGGCAGAGACCCATTGTGCACCGAGTACCGCCGCTTCGATCTCGTCGGATGTCAGCATCAGCGGCGGCATGTCGAAGCCGCCTTCGAGCACATAGCCAAAACCCGCCTCGCCGCGGACGGGCACGCGCTGGCCCATCAGCGTGGCGATGTCGCGATAGACGGTGCGTTTCGAAACCTCGAGTTCGGCGGCGATCGCGTCGGCGATCATCGGTTTCGATGTGCGGCGCAGGATCTGGATGATCTGGAACAGGCGGTCGGCGCGTCTCATGTATTTTTACCTAGCTGACAGCTGCTGACACCATGGTGGCAGCAGGATGGCAGTAGTCAAGCCAAGTCGGCCCGCCGCATTCCGCCGCGGGGCCCGGATGGAGATTTCCCATGCTGACATTGTTCCATGCCCCCTGGTCGCGCTCGAGCCGCCTGGTCTGGCTGCTCGAGGAAATCGGCGTCGATTACGACATCCGCTATTGCGACATTGCGCGGCGCGACGGTTCGGGCGCGCGCGATCCCGGCAATCCGCATCCTGACGGCAAGGTGCCGGCGCTGACTCACGGCGATGTGCTGGTGACCGAGTCGCTCGCGGTCGCGCTCTATCTGACCGATCTGTTTCCTGAAGCCGATCTGGGCGCGGCGATCGGATCGCCCGAGCGCGGTGCCTATCTGACCTGGCTTGCCTGGACGGCGGGTGAGATGGAGCCTGCCTATTGGAGCAAGATCACCGGCACGATCGACGGCGATGTGCATGCACAGGCTCGTTATGACGCGGTGATCGCGCGGCTGCTCGGCGCATTGGAAAAGGGGCCCTATCTGATGGGCGATCGGTTCACGGCGGTCGATGTGATGGTTGCCAGTGCGCTGGCCTGGGGGCGGGAATATTCGCCGGCGAGCGATCTGCTCGACGCCTATCTGGCCCGCGTCACCGATCGCCCGGCCAATGCGCGCGCAACCCAAAAGGATGGCACGCCGCCGGCAATGGCCGCAGCCTGATCCGGAGTATCGCGCACGACCGACCCGTCTTCGCGCAGGCAAGGAACAAGCCGCATGATCCGGGATCATGCGGCTTGTTCGCTCCCATGGACGTGCGCCGGCACATTCGTTTTTGCAGGCTTGCGCATATTCGGGAATGGGTGCTCACTTCCCGAAATTTCGGTGCAGAGGAGAGATTCGATGACGAGCCCGACCATCATTCTCGTGCATGGATTCTGGGGCGGCGCGGCGCATTGGGCCAAGGTGATCGTCGAGCTGAAAAGGCTCGGCCATGACAGGCTGCTTGCCGTGGAACTGCCGCTGACCTCGCTGGCCGACGATGGTCAGCGAACCCGCAAGATGATCGACCAGGTCGATGGGCCGGTGCTGCTGGTCGGTCATTCCTATGGTGGCGCGGTGATCACCGAAGCCGGCGATCAGCCCAATGTCGTCGGGCTGGTCTATATCGCGGCGTTCGCACCCGATGTCGGCGAAAGCCCGGGCGGCATCACCCAGGCCAATCCCCCTGTCGCCGCCGCCAATCTCGCCCCCGACAGTGACGGCTATCTCTGGGTGAAGCAGGATAAATTCCATGAAAGCTTTTGCCAGGACCTGTCCGTCGATGAGGCGCTCGTCATGGCCGTGACGCAGAAAGCGCCGCTGGCGGGTACGTTCGGAGACACGATTACCGCGCCGGCATGGAAGAAGAAGCCCTGCTGGTATCAGATCTCGACCGACGACCGGATGATTGCACCCGCCAATCAGGAGATGATGTCATTGCGCATGGATCCGCGGAAGGTCATCCGCCTCGACGCCAGTCATGCCTCGCTCGCGTCACAGCCATCGGCGGTGAGCGCGTTGATCGATGAAGCGGCGGCGGTGCTGGCGTAGCGTGTTGCGCAACCGACCCAGAGTTTGATCCACTGGCGCGCCACACTGTCACCCCGCGAAAGCGGTAATGACGCAGAGTGAGTGAAGCCAACCCGATCCGACCTATCTGCCTTTCTTGCCTTGCGGATAGATGGTCTCGCCGCGTTTGAGCATCTGGACGAAGCTTTCGATCTTTTTCGTCCGCCCCGCGGCGGTCTTCATATTATGGGTGCGAAAGGCGAGGGCGAACCGGTTCTGCGCGTTGAGCCGGCCGAACATCTCCCGCGCCGCCGGCTCCGCGTTGATCGCGGCCTGCAGATCGTCGGGAATGGTCATCGCCTTGCCGCTGTCATAGGCGCGATCCCAGCGGCCGTCGGCCTTGGCGGCTTCGACCTGGGCCAGCCCATGCTCGGTCATTCGTCCTTCCTCGACAAGTCGGGCGACATTGTCGACATTGATCCGGCTCCAGACGCTCTTGGCCCGGCGCGGCGTGTAGCGCTGCAGAAAGCTCCTTTCGTCGAGCCCCTTGCGCAGCCCGTCGATCCAGCCCCAGCACAGCACCACGTCGATGGCCTGTTTCGGGGTGATCGACGGCAGGCCGGAATCGACCTTGTGGATCCTGATCCACACCTCGTCCTGCGTGCTGTGATGCCTGCTCAGCCAGTCGTAGAAGCGCTCTTCATCGGCGAACTCGAGAACCTTGTCGGGGTCGACCTTGACGGGCGCCATGGCGCGGCATTCTCCTTGAGGAGGAAGCCTGAGTGTTCGGGATTTTCCGGGGAAGTGCAATCCATAAATGCGCCCGGTGTCAGCCGGTCGCGTGCAACCCAATATGGACGGCCATTTCCTCGATCGCCAGACGGCCTTCGGCGATATGTGCCCCGAACAGATGCCAGACATGCACCATGCCCGGCCATTCGCGATAATCGGCCATGACGCCGGCATCCTTCGCGCGCGCCGCCAGGCGTGCCGCATCGTCGCGCAGCCGTTCCCGCTCTCCGACCTGGATCAGCATCGGGGGCAGACCGACGAGGTTGGCGAACAGCGGGGACAGGCGCGGATCCTCGCATGGCAGGCCCGCCGCATAGGATGCGATTGCGGCGTGCAGCGCATCCGCGGTGATCATCGGATCGATATCGGCGCGACCGGCGATCGACGCGCCGCTCAACGTCATGTCGGTCCAGGGCGAGATGAGCGAAAGACTGTCGGGCAGGGGCTCGCCGCGATCGCGGAGATCGACCGCGAGCGCGAGTGCGAGGCCGCCGCCCGCCGAATCTCCTGCCAAGCTCAGTCCAATGCCCGTTGCGGCGAGATCGAGATAGACGGTGCGTGCATCATCGAGCGCGGCGGGGAAGGGGTGTTCGGGGGCGAGCCGATATTCCGGCAGGATCACATTGATGCTCGCCGCAGCGGCCAAAGATGCGGCCAGTGCCCCATGCGAAGTGGGCGATCCCGCCATATAGGCGCCGCCATGGAGATAGAGGATCGCGCGCGAAACCGCCGCCCCCGGCGGGTGAAAGCGCGCGGTCGGGACGCCGCCAATGTCGAGGTCGTGACGGACGACGCGGCTGGGCGGCTCAAGGCCGAAGCCCAGCCCGTCGACCCATTGGCGTAGATCCTCCAGTGTCGCATCCTCGCCGGGCATGCCGCGCTGGAGAAACGCGATCGCGGCATCGGCGCTGTTCATATCCTGCTCCCGCTCCGGCATATTTCACTCTTAGAATAGCTTTCTTGCAAAGCTAAATTTGATGATTTAAGTTCCACGCTCGTTGGTCCACACTTCAAAATGGCTGCCATGCGGCCAGCAAGGAGGGAAGATGTTCCCGAGCGGGCGCCTGCCATTTGAAAACCGGCCAATCGTCGCCACGCGCGATCCGGGCGAAGCGCGCGAACTGATCGGTCGCCAGTTGAAAACCCACGCGCTCCGCTTCACCGGCGGGGAGCGTGCGGTCGACAGCCGGATGAACCAGATCACGCTCGGCGATGTCTCGATCTTCTATCTGCGCTACGGCGCCGACGTGCTGATCGATCCGGGGCCGTTCGACACTTTTTACATCGTCCACATCAATATCGGCGGGGCCTGCGACATCGCTTTCGAGGATCGCGCGGTTTCGGTCGGCGGCGATCGCGCTGCAATCTGCCTGCCCGATCGGCCGGCGCGTTTCCGCTGGCGCGACGACAGCGAAGTGCTGGGGATCAAGATCTCCAAGGCGGCGCTGGAGAAGCATTATCAGGAACTGACCGGCCTGCCGCTGCAGCGGCAGATCGATTTCGATATCGAGCTCGACCTGGGCACGCCCGCCGGCCAGCGGCTCGTCGCATTGCTGCGTTATATCGATGCCGATGCGCTTTCGCCCGCCGGGCTCTGCACGACGCCGGCGGGGATCAGCCAGCTCTCGCGGCTGGTGATGACGACCCTGTTGATCGGTCAGTCGGGCAGCCATCATGCGCTGGTCAATCCGCCGGTATCGCCCGCGGCACCCCATTATGTGCGCCGCGCCGAAGCCTATATGCACGCCAATCTGCAACGCCCCCTGACGCTCGACGAGATCGCGGCGCATGCCGGGGTCAGCGGACGATCGCTCACCAACGGTTTCCGCGACTTCAGGGGGGCGAGCCCGATGGCCTATTTCAGCAATTTGCGGCTGGAACGCGCGCGCCAGGATCTGATGCAGCGCGCGTCCGGGGCGACGGTGACGTCGGTCGCCAATCATTGGGGCTTCCATCACCTGAGCAGCTTCGCCAGCCTCTATCGCCGCCGTTTCGGCGCATCCCCGGCGGAGACGCTGCGGCGGGGCTGAGTTCCCACTGACTGTCATTCCCGCGAAAGCGGGAGACGTAGTCGACCGAAGGTCAATCCAGCTTCTTCTTCTTTCTGATATTTCGCGGAAAGGCTGGATTCCCGCGAACGCGGGAATGACAAAATGGTGTGGGTGATCAGGAGAGGTCACAACAAAGTCGGGATGTCGTAGCCATCCAACCCGTTAATCAGCAGCGCGCGCTTGATGGCGATCTTCCACTGCCCGCCTTCGCGGCGCAGGACATGATCGACCAGCGCGACATGCTGTTGAACGCCATGCCCCTTGCGATGTTCGAAGACGATCTGGTTGCTGACGATGCGCCGTTCCTTGCCGGCTTCGTCCTGCCAGGCTTCGATATTCGAGATGCAGCGGCGCAGCCGGCGATGCGGGATCTGGTTGTAGACGAAGCCGGTGCCGAAGCGGACGAGCCGGTCCTCCAGCCGGCGCCGGTCGTCAAGCCACAGGCTGACTGATGTGCGCGGATCGGAACTCTCGTCCTGTGGCAGCCAGTAGATCAGCTCTTCCGCGAACAGGCCGAGCCAGGCGGAGAAGTCGCGCGTGTCGAGCAGCCGTGCCTCATGGTTCAGGAACGCCTCCGCCTCGAACCGCAGTAAGGCGTCCTCCATTGGCGGCCGGCCCGCAAGCTTGCCGTGCATCGCGGCGAGCCGGTCGTAGAGCGCATCATCGAGATAGCGCGCGAATTGCGGACCCTTTTCAAGCGACGACAAGCTTGGTCTCCCGTGACAGGATATCGGCATAATGCCGGTAAAAGTTGCGCATCGGCGCTTCGTCGGTGGGTGGCACCGTGCGGACACCGGTTGCCGGATCGAGCGTATCGGCGTCGGCGCGGTGGCTGCCGCGCCCGCACATCACCCATTCGGCTTCTTCTGCGCGCATGCCTTCCCAGCAGCGCTCGAACATCTCGAGATCGTCGGTCTCGCCCAGGATCGGGAAATCCTCGGCGACGCGCATGCGCAGCTGGTTGACCTCGGGCTCGGCGCCTTTCAGCGTGGTCGCATACCAGGTGAGTTGGGTACGATCATGCGCCAGCGGCTCGACCACCTGCACCTGATTGCCGATCAGCAGCAGGTTGGGAAAGATGTTGAGGTTGATGCCGCCGCCCGGCACGCCCTCCAGCGCGGCGCGGGCGCCGTCCTCGCCCAGCCGCGCGACCAGGCTCGCCACCTGCGCTTCGGATCCGGGCGTGGGGCGGACGCGATCCCACAGCGAATTGCCCATGCCCGGCCGCTGGTGGAGCAGGCCATGGCCGTTGGGATAGGCCTTGCAATACATCGGCGAACTGTCGGGATTGCTCGCGAAATGGCGTCCGCCCTTGTCGCCGCCATTGCGGATCCGCGTCATGTCCATGATCGAGCGGTGCGAAAAGGCGGGGTGATAGCCGTCGGCGGCATTGTCGAAGACCAGCTTCCAATTGCCGCCGAAGACGCCACGGAACGATCCGGCGCCCAGCACGATCTCGCCGCCCGGCGCGCGGCCGATGAATTCGTCGATCAACTCGGTCGCGGCGCCGAGATGGTCGGCGAGCGACGGCATGTCGGGGTTGAGCGTGCCGAAGACGAAACCGCGATAGGCCTCGATGCGCGGGATCCGGCGCAGCCCGTGCACCGACTTGTCGAAGGCATCGCCATAGCCTTCGTCGAAGGGCACGCCGATCAGCCGCCCGTCATTGGCATAGGTCCAGCCATGATAGGGGCAGGTGAAGCGCGCCGCGGCGCCCGTGTCTTCCTGGCAGATGGTCGCGGCGCGATGCGCGCAGCGGTTGAACAGGCCGTGGATCGTTCCGCTCTTGTCGCGCGTCATCACCACGGGGCGCAGGCCAAGACGGACGCGTTTGAACGCATTTGCTGTGGGCAGTTCGCTTTCGTGACAGAGATAGGTCCAAAGCCCCCCGAACAGCTTGGTCATCTCGTGCGGGAACAGCGCCGGATCAGTGTAAAGCGACTGGTGGACACGATCGGGCTGGACGAGATGCGCCCAGTCGCGATCGACGCGCGGGGCGAGCGTGATACGCGCCTCCTGGGTCTTGCAGGGCGCGCTCATGCGAAGCCGGCTCCGTCATCGTCGGCGATCGGCACGCGCGCGACGATCGCTTCGGACAGGCCGAAGCGTTCGACCAGGATCGACGGCGCGTCCTTCAGATCGACCGGCGTCGCCGAGAGATTGCCCAGCGGATCGACCGTGATCAGCGCGCCACGGCCATAAGTGAGCACGCCGTCGTCGCGATTCTTGCGGACGTAGAGCGAGTGGTTGAAGATGCTGAACGCCTTGGTCGCCTCGTTGCGATAGGCGTAGAAAGCGGGGCTCAGATCCTCGAGCCACATCACCGTCGACAGCGGATTGCGCATGTGGCCGGGCCGCCACCAGACTACGCCGTCGCCTTCGCACCAGATGCCGTGCGCCTGGCTTTTCTGCGCGGTGCGCTCGCCGTGGATCAGTTCGAGCGCCGCTTCCGCCCCCAGGCTGGGATCGGCGCGATAGACATGCCCGTCGATCGTGACGTTGATGCCGCCATGCGCGGGCAGCAGTGGATCGGGCACTTCCGGCATCGTTCCCGCCATGCGCGAGACGCGGAAGCCGAGCAGGGCGAGGATGCCGTACATCGCCTCGGCCGAGGGCCAGCAACCCGCGGCGACGCCGTGTTCGAGCCAGGCGGAGAAGAATTCGTTGGGATCCTGCGACGGAAAGGCGCCGGTCTGGCGCTCGGCGATATAGATGCGCTTCAGCACATTGTCGTAGCCGATCTGCCGCGACCATTGCTTGACGATCTCGTCGAGCGTCTCGCGTGTCGGATCGGGGCGCGACGCAAAGCCGAAGCGATCGAGCACGCGTTCGAGCACGGCTTCGCGCAGATCGGTATGATCGGGTGGCCCGTCGAAATTGGGCGGGATCGTGCCCGCCCGATAGCTGTTGATCGCGGTCAGAACGGGCTGCGCGATCTTTGGATCCAAGGATCGCGCAGCCCGTTCTGAATGTTTGTGGTCGCATCGTCTTTGCGGAAAACCGGTTCCCACTTTTCCGCACGATGCTCTGCCTCTGTCATGGCGCTGCTCCTTGATATCCAAGGGTCTAGCGCGACGGTTTGCGGCGGCGCTAACGCGTTCCGGCAGCCGCTGCCGCGATCCGGCATCCTTCGATCAATCGCGCTGCGGCGGCGAACAGTCGCGCTTCGCTGCCCATCGGCCCGATCAGTTGGATGCCGGTCGGCAGCCCGGCTGCAGTGGCGAGCGGCACGGTGATCACCGGCAGCCCCAGCAGCGAGATCGGCTGGGTGTAGAGGCCGAGCGCGGCGCGCAGGGGAATGCTGGTTCCCGGCAGCATCGCCAGGGCGTCCTCGGCCGGCGGCGCCAGGCAGGGCACGGTCGGCGCGATCAGCATGTCGAAGCGTTCGAACAGCGCATCGAACTGCGCGGCATAAGCGGTGCCGAGCGCGCGGGCTTCGGCGATCCATGCGTCGGGGATCAGCAAGGCGGCGGTCAGCCGGTCGCGGATCGCCGTGTCGAACAGATGGCGCCGGGTGCGCAGCCGTTCGGCATGCGTCCGTGCCGCCTCCGCCGCGACGATCGTATAGGCGGCCGCGCGTGCGCGCGTGCTGAGCGGCGCTTCGACGACCTCGGCATCGAATGCGCGCGCGGCTTCGCCGATCGCTTCGGCAACCACCGGCTCCATCGCGTCGGCGAAATGGCCGCCGAGCAGGCCAACCTTGCGTGGCGCCGCAGGATCGCTGTCGTCGAATTGGCGCTGGTCGGCATCGTCCGGGTCGGTCGCGTCGAGCACATCATAGACCTGGCGTGCGCGATCGAGCGTGTCGGCGAAGAAGCCGACATGATCCAGGCTCGGCGAAAGCGTCTGGACGCCCGATTTGCTCAGGCGCCCCAGGCTCGGCTTGACGCCGATGACGCCGCAGAGTGCTGCGGGCACGCGGATCGAGCCGCTGGTATCGGTGCCGAGTGCGAAGGGCACGATGCCCGCCGCGACCACCGCGGCCGATCCGCCCGAGGATCCGCCGCACAGCCGGGTCGGATCGTGCGGATTGCGCGCGGTGCCGTAAAGCTCGGTCCGCGACACGAAGCCATAGGCAAGCGAATCCATGTTGGTACTGCCGATCAGCACCGCACCGGTCTCGCGCAGTCGCGCGACCGCGAAGGAATCATGCTCTGCCGACGGATCGTCGGCCAACGCTTTCGATGCCGCCACCGTCGTCATGCCCCGGACGGCGAACAGATCCTTGGAGAACCAGGGCAGCCCGGCAAGCGGCCCGGTGGACGTCTCGGCTTTCACCGGTTCGATCGGACGGGCGAGCCAGCCATTGGCGGCCGCTTCGGGCAGCCGGGCGATCGCGGCTTCGACCGTATCCGTCATGGCCGGGGCTCCACCGCTTCGTCCGCGCGCATCGCGTCGCGGAAGGTCAGGATCACCTGCCAGTCGCGCCACACCGCTTCGGCGTCTTCTAAGGGCAGGGCGACGCCCTGTTCGGCCAGCCGGGCGCGCAGGGCCTCGGCGGTGTCGGGGATGGTCATGTCCATGCGTCGCTCGCGGTTCCCGGTCCGGTGGTCGCCGCCCGATAGCGGAAGGCGGCCGGTCCGGGAACCTGCGGAGGGCATCAATCGTCGAACAGGAAGCGCAATGAATGGCGCGCGAAGTCTTCGGGATATTCCATCATCGCCCAATGCCCGCAATGCGGCATGATATAGCCGGCGCTGTTCTCGATCAGTTCGAGCAGCCGATAGGCGCTCTCCACCGGCACGACCGCATCGTCCTTGCCGTGGAAGACGAGCGTTTCGTGCTTCAGTGCCGCGATGAATTCCTCCGGCCGGTGCAGGCCGCCCTGCGAACCGATCCAGCCCATGAACGCCGAATAGCCTTTGCGCGTCTCCGGATCGACCGAAAGACGATGGCGATATTCGACGAGATCGTCGCTGACCGAGAAAGCGGGATTGGCGAGCGAGCCGATGATCCGCCTGATGCCCTGTTCGGTGAAATCATATTCGGTCAGCGCCTTGAGCGGGGTGATGATGCCGGTCTCGATTCCCGCGCTGCCCATCAGGATCACCTTGTTCACCAGTTCAGGCACGAGCTGTGCCGCGCCGATCGAGGTGAGGCCGCCGGTGGAATTGCCGACCAGGTTCACCGGGCCGGCGCCCAGCGCGACGATGAATTCGGCAAGCTGGCGGTCGCGATCGTCCTGCGAATAGGGGAAGCGCGCGGGATCGGGCACGTCGCTGCGGCCGAAACCGACCAGGTCGATCGCGATCGCGCGGCAGCGTTCGGCGAACAGCGGCATCGATATCCGCCAATTTCCCCAGCAGTCCGCTCCAGCGCCGCCGCCATGGATCAGGATGGTGGGCATGCCTTCACCCATCTCGACATAATGGGTCATGATGCCGCCAGCATCGAGATAGCGGCTTTTGGGCCGGCTGTTCTCGATCGCGTTTCCGGCGGGCATGTCGACGATGCGGCCGGGGCGGTCGATCGTTGCGGTGGTCTCCATCAAATCAGCTCCTTCAGGCGTTCATGGGGCAGCAAATGCCCCCAGATCTTGGTGGTGTCGTATTGGCGGACCTCCCATCCGGCTTCGTCCTCGACCAGCGTGCTGCCATGGCCGATCTCGATGCCGAAACCCGACGGGCCGACGAAATAGAAGGATATGGTCCGGCAATTGCTGTGGCGGCCCAGCGTCATGATCAGCGGATCGCCGCGTGCCAGGACGCGGTCATAGGCGGCGGCGACGTCCTCCAATGCCTGCATCTCGAACATGATATGGTTGGTGTCGCCCGATGCCATGCCCAGGCATTCGTTGATCAGCGCCAGGCTGTGATGGCGGGGATTACAGCGCATGAAGGTGGCGTCGGCGCCGTCCCACACGATCTTGTCCGATGTGCGCAGGCCCAGCGTATCGCGGTAGAAGGCCACGGCCTCGGGATAATGCGCGCAGTGGCGCATGACGTGGCCGATGCCGAGTTCGCCGGTGATAAAGCCGCCATGCGGCAGCGCCGGTTCGGCGCCCGGGATCGCGCCATGATAGAGTTCGTTGGGATAGCCGTCGGGATCGCGGAAGCGGACAAGGCGGGTCACGCTCCGCGCGCGACATTCCGCATCGCTGGCAGCCTGCGGATCGGCGCCGGCCGCGTGCAGCCGCTCGACCAGCGTAGCGAAACTCGCGGCATTATCGACTTCCCAGCCAGCAAAGGGCGGGACTTCCTGGTCGCTCTCGATCAGCAGATAGCGATAGGGATGCGTATCGATCCTGAGCGCGAGCGCGGGCGCGCCCTGTTCGGTGCGCGCCTCGATCTCAGCGCCCAATATGTCGGTCGCGAGCGTCCGCCACGCATCGAGCCTGTTGGTACCGATTCCGAGATAGCCTAGCCGCGCGACCTGCATGCGCCTTCTCCGACTGAGATGCCTGAATGGCGGGCACATGGCGCATCCACCCCAGGGCCGCGCAACCGGAATCGCCCGCAATGGCCGGGCATGGCCGACTCTCTTTCGGGATTGCGTCAGCGGCTGCGCGATCGCGTCCGGTTTGAAGTTTCAAGAAAGGTTTATTGACTAGCTTTGTAACAGAGCTAAATAGTCCATGTGACCGGTTGAAAGGGGTGATTCACATGCAAGTCGTCAGAATTCTCAGCTTCATCGACGAGGCGCGTTTCGAGGCCGGCCGCAGGGCCGATGCGCCGCTGCGCAAGGTCGCCGTCGCTGCCGTCGTCAAGAACCCGTTCGCGGGGCGCCCCTATCAGGAGGATCTGTCCGATCTGATCGCGGCGAGCACCGCTGTCGGCGCCGAGATCGCCGGGATCGGCGTCTCGCTGCTTGGTGGATTGCCAGTCGAAAGCTATGGCAAGGGCGCGGTCGTCGGCGTTGCCGGCGAGCAGGAACATGGCGTCGCCATGCTGACCACCGTCTATGGCGATGTGCTGCGCACCGCGGTGGGTGGCGGCACGGCCTGGATATCCTCGGCCACCAAGGTCGGCGGCATGGGCAGTTCGATCGATATTCCGCTGGCGTACAAGGACGCGCTGTTCGTGCGTTCGCATTATGACGCGATGACAGTCACGCTGCATTCGGCGCCGCGCCCCGACGAAATGGCGATCATCTGCTGCTTCGCCAGTCGTGGCCGGCTCAATCACCGCGTCGGCGGCATCTCGCGTGACGAGGCCGAAGGTCGGGATGGGCTGAGGTGAGCGGGGCGGCGGCGGCCATGCGTATCGCCATCGTCAATATCGGCACGATCGTGACGGGATGCTGGCGCGATCCCTTCGCTACGGGCGACACGATCCTGACCGAAGGCAACCGGATCGCGCATATCGGCACCGCCGCCGCGGCCGAAATCGAGGCGGCCGATCTGGTGATCGACGCGATGGGCGGCACAATCTGTCCCGGCTTTATCGACAGTCAGGTCCACAACACCTTCGGCGATTATACGCCGCGCCAGAAGACCGTCGGTTTCCTCGAAAGCTATCTGCACGGCGGCACAACGACGAGCATTTCGGCGAGCGAGGTCCATGTGCCGGGGCGGCCGAAGGATCCCGAAGGCGTCAAGGCGCTCGCGGTCGCCGCCTTCAAATGCTTCGAAAATTATCGGCCCGGCGGCATGCGCGTCCATGCCGGATCGGTCATCCTGGAGCCCGGCCTCACGCGCGAGGACTTTATCGAGCTGCGCGCCAAGGGCGTCTGGCTCGCCAAGGCGGGTTTCGGCGGCTTCGCGACGCCGTTCGACTATGCGCCGATGGTGGGCTGGGCGCGCGAGGCGGGGATGATCACCACCGTGCATACCGGCGGTGCGTCGATCCCAGGATCGGCGCCGATCCGCGCCGATCATCTGCTGGCGATGCGCCCGCACGTCTCCTTCCACGTCAATGGCGGGCCGGTGGCGCTGCCCGATGCCGAATATGAGCGGCTGACACTCGAAAGCGACATCGCGCTCCAGGTCTGTACCGCGGGCAATCTGCGGACCGCGATCCTCTGCGCGCAGACGGTGAAGGCGCATGACGCGTTCGCGCGCTTCCTGATCGCGACCGACACGCCGACGGGCACGGGGGTGATGCCGCTGGGCATGATGTACACGATCATGAACCTGGCGGCGCTGACCGACATGCCGCCCGAATGGTTCATCGCGGCGGCGACCGGCAACGTCGCGGACGTTTACGGCCTCGATTGCGGCTATCTCAAGCCCGGCCGCGCGGCCGATCTGCTGATCCTCGACGCGCCATTGGGCGCGACCAGCGACACCGCGCTCGGTGCGCTCGCAAACGGCGATCCCGCCGCGATCGGGGCGGTGATCTCCGCCGGCGTCGCCCGTTTCGTCGGGCGCAGCCGCAACACGCCCGCGCCCACGCGCATGCCGCGCGTCGCCGCATGCCGCATTCCCGCCGATTTCAGTGGGGCAGCGCATTGAGGAATGATATTTACTTTGTAACAAAGATATTCTACAAAGTTTAAAATCATTGAGGAGTGGACCATGGTCGAGTCGATGGAGCAGGGGGCGGCGCTGCCCGATCAGCATTTCCTGCGCGCGATGTTCGGCCGTTTCGCCAGCGGCGTCACCGTGGTGACATGCGGTGCGGGAAATGCGGTCCACGGCATGACCGCCAATTCCTTCACTTCGGTCTCGCTGGAGCCCGCGCTCGGCCTGGTCTCGCTGTCGCGCGGCTGCCGGATGCACGACCGGCTGGTCGCGGCGCGGCGGTTCGGCGTCAGCGTACTGGCGGAGGGGCATGGCCATGTCTCCAATCATTTCGCGGGCCGGCCGGTCGACGGCTATCTACCGGCTTTCGAGGAGCGGTGCGGCGTCGGGCTGCTGTCCGACGCGCTGGCATGGATGATCCTCGATACCGAGGCGGAGCATCAGGCGGGCACGCACACGCTGTTCGTCGGCCGGCTGGTCGCGTGCGGATACCGCGCCGACGCCCATCCGCTGATCTTCTTCGGCGGCGGCTATGGCGCGCTTTCGGCGCCGGCCTGACCGCCAACACACATCAAGATTTTCCAGGAGAGCATATGGACAGGGGCGTAAAGACCGGGGCGGATCATATCGCGAGTCTGAGCGACGGTCGCGCGGTCTATCTCGACGGCGAACGCGTAGGCGACGTCACCGTGCATCCCGCCTTCCGCAACATCGTGCGTTCGGCGGCGGCGCTCTACGATTATCAGGCCGATCCCGCCAATGTGGAGGCGATGACCTTCGCCTCGCCGAGTTCGGGCCGGCGGGTAGGGCGGTCCTGGCAACTGCCCGCCAATTATGAGGAGATGGTCGATCGCCGCAAGGCGTTGACGCGCTGGGCGGAGCTTCATGGCGGCTTTCTCGGCCGCTCGCCCGATCATGTCGCATCGGCGCTGGCCGGCCAATATGCCGGGCTCGGACGCCTGCAGGCCTATGACGAGGGCGGCGCGCGCAATCTCGCCGACTATTTCGAATATGCGCGCGATAACGACCTGTTCCTGACCTACGTCATCATCAATCCGCAGGTGAACCGCGGTCTTTCGACATCGGAGCAGGTCGCCGACGACGTAATCATGCGTGTCGTGGACGAGGATGGCGAAGGCATCACCGTGCGCGGCGCCAAGATGCTGGGCACGAGCACGATCGTCGCCAATGAGGTATTCGTCGCCAATCTCCAGCCGCTACGCCCCGGCGAGGAGGATTATGCGGTCTCCTTCGCGCTGCCGATGAATGCCAAGGGGCTCAAGGTCGTGTCGCGCAAATCGTTCGAGGCAAGCGCGGTCAGCCTGTTCGACAATCCGCTGGCCGCCCGCTTCGACGAGAATGATGCGGTGGTCTATTTCGACGATGTGAAGGTGCCGTGGGAACGCGTCTTCGTGAACCGCAACGTCGCGATGGCGCGCGCGCAATTCCACGAAACCGCCGGCCATGTCGCGCAGAATTACCAGGCGCAGATCCGCCTGATGGTGAAGCTGCGTTTCCTGGCCGGGATCGCGCGCCGCATCGCGGAGACGATCGGCACCATCCAGATGCTCCCGGTCCAGACGATGCTCGGCAAGCTGGCGTCCGATGCCGCGGTGGTGGAGGCTTTGGTCCATGGCATGGAGGCATCGGGCGAGATGCATGGCGACGCCTATATGCCCAACCGTCATCTCGTCTACGCCGCGCAGGTCTTCACGCAGGAGCTTTATGCGGGGTTCGTGAACGCGGTGCGCGAACTGGCGGGCGGATCGCTGATCATGCTGCCTTCGTCGGTGCGCGACTATGACAATCCGGAGATCGCCTGCATCCACGATCTGCTCCAGCAATCGCCCATTGGCGGACCGCGCGACCGGGTGAAGTTCCTGAAGCTCGCCTGGGATGCGCTGGGTTCCGAATTCGCGGGGCGTCACGGCCAGTATGAGATGTTCTATGCCGGCGCGCAGTTCGTGACGCGCGGCCACAGTTTCCGCACCTATGACTGGGCCGGGGCGGGGCGCCTCGTCGACGGATTGCTCGACGGCTATGATCTGGCGGGGTCGGTCGCTGCGGACCGGGCCTGAGGAGATTGCGGAAATCATACTGCAGGTCGCCGCTTATTGTGGCATTCCGGCGGCGATCGAGACTATGAAGCTCGCGCGAGAGGCGCTCGCGGACGACGAAGGAATGGGCGGTCGGGATGGTGGCTAAGCGGTCGGCGCGCAAGGGTGGAGCGGAGGAGTCTCTGCTGACGGTCACGCGCCCCGAACTGCTGGACGATGGCAGCGACGATCGGTTCCGCGCGCTCGTCCATGCCTCGCTGGCGTTCAGTTCGCGCCTCAACGCGATCCGCGACGGCTATGCCCGGCTGATCGGCGTCGCCGGGCCGCAATATACGATCCTGATTTCGATCGGGCATCTGCAGAAAAGCGGCGACGTCAATGTGAAGACGATCGCCGATCATTTGAGCCTCAGCGGCACCTTCGTCACCACCGAGGTCAACAAGCTGGTCGCCGAAGGGCTGGTCAGGAAGACGCGCGACAAGGTCGACGCACGCAAGGTGAAACTCGAGATTTCCGAGGCGGGCCGCGACCGGCTGGCGCGGCTCACCACGATCCAGCAGCAGGTGAACAACGTCCATTTCGGCAGCCTCAGCCGCGAACAGTTCGACGCAATCGGCACGATCATGCCCGAACTCGTCGCCAGCACCGATCAGGCGCTGTCACTGCTGCGGCATCTGACCATGGCGGAAGGCGAAATCTGAGGCCGGCCGTCTGACGGCTTGCCGCCGGGCTCGATCCGGCCTTCACCCCCATCTGTCATTGCCCCTGCCTGTCATTCCCGCGAACGCGGGAATCCAGGAGATGTCGATCATAGAGCCCTACGACACTGGATTCCCGCGTTCGCGGGAATGACAGGCAGGGTGATCCAACTCCGCACACAACCCACCCGAAACGCCGTCACCTCACCGCGCATCCCTTCAATTTATCTCTGTTGACTACCGTTGTAACAAAGCTATCTTACCTATGTTCTAAAAATAGGGAGGGGCGAATCATGAAAAGGGATATCGGCAAGACCGGCCGTACGACGCGGCACCGCGCCAGCCTGTCGCGGAGCGCGGCGCTTCCCATCTTCGCGCTGTCGCTGGTCGCGGCCGCTTGCCCGGCAAATGCCCAGGCCGCGGACGATGCTGTCGAAAGCGGCATCGAGGAAATCGTGGTGACCGCGCGCAAGCGCGTCGAGAGCCTGCAGGATACGCCGATCTCGATCTCCGCCTTCACCGAACAGGGGCTGGAAGCGCGGCAGGTCCAGCAGGTTTCGGGCATCGCGCAGCTCACACCCAATCTGATCTTCGACACGACATCGCCGATCGCGGGCAGTTCTGCGGCGGCCACCATGTTCATCCGCGGCGTCGGTCAGGCCAATTCGGTGCCGACCGTCGATCTCGGCGTCGGCCTCTATATCGACGGCGTCTATGTCGCGCGTTCGGTCGGCGGGCTCGTCGATCTGCTCGATGTCGAGCGGATCGAAGTGCTGCGCGGGCCGCAGGGCACTTTGTTCGGCCGCAACACGATCGGCGGCGCGATCAGCATCACCACCGCCAAGCCCGACGACGTTCTGCGCGGCGAGGCGTCCTTGCTCTACGGCACCGACAATCACGTCGTTTCGCGCGGCATGATCAATGTGCCGCTGGCCGCCAATCTCTTCGTCAAGGGCAGCGTCAGCTACGAAATGCAGGACGGTTATGTGCGCCGCCCCGACGGCCATCATACCGGCGACAAGAACCGCCTGTCGGGCCGGCTGGCGCTGCGCTGGCAGCCGGCCGATGCCGTCACCGTCGATCTCGCCTTCGACGGTACGCGCGAGCGGACCAATGGCGCCGCCTATGTACTGACCGATGCGGTGCCCGGCGCCGCGTTCCCGAGCTTCTCCAACCTCGTGCTGAATGCCGGCATCTGCGCGGTCGGCGCGGATCCACTCAACAATCCGCCACCGCTGGCCGCCTGTTTTGGATCGCACTGGATATCGCCTGGGCGCAACCGCGATTACAGCGACCTGCCGGCCTATTCCAATCTCGACCTTTGGGGCGTCTCGGGCGTGGTGACGATCGATCTGGGCGGCGTCGAACTCAAGTCGATCACCGCCTATCGCGATCTCACATCGCGCTTCAGCCTCGATCAGGACCATTCGCCTGTCGATGTGGCGAGCGTCGTCACCAGCTACACCCAATGGCAGTTCAGCCAGGAGATCCAGCTGCTCGGCAAGCTGTTCGACGATCGGCTCGACTGGGTGGTCGGCGGCTATTTCTTCAAGGAAAAGGCGAACGACCAGCAACGCGTGACCTTTCCCGTCGCCGATTTCCATTCGGGCGGCGACAATGACAATGACAGTCTGGCCGCTTTCGCCCAGGGCACATACTCGATCCTGCCCGCGCTCGATCTGACGATGGGCATCCGCTATACGCGCGATACCAAGCGGTTCCTGCCGCGCCAGCCGATCCTCTCGACCGTCCTGCCATTCCCGCCAGGCACTTTGATCCTGCCCAATGTGGAGGCGACGCGGCGGTTCGAGAAATGGACGCCGATGGCGAACCTCTCCTATCGCTTCAGCCCCGAATTTCTCGCTTATGTGACCTATTCGGAGGGCTTCAAGTCGGGCGGTTTCACCCAGAGCGTGTTCCCGCCGATCTTTCCCGCGCCCGGCCAGAATCCGGCCGATGTGATCCCCTCGTTCGAACCGGAGACGGTGAAGGTGATCGAAGGCGGCTTCAAATCCGATCTGTTCGATCGCCGGCTGCGCCTGAACGGTGCACTGTTCCGCACATCCTACCAGAATGTGCAGATCACGGTTCAGAATGTCAGCGTCGCGCCGATCATCCTCAACGCGGCGGAGGCACGGATCTGGGGCGCCGAGCTGGAGGCGGTCGCGGTGCCGGTCGACGGGCTAACGCTGGAAGGTGGGCTCGGCTGGCTCGACGCCAAATATCTGGAAACGGCGCCGGGCGCGCAGGTGACGGTGACCGACAAGTTGATCAAGGCGCCGAAATGGTCGTTGAGCGGCGCGATCGCCTATGAATTCCGGATGGGCGGCGATTGGACGCTGACGCCGCGCTTCGACTATGCCTATCGCGGCGGCGTCCACAACAACGCGATCAACTCGCCCCAGGCCTATCAGCCCGGCTTCAGCCTGTTCGATGTCGGTATCGCGCTGGAGAACAAGGCTGCGGGCGTCACGATCATCGGCCGCGTCCAGAATATCGGTGACGAGCGTTATATCGACAGCGCCTTTTCCGACGACGCCAATCTCGGCTTGACCGAACTGGTGCTCAATCGCGGCCGGCAATTCTCGCTGAGCATCCGCAAGCGCTTCTGACGATCGGGTTCGAGGAGAGCCCGATGGGGCGGGAATTGCTGAAGCCGCTGGGCTTCATCGACGGCCAATGGGTGCCGGCCGACGACGGTGGCATGATCGCCGTCGACGATCCGGCGACGGGCGAAACCATCGCCCGGGTGCCATGGATGGGGGCGGGGGAAACGCGCCGGGCGATCGATGCCGCGCGCCAGGCCGGGTTTGGCTGGTCCAGGCAGACTGCGGGCGAGCGCGCCCGTGTCCTGCGGCGCTGGCACGATCTGATGCTGGAGGAGCAAGAGGCGCTCGCAATCTTGCTGACCCGCGAACAGGGCAAGCCGCTGCGCGAAGCGATGGCGGAGATCCTCCACTCGGCGGCCTTCCTCGAATGGTTCGCCGAGGAAGGCAAGCGGGCCTATGGCGAGGTGATCCCGGCACATGCGGCCGATCGCCGACTGATCGTGCTTCGGCAGCCGATCGGCGTGGTCGGCGCGATCACGCCATGGAATTTTCCGTCCGCCATGATCATGCGCAAGGTCGCGCCCGCGCTGGCGGCGGGCTGCACGATCGTCCTCAAACCCGCCGAACAGACGCCGCTGTCGGCGCTGGCGCTTGGCGTGCTGGGCGAGGAGGCGGGGGTTCCGCCGGGCGTGTTCAACATCGTGACCGGCGATGCGCCCGCGATCGGCGGTGAGCTCACCGCCAGCCCACTGGTGCGCAAGATCAGCTTCACGGGCTCCACCGCGACCGGACGGCTGCTGATGCGTCAATCGGCCGACACAGTGAAGAAACTCTCGCTCGAACTGGGCGGCAATGCGCCGTTTCTGGTGTTCGACGATGCCGATCTCGACGCGGCGGTCGACGGCGCGATCCTGTCCAAATTCCGCAATGCCGGGCAGACCTGCGTCTGCACCAACCGCTTCTATGTCCAGGCGGGCATTCATGACGCCTTTGTCGACCGGTTCGCCGCGCGTATCCGCGCTCTGCAACTAGGCCATGGGCTGGATCCGGCCAGCGATATCGGGCCGCTGATCGATGCAAATGCGGTGATGAAGGTCGAGGCGCATGTCGCCGATGCGCTCGCGAAGGGTGCGCGGCTGATCGCCGGCGGCAGCCGTGGCACCATGGGCAGCGCCTATGCGCCGACCCTGCTGACCCGGGTGACCGCCGACATGCTGGTCAGCCATGAGGAGACCTTCGGGCCGCTCGCCGCCGTCATCCGCTTCGAAACCGAGGATCAGGCGGTCGCACTCGCCAATGCCAGCATCTTCGGCCTGGCGGGTTATCTTTACACATCCGACCTCGCACGCGCCTGGCGTGTGGCCGAGGCGGTCGAGACCGGCATGGTCGGCATCAACACCGGCCTGATCTCGACCGAAGTCGCGCCGTTCGGCGGCATCAAGCAGTCGGGCCTCGGCCGGGAAGGGGGCCGTCAGGGGCTGGAGGAGTATCTCGAGCTCAAATATCTCTGCATGGCGGCATGAGCCCGGCATCCCCGCGCCCCGCTCAGGCGAGCAGCAGGTCTTCGTAAAAGGCGCCGAACGGGCGTTCCGGGTGGCGGATCTGGATTTCGAGTACCCACAGTCCAGGGGACGGTGAGAAATCGCTGTCGATCAGCGCACCGTCATATTTCACCGCATGCGGAAAATCCGAGAGGCGGTGACCGGACATGTCGAGATTGAGCTGCCAGCCACGCCGTTCCGCTTCCGCCGCGGCGAAACGGTAGAGCGCGGCCCCGCTCAGCCCATCCGCCAGCCAGCGTGCGCGCGTCGCGTCGAAGATCGCACGGACATCGGTCGCGGCGCGATGCATCTCGGCGTCGTTCCCCACCACGAAAGTGTCCCCGCCATCGCCTTCATATCCCTGCCAGACCGGGCCGATATCGATGAAGAAGATATCGTCCTCGCGCAATATCGTCCCGGGATCGGAGGCGTCGCCGAAGCCCTTGAGCGTGTTGGTTCCGAACCGCAGCTTCACGCCGTGCCAGCCGCGGAGCAGTCCGCGCGCCTTGAGCGTGGCGCGCGCATATGCCTGCGCATCCTCCTCCGCCATGCCCGGCGTCATGCCCTGCGCGATCGCCTCGATCGCCGCACGGGTGTGCGCCCGCGCCTCGATCATCATCGCGGGATCGAATTCCGGCCCGCTGCGCTCGTGAAGCGCGCGTTGTTCAGCCATGGTCACTGCCGGACAAGCCTGCGGCGATCGAATGGGCGGGCCAGCGCTCGCTCCAGGGGGCCGCGCTTTCCAGTTCGAAGGCAAGCGCGAGCAGCAGATCCTCCCGGCCGCGCGCGGCCGCGAACATGCTGCCGATCGGCACGCCGTCCGCCGCAGCGAACAGCGGCAGCGAAATCGCCGGATTGCCGCTCAGATTGTGCAGCGGCGTATAGGAGACATAGTCGAACATCCGCGTCATCAGTCCGTCGAACGCACAGGTCGGCGCGAGATCGCCGATATGCACGGCGGGATGCCTGAGCACCGGCGACAGGATGACGTCGTGCATCTCGAAGAAGCTTTCCATCGCCGCCGCCGCCGTTCCGACCTGGCTGAACAGCGCGTCGGCATCGTCGAGGGCGATTCCGGCGCCCCAGCGGGCGAGGCCGAGCGTCCAGGGTTCGAGCTGCCGTTCGGCCTCGTCGGCGCCGATGCGCGCGACGGTCTGCGCCACGACATCGCGTGCCAGAAAGCCCCAGATCGTCCGGAACGCCGCGGCCACGGCGGCGCCGTCGACCGGCAGGGGACGGGTGACGACTTCGTGGCCGAGCGTCGCGCACAGCGCCGCCGCGCGATCGAGCACTTCGGCGACCTCGGGGGCGGGGGCCGTGCCGTCCAGGCTTTCGGGGATCACTGCGATGGTCAGCCGGCGCTTGCCGGGGCCGGTCACCCGCTGCGGCCGGCCGGCGCCGATCGCGGTTGCCCAGGCGACGTCGCGCACCGATCGCGAGAGCAATGTGTCGCAGGCCAGCAGGTCGTCGACGATATTCTGGTCGCGTGCACGCACATTGCCGCCGCGTCCGGGCTTCATGCCGACCAGACCACAGCAGCTTGCCGGGATGCGGATCGATCCGCCGCCATCCGCCGCATGTGCCAGCGGCACCATGCCCGACGCCACGGCGGCGGCCGCGCCGCCCGACGATCCGCCGGGCGATCGATGGAGTGCCCAGGGATTGCGCGTCGCGCCGTAGAGCAACGGCTCGGTCGTCGGCAACAGGCCGAATTCGGGCGCACTGGTCTTGCCCAGCGCGACGATCCCCTGCGCATCGAGCAATGTGCTGTAATCGAAGGCGGCGGTGCCGGGCTTCGCGTCGCGCTTCGATCGCGACCCGGCGCGATTGGGCATGCCGGGATAGTCGAGCCCTTCCTTGACCAGCCAGGGGACGCCCGCCATCGGCCCCGATGCCTGGTTCACCCGCCGACGTGCGCCGTCATAGTCGCTGAACGTGATCGCATTGAGCACGGGATCGAGCCGCTCGATCCGCAGGATCGCCGCTTCGACCAGTTCTGCGGCGGATATTTCGCCCGACGCGACCAGCGCCGCCTGTCCATGCGCGTCCAGCTGGCCGATCGATAGGGCGTCCGCGTCGCTGACGGAAACGGTGTGCGCATGCATGACGGTCTGTATCTCCCGTTGTTCGGATGAGGATGTCGGACCATCGATCATAATGTCCGGATCGTGCCGGTCTTCACCATCTTGAACCGATGCTTGACCGATCGGCGCGGTGGTTGTGCGTCATGCCCTTATTCCGGTCCACCCCAGACGCTTTCGGGGCAATGAATCTTACCGTCGGCATACCAGAGCGCCGGATCGCGGTCGCCCGCAAGAAATGTGGGGCCGTCGAGGTCGCGATAGTCGCAGCGCTGGCCGAGCACGAATGCCGGCGCTTGCGACCAGGACGTGCCCGTCATGTTGCCGACCATCACACCAAAGCCCAGCTGGCGCGCGCGCTGTTCCATCGCCAGCGCGTGGGTGAGGCCGCCGCATTTGTCGAGCTTGATGTTGACGATGCCGAACAGGCCGACAAGCCCTTCGAGATCATCCATGTCCTGCACGCTTTCGTCGGCGGCGGTGGGGATCGACCCGTCCAGTCCGGCCATGTCCGCTTCGGCGCCGATCGCCAGCGGCTGTTCGATCAACGCGACGCCGGCGGCATCCAGCGTCGGCATCAGGGCGTTGATGCCGTCGATCGAAAAACCGCGATTGCCGTCGACCCCCAGCCATGCATCCGGTCGCGACGCGCGTATGGCGCGAACCCGCGCCGCATCCTCGCCATCGCCCGAAAGCTTGAGCTTGATCGCCGTGGCATGCGTCATCGTCATCGCGCGCATGGCCATGGCTCCAGGCGTGTCGATGCCGATGGTGAAGACCGTGGGCAACGGCGTCACTTCGGGAAGGCCGGCCAGTGCCCAGACCGGACGGGCGGATCGGCGCGCTTCCAGCTCCCACATCGCGCAATCGAGCGCATTGCGCGCACCGCAGGCGGGCAGAAGCGATTGAAGACGCTGCCGGTCGGCACCGGCCTCAATCTCGGCGCGCACCGATTCCGCCATGTCGCGCATCTGGTCCGGGCCATCGCCACGATAATAGGCGCCACAGGCTTCTCCGCGACCGACGAACCTCCCGTCGCGCAGGCGGATCACCAGCAACGCCGCGTCGGTGAATTCCATGCCGGATATGCGGAAGGGTGTGTGCATCGGCCAGCGCTCGATGCCGATCTCCATTTCCATCGCTGCTTCTCCTGCAATGCACGGTGAAGTGGAGCGGTTAGCGCGCGCGCGACCATGCGCTTTGCAGTTACGGGTCCAGTCTTCGCGCTTTGCTGCGATCGGCGTTCGCAAATATCCTTGCGTGGCGCCGAAACGCCATGCGCGATGATTGGTGAGCGCTTGCGACGGACCGTGGCGACCCTATCTACCGGCAAGCGTTCCAGCCCGAGGTGCCCCATGTCAGATTTGTCGCAATTCCCGATCACGACCCGTTGGCCGGCCGGCCATCCCGACCGGATCCAGCTCTATTCGCTCAACACGCCCAATGGCGTGAAGGTGTCGATCGCGCTCGAGGAGCTGGGGCTGCCCTATGAGGCGCATCTGGTCGATATCGGCGCCAATGAGAGCTGGACCCCCGAATATCTCTCGCTCAATCCCAATGGGAAGATCCCGGCGATCATCGATCCCGACGGACCGGGCGGCCAGCCGCTCGCCTTGTTCGAATCGGGTGCGATCCTGCTCTATCTGGCGGACAAGACCGGCCGGCTGATCCCCGCCGATCCGGCCCGCCGCTACGAGACGATCCAGTGGGTCTTTTTCCAGAATGCCGGGATCGGGCCGATCTTCGGCCAGGTCGGATTCTTCCACAAATTCGCGGGCCGCGCGATCGAGGACAAAAGGCCGCTCGAACGTTATGTGAACGAGTCCAAGCGGTTGCTTGGCGTCCTTGAAGATCGTCTCAAGGATCGGACGTGGATCATGGGCGACGATTACACCATCGCCGACATCACGACCTTGGGATGGGTCCGCAACCTGATCGGCTTTTACGAGGCACGCGACCTTGTCGACTATGATGCGCTCAAGGCCGTCCCCGCCTGGCTCGAACGCGGCCTTGCCCGCCCGGCGGTCCAGCGCGGGCTGGAGATCCCGAAAAAGGGGTGACTCCTATTCTCCTCCCCGCGGCGAAGCCGGGGGGAGGGGGACCACGCGTAGCGTGGTGGAGGGGAGCCGCGAAGCGGCTTCGGCTCCATATTTCCCCTCCACCACCGACCTGCGGTCGGCGGTCCCTCTCCCCACGCTTTGCGCAGGGAGGAGATATCAACGAATATGCGCGCGGCTCTTCATCAGCGGCTGGATGCGTGTGCCGAAATTCTCGACGCCCTCGATAAAGTCGTCGAAGGTCAGCAGCACGCCGCCCGTATTGGGGACGGCCGCCATCTCGTCGAGCATGCGCGCGACGCTCGCATAGGATCCGACCAAAGTCCCCATGTTGAGATTCACTGCCGATTCCCGGTCGGCAAGCTGGCGGACATTGGTGGTGGTCGACGTCTTGTCCGCCGAACCCTGTTCGCCCAGCCAGGCGACCGCGTCCTCGTCGACGCCCTCGCGATAGTGAATCCATTTCTCCATCGCGGCTTCGTCGGTCTCGTCGGCGATCACCATGATCAGCACGAAGGTCTTGACGTCGCGGCCCGTCTTGGCGGTCGCGGCGGCGAGGCGGTCGTTGTTGAAGGCGAAGGCGGTCGGCGTGTTGACGCCCTTGCCCAGGCAAAAGGCATAGTCCGCCCATTGCGCGGAAAAGGCGAGGCCGTCGTCCGATGAGCCCGCGCAGATGATCTTCATATCCCCCGTCGGCACCGGCCGGACGAGGCAGTCGTCCATCTGGTAATAATCGCCCTTGAAGTCGCTGCGCCCCGTCTCCCACAGCTCGCGCAGAATGCGAGCATATTCGGACAACATCGTGTATCGATTGCGGAAATGTTCGTCGCCGGGCCACAGGCCCATCTGGCTATATTCGGGCCGCTGCCAGCCGGTGATGAGATTGAGGCCGAAGCGCCCGTTGCTGATCGAATCGATCGTGTTGCACATCCGCGCGGCAAAGGCGGGCGGGATGATCAGCGTGGGGCAGGTCGCATAGATCTTGATCTTCTCGGTGACCGCGGCGAGCCCGGCCATCAGCGTGAAGCTTTCCAGCCCATATTCCCAGAATTCGGTCTTGCCGCCGAAACCGCGCAGCTTGATCATCGACAGCAGGAAATCGAGCCCGTGCTTCTCTGCGCTGAGCGCGATCCGTTTGTTGAGATCGAAGCTCGGCATATATTGCGGCGAATTCTCCGAAATCAGCCAGCCATTGTTGTTGATGGGCACGAAGACGCCGATTTCCATTGATAATCCCCCGAGGTTCAGGCGACCCCTATCGCCACGATCTGATTGAGGAAGCCTAACACGAGATCGTTAAAGCCATCCGGTTCGGTCACGTTACAGCCATGGCCGCCGCGCGGCATCGCAGAGAAGGTGGCGCCTTTCACCCCTGCGGCCAGCCGCGCCCCGGCGGGGAAGGGGACGAGCATGTCGTCTTCGGCCGAGATCACCAGCAGCGGCACATCGATATCGCCCAGCCGGTCGGCGATATCGAAGGCGCCGAGCGCGGCGATACGACGCTCGACCGTCTCGCGTCCCGGAAAGCTCGCAATATGATGCGCGGCTTCGTCATCGAGCCGGGCGAGATGCGCGCTGATCCAGGGCGCAGGGTAAAGGAACAGCGGCTGCGCGCGGACATAGGCCGCGACGCCGCTGTCCCTGAGCAGCGTCAGCCGCGTCTCGAAGCAGCGCAGGAAATGGGGATCGGGGCTCGCCCAGCCATTGACGACGACCAGCCGGCCGATCCGCTCGGGCGCTCTCAGCGCCATCGCCAGCCCGGCGATCCCGCCCGCCGCATGGCCGATCACATCGGCGCGCGCGATGCCCAGCCCGTCGAGCACCGCCACCATATCGTCGGCCATCGCCTCGACCGAGGCATCGGGCAGCCCGCGGTCGCTCCGCGCCGTGCCGCGATGGTCGTAGAGGATGACGCGTCGGGTCTTCGCGAAGCTTTCGAGCTGCGGCGTCCAATAGGCGCCCGATCCGCCCAGCCCCGGCGACAGCAGCAGCGGTGGCGCATCGGCCGGGCCATGCTGCTCGACATGAAGGCCGGCAATCGTCACCACGTCCGTCACGCGTCGATATGCGCCACGCTGGCGATCTCGACCAGGCAATCGGGCTTCACCAACTCGCATTTGACGCAATAGCGCGCCGGCTTGTCGCCCGGGAAATACGCCGCATAGACCGTATTGAAGGCGGCATAATCGGCCAGATCCTTCAGGAAGATATGGTTCATCGCGATATCCGCCATGGTCGCGCCGGCGGCTTCCAATGTGGTCTTGATCGTTTCCAGCACATGGCGGGTCTGCGCCGCCGCGTCACCGACATGAAGCACGATGCCGCCTTCGCCGAGTGCGAGTACGCCCGAGACATAGACGGTATTGCCGGCCTTGGCCGCCGCCGAATAGGGCGCGATGGGTTTCGGGAATTGCGGCGGATTGATCGGTTCGAACGGCATGCTCTACTCCCTGAGTGCCTGGCTGGGCGACTGGCCGAATGCGCCGCAGAAATCGGCGACGGTCGAGACCCAGCCGAAGAATTTCTCGACATTGTAGAGCGTCGCCTGCTGCATCGCCTCAGGCCCCAGATGATGCGTCGCATCCTCCAGCATCACGCCGAAATATTCGAGGTGGAAGCCGTCGCGCAGCGTGCTTTCGACGCAGACATTGGATGCGATGCCGACAAAGACGATGTTGCGGATGCCGCGTGCGCGCAGCGTGGAATCGAGCTGCGAGTTGAAAAACGCCGAATAGCGCGTCTTGTGAAGCGAAATGTCGCCCGGCCGGGGCTTGAGCGCATCGACCAGTTCATAATCCCAGCCACCGCGCGCCAGCAATTGCCCGGACAATTCGGGCCGCGCGCGCATCGTCTTCAAGGCATTGGATTTGTGCCAATTGGGGGAGCCGGGGCCGCCCGCCTCGGCATAATCGGGATCCCAGCCATTCTGGAGGAAGATCACCTGCACGCCCGCATTCCGGGCGGTGTCGAGCACCGTCGCGATCTTGCCGATCACCCCGGCAGCGCCCGAAATGTCGAAGCCCGCCAGGTCGACATAGCCGCCGGGCGAGGCATAGGCATTCTGCATGTCGATGACGACGACCGCGGTTTCGGCGGGCGAGAGCCGTAATGCTTCCGGCCGCGCGGGCAGGGTGAGCGCTGTGGCGTCTCCCTTCCTGGCCGTTTCGACAACCGTCACGCATCACTCCCTGTTGCCTGTCTGAAGTCTCCGTCGCCGCGCGAGCCGCGTCAATCCCCGAGTCGGGCCGCGATATCGTCGAGCAGACGCGATGCGCCGATGCGGAAGGGGGCGGGGGAGAGCCAGGCTTCACCCAGCATCGCGCGGACAAGCGCGATCCATTCCAGCGCCTGGTTTGCCGTGGCGATACCGCCCGCCGCCTTGAATCCGACGCTCTCGCCGGTTGCGCGATGCCAGTCGCCAATCGCGGAGAGCATCGCCGCACCAGCCGGCAGCGTGGCATTGACGGCTTCGAAGCCTGTCGATGTCTTGATGAAATCGGCACCCGCCGCGATGCAGACAAAGGCGGCGCGCGCGATCATCGTCGCGTCGGTGAGTTCGCCGGTGGCCAGGATCGCCTTCATATGGGCGGGGCCGCAGGCGGCGCGGAACGCCGCCACCTCGGCGTGAAGCGCCTGCCAGTCGCCGGTCAGCGCATGGCCGCGCCGGATGACGATATCGATTTCGGTGGCGCCGCTCGCCACCGCGGCCTCGATCTCGGCGATGCGCGTCGCGAGCGGTGACAGGCCGTGGGGAAAGCCCGCCGCGACCGATGCGATCGCAATGCCGCTGCCGGCAAGTGCGTCGACGGCTATGGGCACCATCACGGGATGGACGCAGACCGCGGCGACGTGTGTCGCGATGGCGCGTTCGCAGAGCGCGCGGACGCGCGGTTCGGTATCGTCGCCACGCAGCGTGGTGAGGTCGATGCACGAGACCGCCAGGCGCAGATCGGCGTCCGCATCCGATGCTGGCCGAATTGCCGCGACCGCCGTTTCGACCGCGACGGGCTCAACCCGGATCGCGGCGACGGCGGCGGCGTCGAACGGCCGCGTCACGCGAATCACGGCGTGATCAGCATGCCCGCCAGCGCCGCGCTCATCAGATTGGCGAGGCTGCCCGCGATCAGCGCCTTGATGCCGAGCCGGGCGATCATCGGGCGCTGATTGGGGGCAAGATTGCCGGTGACCGCCATCTGGATCGCGATCGAGCTGAAATTCGCGAAACCACACAGGGCGAAGGTGACGATCGCGACGGTCAGCGGCGAGAGCTGTGCCTGGGTGGCGCCGAGATGGATGAAAGCGACGAATTCGTTGAGCACGATCTTTTCGCCGAACAGGCCGCCGGCGGCGAGCGCTTCGTGCCATGGCACGTTGAGCAGGAACATGACGGGGGCGAAGATATAGCCGAGCAGCATCTGGAAGCTGAGTTCGGGATGGCCGAACAGGCCGCCGATCCCGCCCAATATGCCGTTGGCGAGCGCGACCAGCGCGACGAAGGCGAGCACCATCGCACCCACCGCGACCGCCAGCTTGACGCCGGTCTGCGCGCCCTGTGCCGCGGCCATGATGATGTTGGCGGGGCGTTCCTCGTCATGGATCGAATCGACGAAATCGATCGGCTCGATATCGGCGTCGGCCGGATTGTCGGGCATGATGATCTTGGCCATCAGGATTCCGCCCGGCGCCGACATGAAGCTGGCGGCGAGCAGATAGTCGATCCGGATCCCCATCGCGGCATAGGCGGCCAGGATCGTGCCGGCGACGCCGGCCATGCCCGATGCCATGACGGTGAAGAGCTGGGCGGGGGTGAGGCTCGCCAGATAGGGGCGGATGACGAGCGGGGATTCGCTCTGGCCGACGAAGATGTTGGCGGCCGCGCAGAGCGATTCGACCTTGGAGATGCCGATCACCTTGCGGATACCGCCGCCGATCCACTTCACGACGAACTGCATGACGTTCAGATAATAAAGGATCGAGATCAGAGCCGCGAAGAAGATGATCACCGGCAGCGCCGCGATCGCGAAGCTGTTGCCGCCGATTTCCGGGGACGCGAGCGGGCCGAAGATGAAATTGGTGCCTTCCCTGGAATAGCCCAGCAGATGCGACACGCCGTTCGACAATGCGCTGATCAGTGCGCGGCCGGCCGGCACATAGAGCACGAGCACCGCGATCGCCGCCTGGAGTACAAAGGCTGCGCCGACCACGCGCAGGCGGATATGGCGGCGGTTCGAGGACAATGCGACGGCAATGGCAAGGATGACGGCGATGCCGGCAATGCCGATCAGGAATCTGGTCATGCGGTGAAATGGTCCCCCAAGGCGGGCATATATGCCCTGCATCTCTCCGCTGTTGTTTGCCGATATGCGAAGAAACGCAAGGGCTTCGACGGCGGGTGCGATCGGTACGCTGCCGTCCCAATCCGGCACGCCATGCAGTTAACCTCATTTAACGCTTTTCAAAGGTAAACACTTCGTTAACTTTCGCGGCATGGAACCCGCGATCGCATTCGCCAACGACGTTGCCGGCCACCCGATTCGCCGCGGTTTTCCGCCGCCCGCGATCATCGCGCCGTCGCGCATCGGCGACGATATCCGGCTGTTCCTGATGACCTATGCCGCCGGGTTCGTGGTGATCTACGGGTTGATCGCCTAGGGCCTGATCCATCAGGATCGAAACCCTCCGCCCGTCATTCCGGCTTTCGCGGGAATGACGATTGATGTGAACGCGCCGGGGCCCCTCAGATCGCTTCACCCGCGGCGCGGGCGCGCTCGGTGCGGCTGGCTTCGGCGGCGGGCAGCAGGCGATAAGCCATGATCGCGGCGACCAGCCCGAGCGGTACGGTGGCCAGCAGTGAGAGCATGCCGACCGCCAGATCCCCGGTGAGTGTCGAGACATAGCCGGCGAGATAGGGGCCGAGCCCCAGGCCGAGCAATGTCGTGCCGATGAAGAAGGTCGCGGTCGCGGTGCCGCGCATGCGCGGCAGCACCAGATCCTGCGTCGTTGCGGCCGCGGCGCCGAGCGCCGCGCTTGCCAGCGCCTGGGTTGGCAGGATGATCGCATAGAAGATGGGCAGGCTCTCCGCCGTGAAGCCGAGGATCATCAAGGGCACCGGCGCGATCGCGCTGAAGATCACCACCGCGATGCGGCCTGCCGGATTGGTCCGGCGCAGCCGGTCGGCCATGCGCCCGCCGATGACCACGCCCAGAAAACCGCCGAGTGCGCCCGATCCACCGATGAGGAACCCGGCCTGATCGGCCGGCGCGTCGAGAACGCGCATCGCATAGGGCGCCGCCCAGAAGCTCATCGCATATGCGATAAAGGCATTGAGGCCATAGGCGACGACGGTGAGTATGAAGGCCGGCGTGCCGACGATCAGCCGGAATGTCGGCAGGTCGCGCGCCTTGAGCGCGCTCGCCCAGCTGAACACGGCGTAGACGCCCAGGCCGATCGCGCCCCATTGCTGCCAGCTCGTGGTCAGCACCGCGAGCCGCCAGGCGATCACACCGACCAGGAGCGCGGCAGCGAGATTGATCGCGAAGGCCCGGACGCCGCGCGACGCGGCATAGATCAGCGTCAGCGGCGGTACGATCGTCATCAGTTCGGCCAGGAAATCGCGGAACGGATGTGCGGCGGGCGGTGTGATCGTGCCTTCGATCAGGCCGCGCACCGGTTCGCGCAGCGTCGAAACCCATAGCGCGACGAGCAGCCCGGGCAGCCCGACTGCCAGGAATGCTGCCTGCCAGCCCACCAGACCCATCGGCCCGCCATCGGGAAAGGCGATGTTCCAGTTCTTGACGATGAACCCGCCGATGAACAACGACAGCCCGCCGCCGAGATAAAGGCCGGCCGAATAGATGGCGAGCGCGGTGGCGCGCTTCTCGCGCGGGAAGGAATCGGAGATCAGCGAATAGGCCGACGGGCTCGCCGTCGCCTCGCCGATGCCCACGCCGATCCGGGCTCCGGCCAGTTGCAGGCCGCTGCGCGCAAAGCCCGACAGCGCGGTCATCGTCGACCACAAGGCAAGACCCGCGGTCATCAGCCGGACGCGATGCCATTTGTCGGCGAGCCGGCCGAGCGGAATGCCGAACAGCGAATAGAAGACGCCGAAGGCGGTGCCGTAGAGGAAGCCGAGATCGGCATCGGTGAGATTGAGATCGCGTTTGATGTCTTCGGCCAGGATGCTCAGGATCTGCCGGTCGATGAAATTGAGCATGTAGACGAGCACGAGAACGCTGAGCATGTACCAGGCGTAGCGCTCGCTCGGCGGGGCGGGCTGGCCGGTCTGACTGTCCTGCGTCTCCGTCACCGCCATCCCCCCGATTGTTCTTGTCTTGGTACAGGGCTAGCAGAGCACCGCAGAAAGGGAAGTCATTGACCGTTCGCGTGCTGTTCGTCTGCCTGGGCAATATCTGCCGCTCGCCATTGGCCGAGGCCGCTTTCCGTGTCGAAGCGGCGCGGATCGGGCTCGATGCCGAGGCGGATTCGGCGGGGACGGGGGATTGGCATATCGGCCACCCGCCCGATCGGCGGGCGCAGGCTGCGGCTCTGCGCAACGGCGTCGATATCTCCGGCCTGCGCGCGCGACAGGTCTCCGCCGCGGACTTCGATCATTTCGATCATGTGATCGCGCTCGACGACAGCAATCTGCGCGACCTGCGACGGCTGCGTCCGGCACATGCCCGTGCCGCGCTGAGCCTGATGCTCGATCATGCGCCGGGCCGCTGCGGCCAGGCCGTCGCCGATCCCTATTATGGCGACGATGCCGGTTTCGACGTCACCTGGGCCGATGTGACGGCGGGCGCGAAAGGGTTGGCGGCGCTGATCGCGCGCGGCGGGTAAGGCCGGAACCACACGCCTTCGTTTGGGCTGAAAACCGGCCGCAAGCTAGCCCCCATTCTTTGGTATTTATCCCGCTGAGAGGCATGCTGAACTCGTTTCAGTATCCATGCCACAACTCGTATTATCGCGCCCGTTTGGGCATGGACCCTGAAACAAGCTCAAGGTGACGGACGGGGCGGTTGGTCACCCACGAGCTCAGCCCAAACCGCCGGGACGCCGAAGCCTCACCTCAGCACATAACGCTCGATCAGGTCGTAGCGCGCGCCTTCGCCGCCCAATGTGGATTCGAACAGGCCGAAATGGGTGACGGCGAAGGGCTCGCTCGACAATCCGCCATGGAGCGTCGCGAAACCCGACAGATCGTCGGTGCCGCGGGTGAAGCGGGCCAGGGTGATATGTGGCTGAAAGGCGCGTTCCTCGGCGTCCAGCCCGATGCGGACCATGGCCTGGTCGATCTTGCGATGAAGGGCCGCGACCTCGTCGTGCGGATGGACGCCGGCCCACAGCGTGTTGATCCGTCCCTTGCGGTCGAATGTCCCGACGCCCGACAATGCGAGGTCGAAGGGCGGGTGATAGACCCCGCCAAGCGCGGCGGCGATGTCGGCGGCGACATGGCGATCGACCTTTCCGATGAAGCGCAGGGTCAGGTGAAGCTGGTCGTCATCCTGCCAGCGCGCGCCCGGAACGCCGCCCATGCAGGCAAGAAGCTGGGCGCGGATCGCGGCGGGGGGACGGAGCGCGACGAAGAGTCTGTGCACGGCGAATTGTTTCCAAATGTTTCTGGATCGGTTGCGAATTCCGGTTTTCCTTGAATCGCGGCGCGATTGCCACGATATTCAGGCTATCCGGCAAAATTGCCGGCCAAAGGAGATGTATTTCAATGGCTGACTGGTCTGATCCCCGGGCGACCGCCGCGCCTTTCCCGTCACAGGCGGGTGCGCGCGATGCCGCATATGATGCGGGTCTGCGGTCGTACATGCTTTCCGTCTACAACTATATGGCGTCGGGTGTCCTGCTGACGGGCATCGTCGCTTTGCTGTTCTCGCGCGGCGGGCTCGAATCGCCGGCCGCGACGATCATCCTGTCCGGCGGTCTGCTGGCCTGGATCATCATGCTCGCCCCTCTGGGCTTCGTGATGGTGCTGAGCTTCGGCATCAACCGTCTTTCGACGGGGGCCGCGCAGGCGCTGTTCTGGGCGTTCGCGGTGGTGATGGGCCTTTCCATGTCCACCATCTTCCTGCGCTTCACCGGTGAATCGATCGCCACGACCTTCTTCGCGACCACGGCCGCTTTCGCTGGCCTCAGCCTGTTCGGCTATACGACGAAGAAGGATCTGAGCGGCTTCGGCACGTTCCTGATCATGGGCGTGGTCGGCATCCTGGTCGCGTCGATCATCAACCTGTTCCTGCAGTCGAGCGTGATGTCGCTGGTGATCAGCATCGTCGGCGTGCTGCTGTTCGCGGGCCTCACCGCCTATGACACGCAGCGGATCAAGAGCATGTATGCTTATGTCGCGGGCACGGACATGATGGGCAAGACCGTGATCATGGGCGCGCTGTCGCTCTATCTCGACTTCGTCAACATGTTCACGTTCCTGCTCAACCTGATGGGCAGCCGCGACTGATCGCGGCGGCTACAGGCCGACACAGAAGGGCCCGGCGGAGCGATCCGCCGGGCCCTTTCTTTTTCTGCTCAGCAGGAACGGCGTCGATCAGGCCCGTTTCGGCATCAGCGCATCATCCTTCTCCGTCGCGCGCCGATAGGCCGGCCGGGCGTGAAGGCGATCGACATAGGCCTCGAAGGCGGGCCGCCTGGGCAGCGTACCGAACTGGAGACCCCAGCCGAGCTGCGATCCGACATAGACGTCGGCGGCGGTGAAACCGTCGCCGGCAACATACTCGCGGCCAGAGACCGCCTGTTCCAGCACATCGACCATCTGGTCGAAACTGCCATAGCCGACCATGCGGCCCTGCTCGGCGGTCGGCGTCATGCCCATCGCCTTGTTGGTCACGGCCTGCTCGACCGGGCCGGCGGCGTAGAAGAGCCAGCGATAATAATCGGCGCGATCGTCGGCCGGCGGCGCGAGTCCGGCTTCGGGAAAGGCGTCGGCCAGATAGGCGCAGATCGCGGCGCATTCGGTGACGATCTTGTCGCCATGCCGGATCGCGGGAACCTTGCCCATCGGATTGATGGACAGATAGGGCTGCTGCTTCATCGTCGTGGCATAGTCGAGCAGCTGCGTCTCATAGGGCGCACCGATCTCCTCCAGCATCCAGCGGGCGATCCGTCCGCGCGACATCGGATTGGTGTAGAAAGTCAGGTCGGTCACATCGCTCTCCCTCGCGATCTCATCGGCAGCGGAGATTAGCGCCTTGGCTGCGGTTGGGCGAGGCCCTGTGCCTCCGGTTATGTCGGCGATATCAAGGTTTTTCCGATCGTCACCCTGAACTCGTTTCAGGGTCCATGCCGAAATGGGCGCGATGGTGCGGTTTGCGGCATGGATGCTGAAACGAGTTCAGCATGACGATGGAGTATTCCTGGTCCGGCGATAGACACCCCATGTTTCACGATTGTCACGCGATTGTCGCGCTTCCGTCACGGACGATACGCCGCGCCGTCATTCCCCGCCGCTAACGACGCCGCAGCGCCCCAGCGCTTTCGATTCATTGCTTTCTCATTAGGGGGACATCCTAAATGTCGCATCTCACGGACGAAGCGCGCGCACCTTATCGCGACGCTGACGGCACGATCACCGTTCCCGGCCAGTCGCTCGAAGAACTGGTCGCCGCCAATCCCGCCCGCCGCTCGATCCTCAAGAGCTTCGGCCTGATCTCGGCGCTCGGCCTCGCTGGCGGCCTCGCCGCATGCTCGGACGACGACACGCCGACTCCCACGCCGACACCAACCCCCACGCCGACGCCGACCCCCACGCCGACCCCGGTCAGCTATGCGGTCGATTTCACGCCCGTCGCGGCGAACCAGGACGACAAGGTCACCGTCCCGACCGGCTATGTCGCGGAAGTCCTGTTCTCCGCGGGCGACGCAGTCGTCCCCGGCGCGACCGCCTGGTCGGCCGGCACGTTCCTGGATTCGGCTGCGGCCGAGAAGGTCGCCGGCGGCAACCATGACGGCATGCATCTTTTCGAGCATCCGACGCTCACCGCCAACCAGGGCGGTCTGCTCGTGATCAACCACGAGCTGCCCGACTACAACATCCTGTTCGCCAGCAAGTCGTACAATGCCGCGACCGCGACGGCCGAGCAGAAGAAGATCGCGCTTTCGGCGGTCGGTGTTTCGGTGATCGAGATCACCAAGGCCAGCGACGGCAAATGGTCGGTCAACAAGGCCTCGACCTACAATAAGCGCTACACCGGCAACAGCATCTACCGCGTCGGTGGTCCCGCCGCGGGCATCGTCGGCACCAGTGTCGTCGGCACGCTCAATAACTGCGCAAGCGGCGCCACGCCCTGGGGAACCTACCTGACCTGCGAAGAGACGACGGACAATTATCTTGATCCGACCCGTCCCGCCGTGGGTTATGGCTGGGTGGTCGAGATCGATCCGCGGGGCGAACTGACCGAACCGACCAAGCGCACCGCGATGGGCCGTTTCGATCACGAGAATGTCGCCTACATGACCGACACGGGCAACCGCGTTGCATTCTATATGGGTGACGACGGCACGCCCGGCTGCATATACAAGTTCATCCCCAGCCGCGCCTATTCGCCGACCAATCGCGCAGCGAACACCGATCTCCTCGACAGCGGCACCCTCTATGTCGCCAGGTTCAAGGCCGATGGCACGGGCGACTGGATTGAATTGACCCAGGGCAAGAACGGGCTGGTCAATGGCGCAGTCGATCCGGGCAATGTCTCGCAGGGGCCGCAGACTCCGGCGACTGTGAATTTTGCCACCCAGGCCGATGTCCTGATCAACACCAAGGTGGCCGCGCGCGTCGCCGGCGCCACGGTCATGGATCGTCCCGAGTGGATCACGGTCGCACCCGACAAGTCGATCTTCTGCACGCTCACCAACAATTCGGGCCGCCGCGTCGTCGACGCCGCGAACCCGCGCGTCACCAACCTCCACGGCCATATCGTCAAGTGGAAGGAAAACGGGGATTCGCCGCTGGCGACCAGCTTTACCTGGAGCATCTTCCTTTTGGCGGGCGATCCGTCGCTGGCGAGCGGCGGCGACAATCTGGTCGGCAATATCGTCGGTGATACCTTCTCCAGCCCCGACGGCATCCGCGTCGATCCGCAGGGCCGCCTTTGGGTGCAGACCGATCACTCGGTTCCCGGCAATTCCGGTGTCGCGGGCAAGACCATCGACGGCACGTTCGGCTATAACGCGATGTTCTACATCGATCAGACCAGCAAGCGTTCGCGTCGCTTCCTGGTGGGGCCGATGGGCAATGAGATCACGGGTATCGCCTATTCGCCCGACCTGACCACCTTCTTCATCAACGTCCAGCACCCCACGGGGAACTGGCCGGAAGCAGGCAAGGAGCCGCGTTCTTCGACCGTCGTCATCCGCCGTACCGACGGAAAGCCGGTCGGCGCCTGACATGTACCGGTGACGTAACAGGGGGCGGGGGCGGCGCGTATATGCCGCCCCCGTATTCCCGTCGCCGCCATTTGCGTAGATATCCCGGTGGAACGCATGACCGGGAGTGACTCGTGACACCATTGGATTCGGGCCAGCTCTGGGTGATGCGCATCCATGGCGCCATTGCCGCGGCGGTTCTGATCGCACTGGCGCTTGCCGCCGAACTCGTGGTCGCGACGATACCCGAAGACCTGCCGCCGAGCGGCCTGATCGCGGGCCTTGTCGTCCTCGCGCTCATCTATCCCTGCCTGATCTCACCCGGCCGCCGTTACCGCGCTTGGGGGTATCGCATCGAATCCGACGAGCTTCATATCGGCCATGGCGTGCTGACCAGGGTCTTCACGGTCGTGCCCTTCGTCCGTGTCCAGCATATCGACGTGGCGCAGGGGCCGATCGAGCGTGTCTTCGGTGTCAGCCGGCTGATGCTGCACACGGCGGGAACCGAGCACAGCCTGGTGGTATTGCCTGGGCTGGATGCGGAGACCGCGGAACGGCTGCGCGACGATATCCGTGCCCGTATCCGCGCGGACGCGGCATGACGGAGCCTGTCGTCGCCGACCGGCGACTGCATCCCGGCACGATGGCATTGCGCCTGCTCAAGGCGCTTCCCCAGACATTGCTGATCTTTCCCGCGATCCTGACCATGGCATCGGACATCGGGTGGCGATATTTCCTGCCGGTCGCGGCCGTGAGCGTCGCGCTGTCGGGCCTGGCGCGATGGATTGGATGGCGATGCTTCCGCTATGGGATCGGGCCGGGCGAACTCGTCATCGAACAGGGCCTGATCCAGCGCAGCCGCCGCACCATCCCCTTCGATCGGATCCAGGACGTCGATTTCGAGCAGGGGCCGCTTCATCGTATCTTCGGCCTGGTCCGGCTGCGCTTCGAAACCGGCGGGCAGGGGGCCGACGAAGGCGTTCTCGACAGCGTGACGGTCGCCGAGGCCGAACGGCTTCGTGCGGCGGTGCGCGGAGCACCGCGCGATGCGGTGCCGGACGCAGTTGGCACCGATGCGGTCGCGACGCCGCTCTTCGCCATGCCGATCGAACGCGTGATCCTGTCCGGCCTGTTCAATTTCTCGCTGCTGTGGATCGCCGGCATCTTCGCGCTGTTGCAGACCTTCTCGAATTGGCTGCCCTTCGATGTGCGCGATATCGGCGCCTGGATCGGGTTGGCGGAACGGAACCTGGCCGGGCGTGTGACAGTGGGGGCGGTCGTCGGCGTGCTGCTGCTCGCGGTGGTGCTGGGGTTGGCGAGCGGCGTGGTGAACACGGTGACGCGCGATTTCGGCTTTCGGCTGACGCGCGAGCGCAAGGGGTTCCGCTGTGAACGGGGGTTGCTCACGCGCCGCGACGTGCTGATCCCGCGCGCGCGCATCCAGCTTGGCCTGCTCAGGTCCGGTCCGATCCGGCGCGCGGCCGGTTTCCAGGCGCTGACTTTCCAGACCCTGGGCATGGGCGAGGCGGATGGCGCCGGCGGATTGCAGGATGCCGCGCCCTTTGCCCGCATCGACGAGATCGCCGCGATCGTTGCCGAGACCGACGGGTTGCGGTTGCCCGCCGACGTCCCCCTCGCACGCGTGTCGCACCGTCATTTGTGGAAGGCAGCGTTGCCCACGGCGATCATCGCGTCGGCCCTCGTCGTCGCCGCGACGATATTCGATCCCCGGCTGATTCTCACCGGATTTGCCGTCCCGCCGCTCGTCGCGATCGCGATCGTCGAACGACGGAGCCATGGTTATGCGTTCGACCGCGAATTGCTGTTCGTACAGGCCGGGTATTGGCGGCGCGCGCTGTGGATCCTGCCGGTGGCGAATGTCCAGACGGTGGCGATGCGGCGGGGCTGGCTGCAGCGGCGGCTCGGTCTCGCGACGCTGGTTTTCGATACGGCCGGAGCTCCATCCGGTGGTGGAGCCGCGATCCACGACATCCGCGACGACCTTGGCGATGCGCTGCTTCTTGCCATGACGGAACGAAACCGTAACGGACGGGTTTGACGCCCATGAACGGCGGGGATCCGAAGCAATCGATCATCGAGGCTGGCAGGAATTGCTGGCGGGTCGCGCGCGCGGACCGTGCGGCGGTGATCGTCGATGCCTGCGATTATTTCCATGTCGCGCGGCAGGCGATGGAGAAGGCCAGGCACCGGATCCTCCTGATCGGATGGGATTTCGATGCGCGTATCCAGCTCGAGCGATCCGAGAACGGCAAGGACGGGCAGAGCCTGGGTGCGTTCCTGCTGGAGGTCGCGCAGCGCCGACCGGAGATCGCGATCGACATCCTCAAATGGGATGTCGGCGCGCTCAAGCAGCTTGGGCGCGGTGCGTCGCTGCTGATGCTGGGGCGCTGGGCGATGACGCCGCAGATCACCTTCAAATTCGACAGCGCGCATCCCACCGGCTGCAGCCATCATCAGAAGATCGTCGTGATCGACGACAGTTTCGCGGTGTGCGGCGGGATCGACATGACCGGCGATCGCTGGGACACGAGCGCGCATCGCGACGACGATCCCTGCCGGCGGCGGCCGGGCGGGCAGCCCTATGGCCCCTGGCACGACGTGACGATGGTGGTCGACGGCGCCGCGGCCAAGGCGCTGGCCGAACTGGGGCACGACCGCTGGCAGGTCGCGACCGGGGAGGATCTGCGACCGATCCCGCAGGACAATGATCCCTGGCCCGACGATCTGGTGCCGCAATTCCACAATGTCGATCTGGCGATCGCGCGGACGCGTGCCGAATATGGCGAGGTCGCCGAAGTCCGCGAGATCGAGGCATTGTGGCTCGACCTGATCGCCGATGCGAAGCGCTTCATCTATATCGAGAACCAGTATTTCACCTCGGGCAAGCTCGCCGCCGCCATCGCGCGACGGATGCAGGAGCCGCACCCGCCCGAGATCGTGATGATCAACCCGATCCGCGCCGATGGCTGGCTGGAGCAGAAGGCGATGGATGGCGCGCGGGTGAAGCTGGTGCGTGCGATCGGCGCGCTCGACACCAGCAATCGCCTGCGCATCTACACGCCCAGGACCGCGGGCGGCGAGGACATCTACGTCCATGCCAAGGTGATGATCGTCGACGATCGCGTGCTGCGGGTCGGATCCTCCAACATGAACAATCGGTCGCTGGGGCTGGACAGCGAGTGCGACATGGCGCTCGATTGCCGGACGGCGGGCAATGAGGCGTGCGCGGCCGCGATCGCGGCATTGCGGACCAGGCTGATGGCCGAACATCTCGGCATCGAGGAAAAGGTGGTCGCGGCCAAGCTCGAAGAGACCGGCTCGTTGATCGAAACGATCGAGGTCCTGCGCGGCAGGGGCAAGACCCTGGTCCCGCTGATCCTCGAGGAACCCGACGCGGTGGAGGACTTCATCGCGGAAAACGAACTGCTCGATCCTGAGCGTCCCGACGAGATGTTCGAGACGCCGGGCAAGCGCGGGCTGTTCAGGCGTTGGCGGCGGCGGGCGCTGCGGTGATCATCTCACGCTTCGGGCGGCTTATGGCTGGTCCGTGGCCATCGGAATCGGCTTCGCCTTGGGACGGGGCGCGATCGGTGCCGCGTCGTCCTGTGGCTCGGGCGCCGGCCGCAGCAGCGCCGTGCGCAGATCCTGCAGGCTGACGCGTTCCTTGCCGGTGCGTGGCGCGCGCGTCTCCTGCGCAGTGACGGTGCGCGTCTTCATACAGTCGCGCTTGTCGGCGCGATTGAATTCGTCGCAATTCCACAGCGATTTCTCGAAGCCGCTCTTGCGATCGCGCAGGTAGCTGAACGACATGCCGGCCAGCGCGGCCGGATCGACCGGGAAGCTGCGCGGGGTTTCGGCGATTTCGGCCCAGCCCATCACCTTGCAGTGATCGAGCGTGCCGCAGGCGGCAAGCGCGAGGCTGGGAAAGCTGTCGGGTGATGCCTTGCGGCCAAAGGGCACGATGAAGCTGTCGCCTTCGCGCACGATCGTCTTGTCGTAGCGCGCGAGCAGGAGGGGATCGGCCAGCGCCTCGATCGGGGCAGCGATGCCATCGGCCATCAGTACCGCGCCGCCGCGATGCGCCTCGGATAGGCCGGCAAGTTGCCCCATTGCGGGTTCGCCGCCGGCATAGCGATCGTGGAAAGCGCCGGGCGTGCCCCACCAGCCCGTCCAGCGGAAGAACAGATGCGTGCCGACCGCGGTCACCTTGTCGAGGCTGGCGCTCCAATAGGGCACCACCCAGTCGGTGTGGTAATGGGTCGCATATCCGACCGACGTGTAGACATGGCCGCCGAGCATCTGCTGCGCGACCGCGCGTGCGCGCGTCCATGCCTCGGCAGAGGGAATGCGGCGCATCGCGCCGTCGCAGGTGAAGGTGAACTGGCACCCGGTCCGGCGTTCCGATCCCTGGAACACAACGCCGCAGATCGTCTTGGGAAAGGCGGGATGGCGGAGCCGGTTGAGCACGACCTGGATCACCGAGCGCTGACCGTCGGCATCGCCCGAGCCGGCTTCGTACAGCCCGACCGCCGCCAGGCAATCGACCGAGCGGGCATAGTCCGGAGAGGTCGGCGCCAGGAAGAAGGGGCGGGCGGCAGGATTGGGCGCGGTCGAGAAGGGGACTGCGGCGTTGATCGCGACCGCGTCCTGCGGCGCCACGGCCTTGAGCTCGAGCGGTTCCACGGGCGGCGGCGGTGTCGTCGGCCGTGCATAGCGTGCCGCTGCCTGGGGCGGCGCGACCGGATCGGTCCGCGCCACTATCCAGGCAGCCGCCAGCAGCCCCAGCGAGAGGACGAGCAGCATCGCCCGGCCGAGGATATCGGCCGTTGGCGCCACGGGCATCGGGGCGTCAGCGATGGCAGTCTGCATCAATATGGGGCTTCGCCTTCCGCCTCAGCTCTCGGGCAGGAAATCCGGCACCGAGAGATAGCGCTCGCCGGTGTCGTAATTGAAGCCAAGAACGCGGCTGCCCGCCGGGAGTTCCGCCAGCTTCTGCGCGATGGCGGCAAGCGTGGCGCCCGACGAGATGCCGACCAGCACGCCTTCCTCGCGCGCGGCGCGGCGCGCCATCTCCTTGGCATCGGCGGGATCGACCTGGATCACGCCGTCGATCGCCTGGGTGTGGAGATTGGCGGGGATGAAGCCCGCGCCGATGCCCTGGATCGGGTGAGGCCCCGGCTGGCCGCCGGAAATGACGGGGGAGAGGGTCGGTTCGACCGCATAGACCTTGAGCGCGGGCCAGTGGCGCTTCAGCTCCTCGGCGCAGCCCGTGATATGGCCGCCGGTGCCGACGCCGGTGACGAGCACGTCGATCGGCGCGTCGGCGAAGTCGCGCAGGATCTCGCGCGCGGTCGTGCGGACATGGACGTCGATATTGGCCGGATTCTCGAACTGCTGCGGCATCCAGGCGCCGGGTGTCTGGTCGACCAGTTCCATCGCGCGCTCGATTGCGCCCTTCATGCCCTTTTCCTTGGGAGTCAGGTCGAACGACGCGCCATAGGCGAGCATCAGGCGGCGGCGCTCGAGCGACATGCTCTCGGGCATGACGAGGACGAGCTTATAGCCTTTGACGGCCGCGACCATGGCCAGGCCGACGCCGGTATTGCCCGAAGTCGGCTCGACGATAGTACCGCCGGGCTGCAGGTCGCCCGACGCTTCGGCCGCCTCGATCATCGCGAGCGCGATGCGATCCTTGATCGAACCGCCCGGATTGGCACGCTCCGACTTGATCCACACCTCGGCATCGCCGAACAGGCGGCCGACGCGGACGTGCGGGGTGTTTCCGATCGTGTCGAGTATCGATGCGGCCTTCATGTCGCTGTCTCCTTCAAGGGTATCGTCTCAAGAGTCTTTGGCGGGGCAAAGGTCCGCGCAGCGCGCAGTTCGGGGAACCAGCGCGCCCAGAGCCCGGCCACCAATATGGCACCGATTCCGCCCGCGACAACCGCCGCGACGGGCCCGATCAGCGCGGCGAGGAATCCCGATTCGGCCTCACCCAATTCATTCGACCCCGAAACGAACAATGTCGAGACCGCGCCGACGCGCCCGCGCATATCGTCGGGCGTATAGATCTGGATCAGCGACTGCCGCACATAGACCGACAGCATGTCCGCGGCGCCGAGCACCACGAGCATGGCGAGCGAGAGCGTCATGTCGCGCGACATGCCGAAGGCGATGGTCGCCGCGCCGAAGATCGCGACGCCGATCAGCAGCTTGGTGCCGACATCCTGGCGCAGCGGCCGCCAGGCGAACCACAAGGCGACGAAAACCGCGCCCAGCGCCGGCGCCGCGCGCAAATGGCCGAGACCTTCGGCGCCGACATGCAAAATGTCGCGCGCATAGACCGGCAGCATGGCGGTGGCGCCGCCGAGCAGCACCGCGAACAGGTCGAGCGAGATCGCGCCGAGCACCAGCCGGTTGCGCCGCACATAGCGAAGCCCGTCCAGCATCTGCTGCCAGGGATTGGCGGTGCCCAGCATCGCGGTGCGCCGGATCGGCCGGATCGTCATCAGCGCGACGAACGCGATCGCGAACAGCCCGGCGCACACCGCATAGGGCAATGCATGATGCGCGGCATAGAGATAGCCGCCCATCGCCGGGCCGAACACCGATCCCGATTGCCAGGCCAGCGAACTCATCGCGATCGCGGCGGGCAGCGACGTGGCGGGGATCAGATTGGGAGCCAGCGCCTGGAGCGCGGGGCTGGCAAAGGCGCGGGCGACGCCGAGCAGCGCCGCGACGGCGAACAAAGCGGGCAGGGCGATCGCGTCGGTCCAGCTCAGCCAGCCCAGAGCGAGCGCGCAGCCCGCCTCGAGCGCGATCGATCCGCGGGCGATCCAGCGCCGGTCGATCTTGTCCGCCACCCAGCCGACGACCGGGGTCAGGATCAGCAGCGGCAGGAACTGGGCAACGCCGATCAGCCCGAGCTGGAGCGCGGCTTCCTTTGGCGTCATGCCGAGCTGGCTGCGCGACAGGTCATAAACCTGCCAGCCGATGACGATGACCATCGCCATCTGCGCCAGTGTCGACGTCAACCGCGCCACGAAATAGGCACGGAAATCGCGGAATGCGAAGGGGTGCGCTGGCTTCTCCACGCCCGCCTCCTAGAGCCTGATCGGTCTCGTTGGAAGCGCTTTGCGATTCCAACGGGAGCGTGAATCAGGCTCGAAGCCAATGTCCTGATCGGTCTCGTTGGAAGCGCTTTGCGATTCCGACGGGAGCGTGAATCAGGCGCCGAACGGCATCGCGATCAGGCCGGGCGGAGACCTTCGGTCAGCCCAGCGAAACCTCGGCTACCTTGTCCTTATAATCCTGTTTCGGATCGCCCAGGCCGAGCATCATTTTCGCCCCGGCGAACAGGCTGTTCTCGTCGAGCCAGATCTGGGCGCGCTCTGGATCGAGGCGAATGAGCTGAAGTTGGGGATCGTCCTTTCCGCCGGGAAACCAGGCGGCGACCCAGCGATTCCACAGCCGGTCGATCATGCCGCGATCGTCCTCGATGACGAGATCGCCGTGGATCGTCGCGAACAGATCATGTCCTTTCGATGTGAAATGCGCGATCGCGCGGTGACCCAGTTTCATTTCCTTCACCAGCATATTGTCCCGCGTGGTGAAGAACCAGATCGGGCTGCGTTCCGTATCCTCGTCGGTCAGTGCCGTCATCGGCTGGGCATGACCGTCGGCGATCCCGTCGAGCCCGAGCATCATCGTGCGATCGGATCGCAACGCCTTCCAGAAACGGGTTTCGAGTTCTTGCGGGCTGGTCATGACACGCTCCTGCATGGGGGTGGAGCAGGAACGGGCCGCATTGCCGCCGGGTTCCGATGTCAGGCGAAGAAGGTCGTCAGCCAGTAGAAGAGCGAACCGATCACCGCGGCCGCCGGCAGGGTCACGACCCAGGCGACGACGATGCTCGACGCGATGTTCCAGCGCACCGCCGACAGCCGCCGCGACGCGCCGACGCCGACGATCGCGCCGGTGATGGTGTGCGTCGTCGAAACCGGGATGCCGAAATGGGTGGCGGCGAACAGGGTGATCGCGCCGCCCGTTTCCGCGCAGAAACCCTGTGCCGGCGTCAGGCGCGTAATCTTCGATCCCATGGTGTGGACGATCTTCCATCCGCCGAACAGCGTGCCCATTCCCATCGCCGCCTGACACGAGATCACGACCCAGAAGGGAACGTGGAATTCGCCCTGAAGCATGCCCTGCGAATAGAGCAGCACCGCGATGATCCCCATCGTCTTCTGCGCGTCGTTGCCGCCATGGCCGAGCGAATAGAGCGATGCGGAAACGAGCTGGAGCTTGCGGAACCAGCGGTCGGCGGAAAGCGGGGTGAAGCGCACGAACAGCCAGGATGTGATCAGCACCAGCATCAAGGCCAGGAACAGGCCGATCGCCGGCGACATCACGATCGCGGCACTGGTCTTGAACACGCCACTCCACACCACGGCGGACAGCCCGGCCTTGGCGGTGCCCGCGCCGAGCAGGCCGCCGATCAGCGCATGGCTGCTGCTCGACGGGATGCCGAGCGCCCAGGTGATCAGATTCCAGCTGATCGCGCCCATCAGCGCGCCGAAAATCACCTGCGCGTCGATGATATTGGCCTGGACGATGCCCTTGCCGACGGTTTCGGCGACATGGAGGCCGAAGAAGAGAAAGGCGATGAAGTTGAAGAACGCCGCCCAGGCGACTGCATATTGCGGGCGCAGCACGCGGGTGGAGACGATGGTCGCGATCGAATTGGCGGCGTCGTGCAGCCCGTTGAGGAAATCGAACGCCAATGCGACGCCGATAAGCGCGATCAGCAAGGGAAAGGCGATATGTGCGGCGTCCATGTGCGGTCGTCGGCTCAGGCGTGATCGATCACGAGACCCTGGATCTCGTTCGCGACATCCTCGAACCGGTCGGTGACCTTTTCCAGATGGCTATAGATTTCGCGTCCGACGATGAAGGTCATCGGATTGCCGTTCTTGCCCGCCTTGAACAGCGCCTTGAGGCCGGCTTCGTGGATCTCGTCGGCATGGCCTTCCAGCTTCACCAGCCGCTCGGTCAGGTCGTGCAGGCGCGGGGCGTTGATGTTGAGCGATCGCAGCAGCGGCATCGCCTCGGCGGTGATCCGTGCGGCCTCGACGATGATCGCGCTCATATCCTGCATCTGCGGCGCGAATTCGGTCACTTCGAACAGCTGGATCGCCTTGGCGGTCTGGTTCATCTGGTCGATCGCATCGTCCATGACGCCGATCAGGTCGGTGATCGCGCTGCGGTCGAACGGCGTGACGAAGGTGCGCCGGACGTCCTGCAGCACGTCGCGGATGATGTCGTCCGCTTCATGTTCGCGGTCGAAGATCTCCTGACAATGGCGCGCCATGTCCGGCCCGCCCTTCAGCAGCTTGGCGAGCGCGTCGGCGCCCGCGACGAGCGTCGCCGCATGATCCTCGAACTGCTCGAAGAATCGGCCTTGCTTGGGCATCAATGCCTGGAACCAGCGCAGCATGGGTATCCTTTCCGCTCCCTGTTCGCGGAGCCATAATATTGCGCGATACAATGGGCCCGGGGCCGGTGGCGGCTCCCTGAAGGCCGCGATGATCGCCTTGAGATCGAGTTCGTCCACGGCCTCGGCGGCTTCGGACACCGAAAACCAGCGGGTTTCCCGTTCGTCCCGCTCGGGCCAGGTTTTGGACTGATCGGTGACGGCCAGCGGGAACACGTCCACCGTCGCCGTCCGCGCCGATCCGTCGCGCCGATTCTTGCGATATTGGTAACGGCCGAGCGGCGCGGGACAGGCGACGCCGGCAATGCCCGCTTCCTCGAACGCTTCCACCTCGGCGGCGCGGTGCGCGGCCAGGCCCTTGATCCGATTGCCCTTGGGAATCACCCAGCGCCGCGTCTCCCGCGACGTGATCAGCAGGATGCGCATCGCGCCGGTTTCGTCGGTCGAATAGGGAAGGGCGGCGATCTGCCGGATGGTCGGGCTCCTGTTGCTGTCACGAGCCTGTAGCGTAACTGTAATTAGATTGTCACAAATGATTGTCGGCCAAATCCACACCCGTCGCTCCAGCGAAAGGATCTCCTGAGCGAAGTCGAAGGGCTGGAGCCCATACGATCTGTCGGTTGCAGCGAAGTTGACGGCATGGCTTGGGCTCCAGCTTTCGCTGGAGCGACAGGTGGATTAGGCCTTGTTTTCGAAGGCTTACGCGGCGGGCAGCTTCGCCCCGACCTGCAGCATCTGTCCGTCGGTGATGATCACGCGATCGCCCAGTCTGACCTGGTCGAACAGCAATTTGGCGAATTCGAGGGGAACGCCGATGCAGCCATGCGTTGCAGATCCCCATTTCACGTCGCTGCCATGGATGGCGACGCCGTCATTGGTCAGGCGCAGCATATAGGGCATCGGCGCATTGTAGAGATTCGAGATATGGTGCTTTTTCATCTGCGTGATCGGAAAGGTGCCGAGCGGGCTCGGCTTGTCGGTCGCGCCATAGAGGATGACGGCGACGCCGATCTCATAGCCGTCGCGGAAGACCGACAGTGTTTGTGCCGTGAGGTCGACAGTGATCAGCATCGGCCCGTCGGGAACGCCCTCGTCGTTCCACACATAAGCGCCATGTTTCAGCGGACCGTCAATCTGGAGCGCCGACTTGATCACATAGGGCGCAGGCTCGGCAGATTCGGCGGCGACGGGTCGGGGCGTGGCCTTCGGCATGGGCGCGGTTGCCGGCGCGATTTCGGCCTTGGGTGTCGCGGGCGTCGCCACGGGCTTGGGGCGCGATGCGGTGGGCAGCATCTTCGTGGGCAATCCGCTCGCCGCGACCGCGCTTCCGATCAGGCCGACGGCAAGAAAGGCCTTTACGCCCGCGCCGATCGCGCTTTTCATTGCCTTGCCCGCCACTGCCGATGCTCCCGGTTCGATTCACACTTTGTTTACCCAAAGCGCGGGCGAGAAGAAGGGGCGGATTTCCGCTGTGCCGGGACGGGACGACGGCGTGGCGAGATGTTAATTGGTAAATGACGATGATCCGGCCGGGGGCGGTGCGGGCCGGGACGCGAGGGCGAAAGAACGATGAATTTCTTCAACCTGCTGCGATCGCTCGACGAACTGCTCTACGAAGTCATGTCCTGGCTGGTCTTTTATCCGGTCACTCTGTGGCGGACGCTGCGTTATCCGCGCAGGATGATGGATTATGCGGACAGTGAGCTCGGCGATTCAGCGGAGCGGCAATATACCGATACGCTCAGTCCGCCCTTGTTCCTGCTGCTCACGCTCGTTCTCGGCCATGCGATCGAACTGGCCGTCGTCGGTGAGAACAGCATCGTGAAGAGCCATGTCGGCCTGGCCGGCCTGATCGACAGCGATACCAATCTCGTGCTGCTGCGCGTCGTGATCTTCAGCCTGTTTCCGCTGATCATGGCGACGCGGCTGGTCCGCAAGCAGCGGATCGGGCTCGAACGCGCGACACTGCGGCCGCCATTCTACAGTCAATGCTATGTCGCGGCGCCCTTCGCGCTCCTGCTCGGGATCGCCGCGATCATCGTTCAGCTTCCCTGGATCTGGGCGCCGCCGCTTGGCCTGGCGATGATCCTGGTCGCTTTGCTCTGCTATGGCGGTCTCCAGATCGGCTGGTTCGCACGGCATCTGCGCGTTTCGCGCTGGCAGGGCCTGTGGAACGCATCGCTTGCCATGATCGAATGCGTGGTTGCCGCCAGCATCGGCGCGCTTCTGTTCAGTTGAACTTTCTCAGCCGAGCGTCACGAAACTGTCCATCACGCGCTTGCGTCCGGCCTGCTCGAAATCGATCTCCAGCTTGTTGCCCTCGATCTCGGCAACGGTGCCGTAGCCGAATTTCTGGTGGAAGACGCGCATGCCCAGGCTGATGTCGCTGCGGCCCTTATTGCCCAGGCTGACCGCGCTGGTCCGTGCCTCCATCACGCGTTGCGGCGCGGTCGAGAAGCTGCCGGTGGCGGCGGCGCGCTGCCAGCCGGGGCCGCGGCCGGTGCCGCGACCGACATTGGCGAAGGGATCGGCGCGTTCGGACCAGCTGGCGCGCCACAGGCTTTCGCCGCCCGACATGCTGCTCTGTTCCTCGATATGCTCACGGGGCAATTCGCCGACGAAGCGGCTGGGGATGCTGCTCGTCCATTGGCCATAGATGCGCCGGTTCGCGGCGTGGAGGATGACGGCGCGGCGGCGCGCGCGGGTGATCGCGACATAAGCGAGCCGGCGCTCCTCCTCGAGCGAGGCGAGGCCGCCTTCGTCCAGCGCGCGCTGTGACGGAAACACGCCTTCTTCCCAGCCGACGAGAAAGATGGTGTCGAACTCCAGCCCCTTGGCGGCATGGATCGTCATGATCGTCACCCTGGCCTCTTCGGCGGTGGCTTCATTGTCCATCACCAGGCTGACATGTTCGAGGAACGCGCCCAGCGTCTCATATTCCTCCATCGCGCGGACGAGCTCGTTGAGATTCTCGAGCCGTCCCGATGCCTCGACCGATTTTTCGGCCTGCCACATCGCGGTATAGCCGCTTTCGTCGAGGATCTGGCGGGCCAGTTCGGGATGGGGCAGCGTGTTCGCCATGTCGCGCCAGCGGGCAACGTCGCCGACGAAATTGCCGAGCGCGCGGCGTGCCTGCGGCGTGATCTCGTCGGTGTCGAGGATCCGCGCGGCGGCGAGCGTCAGCGGAATGCCCTCGGCGCGGGCGAGCATGTGTAGCTTCGCCACCGCCTTGTCGCCCAGGCCGCGCTTGGGGACGTTGACGATCCTTTCGAAGGCGAGGTCGTCGGCGGGCTGGTGGACGATGCGCAGATAGGCGAGCGCATCGCGGATTTCCTGGCGTTCGTAGAAACGGAAACCGCCGACGATGCGATAATTGAGCCCGATCGCGATGAAGCGATCCTCGAACTCGCGCGTCTGATGCTGCGCACGGACCAGTATGGCGGCGTCGTCGAGCGATCCGCCGCGGCGCGTATGCGCCTCGATCTCCTCGCCGACGCGGCGCGCTTCCTCCGGCCCGTCCCAGACGCCGAGTATTTCGACCTTTTCGCCGTTGCCGGCATCGGTGAAGAGCGTCTTGCCCAGCCGTCCGGCATTGTTGGCGATGACGCCCGATGCCGCGGCCAGGATATGCGATGTCGACCGGTAATTCTGTTCGAGGCGGATGACAGCAGCGCCCGGGAAGTCCTTCTCGAACTTCAGGATATTCTCCACCTGTGCGCCGCGCCAGCTATAGATGGACTGGTCGTCATCTCCAACGCAGCAGATGTTCTTGCTCGCCTGGGCGAGCAGGCGGAGCCACAGATACTGGCTCGAATTGGTGTCCTGATACTCGTCCACCATGATGTATTTGAAGCGCTGCTGATAGTGTTCCAGCACGTCGCGATGACGCTTCAATATGGTGAGCATGTGGAGCAGGAGGTCGCCGAAATCGCAGGCGTTGAGCGCGCGCAGTCGGTCCTGATAAATCTGGTACAGCGCCTGTCCGCGGCCATTGGCGAACAATTCGCTTTCGCCCGCGTCGAGCATGTCGGGGGTCAGCCCCTTGTTCTTCCATCCGTCGATCAGGCCGCCGAGCTGCCGTGCCGGCCAGCGCTTCTCGTCGAGATCGGCGGCGGCGATGAGCTGCTTGATCAGGCGGAGCTGATCGTCGGTGTCGAGGATGGTGAAATTGGATTGCAGGCCGACCAGCTCGGCATGGCGGCGCAGCATCTTTGCGCCGATCGCGTGGAAGGTGCCGAGCCAGGGCATGCCTTCGACCACGTCGCCGACCAGGCGGCCGACGCGTTCCTTCATCTCGCGCGCCGCCTTGTTGGTGAAGGTGACCGACAGGATCTCCGACGGCCATGCCTTGCGCGTGTGCAGCAGGTGCGCGAGCCGCGCGGTGAGTGCCGCGGTCTTGCCGGTGCCCGCGCCGGCCAGCACGAGCACGGGGCCTTCGGTGGTCAGCACGGCCTGGCGCTGTGCTGGGTTCAGGCCGCGCAGATAGGGCGGGTCTTCGGTGGGGGCAGGAACGGTCACGCGTGAACAGTTAGGGAACATGGCGCGCCGGGGCAAGCCATCCGCGGCTCAGTTCGTGGCTTGCGCGATCTGGACCTGATTGCGGCCTTGTTTCTTGGCCAGGTACAATGCCTGATCGGCCGCCTTCAACGCGCCACGCGGATCCTCATGGGCCAGCACATCGGCGATTCCGGCGGAAAAGGTGACGGTGGGCAGCCTTTTGCCCGTCACCCGATTGACCAGATTGCGTTGCGATAGCGTCTCGCGCGCGTCGTCGACGATCTCGAAGACCTGCGCGCTGGTCATGTTGCGGAACAGCATGACGAATTCCTCGCCGCCATGGCGGGCGACATGGCAAGCTTCGCCGGAAATGTCCGAAAGGATCTCGGCGACGAGTTTCAGCACGCGATCGCCGGTCGCATGGCCATGGGTGTCGTTGACCGTCTTGAAGTGATCGATATCGCAAAAGGCGATGGTGAGGGCTTCGCCCGCGCTGCCGGCGGCTTTGGCATCTTCGGCCAGACGCGTTTCGAAGGCCCGCCGATTGGGCAGGCCGGTCAGGTGATCATGCTCGGCTGCGTGTCGCGCGCTGGCCAGACTCTTCTCGAGCAGCTGGACCTGCTTCTGCTGGCGCCGCAATTCCTTTTCGACGTCGCGGGTTTCCTTGATCATCGATTCGGTCAGGCTCAGCAATTTGATGAAGCCGCTCGAATTGTCGATCGTGGGCAGATCCTCCGCGGCACCGGCCAGTGCCTTGCCATAATCCCTCGCCGAGATATGCGATCGATCGATCACCGTCGCGGCATCGCCGAGATTGGCCTCGATCCGCTCGATCATCGTGCGGAGCGCGTCGGCGGTCAGTTCTTGATCCCGTTCCGCGGCGAGCAGCGCCTCGGCCCAGCTGTCGGTGATCGTGCCGGATGCCTGGAGCCGCGCGGCGACCGCCGTCGCGATCCGGTGATTGTTCCCGGTGAGATAATCGCTCGCCAGGCTGAAATTGAGCGGCGTCAAATCCAGGTCGTGGGTGAACAGGAACGTGCCGATCTCGTCGAACAGCCGGCGACGCTGCTCGCCGGCGCGCGCAAAGGATCCGCCGTCGTTGCCGGATCCCACCCAGCGTGCGATCCGTTTCGTGATGCTTTCATTTTCGCTCATACGCATCCGGTCAGTGCCGCCGCATCGGTCCCCACCGCGACGACCCGGACCGCTCCCCACTCAAGTCCGAACTGTCACCCCCCATAAGGCCGAGTCGCGCATGCGCCGAGTCCCTTGTTGCGTGATTTCTTCGTTTATTCGGGGCAAAAGGGGCCGGATGGCGTCAAATCGGTGCTGCATGACGTCATACGGCAAGGGCGCGCAACGATGGCGACTCGCCGGGACCGGGATCATTTGCGGCCATGCACCGACCGTCGCCGCCAAAAATCAATGCGAGATGGTTCGGAAAAAGCGGGCGATGCCGGGGCCGGGATTGTCGTAGCGGCGCGTGGTGTCGTCGCAGCGATAGGCATGGAAATCGCCGGCGCCGATCGTCTTCGATCCGTCAATGAAGGTGATGACGAGCGTGCCCTCCGTCACGCACACCGTCTCGGTCCAGGCCGGGCCATGGATGACGGGCGTGTAGCACTCGCCCGGCGCCAGCGACCAGCGCCAGACCTCGACTTCCTGCCGCGTGGTGAAACTCGACAGCAATGTGCCGGAGCTTTCCGGTGTGTCCCCGGCCCAGGCCAATGCCTCGATCTTTTCCGGATTGGCGCCGGCGGGCCCCTGGACGAGATCGGAAAAACGCACGCCCAGCGCTTCGGCAAGACGATCGAGCGTGGCGAGGCTGACATTGGCGTCGCCGGCTTCGATCGCCGCGATCATGCGCCGGCTGACGGATGAGGCGGTGGCGAGTGCGTCCTGACTCATATTTTCGGCGTTCCGATAGCGACGCAGATTGCCGGCGACATGCGCGAGAAGGGGTGGGCGGGGTTGACTGTGCAATATATTGCTCATAGCGATATGTGCATTATGCTGCACAATGTTCGGAGGAGCAAGGCATGTCCGGGATGACGGGGCGGAACATCGCCTATCCGATCCTGTTGCTGCTGATCGCGATGGTCTCGATCCAGATCGGGGCGACGATCGCCAAGGGGCTGTTTCCGCTGGTCGGCGCGCCGGGCGCCAGCGCGTTGCGGCTTGGCCTGGGTGCGCTGATCCTGATCGTCGCGATGCGACCTTGGCGGACCATGCCCGGGCCGGGCGAATGGCGGGCGCTGCTGCTGTACGGCGCGGCCCTCGGTTGCATGAACCTGCTCTATTACATGTCGCTGCGCACGGTGCCGATCGGCATCGCGGTCTCGCTCGAATTTGTCGGGCCGCTTGCGGTCGCGGTCTTCGGTTCGCGGCGTGCGCTCGATTTCCTCTGGGTCGCGCTGGCCGCGGGGGGATTGCTGCTTCTGCTGCCGATCGGGACGGGCGGCAGCGATATCGATCCGCTGGGCGCCGCCTATGCGCTGGCGGCGGGTGCCTTCTGGGCGGGCTATATCCTGTTCGGCAAGAAGGCCGGCGGCGATCTCGGCGCGGGCAGTGTCGCCTGGGGGACGATCATCGCCGCATTGCTCGTGGTGCCCGTCGGCGTGGCGGACGCGGGCATGGCATTGCTCAACCCCGCACTGCTGCCGATGGCGCTGGGCGTGGCGATCCTGTCGACTGCCTTGCCCTATACGCTGGAGATGGCGGCGCTGACGCGCATGCCGGCGCATCTGTTCGGCACGCTGATGAGCGTCGAACCCGCGATCGGCGCGCTCTCCGGCCTGATCCTGCTCGGTGAGCATCTCGCGCCGATGCAATGGGCCGCGATCGGCGCGATCATCATGGCATCGCTCGGCGCATCGCTGACCATCGGCGGCGGGGAAAAGGTGGTTCCGGCGGCGGATTAGGGGCACAATCTTCTCCTCCCTGCGCATGGCGTGGGGAGGGGGACCGCTCCAGCATAAGCTGGAGTGGTGGAGGGGAATTTCGACACCGCAAGCCGCTCCGCGGCTCCCCTCCGCCATGCTGCGCATGGTCCCCCTCCCCACGGCTGCGCCGCAGGGAGGATTTAACGGTCCGATTTCCCGCTTTTGCGCCGAAGCGTTAAACGGCTATGGCGCTGGTCGGGGAGAGGTCATGACCAATAAAAGCATATCCGCGCCGTCCAACCGTCGCATCCTGTTCGCGAGCCTCGTCGGCACGTCGGTCGAATTCTACGATTTCTATATCTATGCGACCGCGGCGGCATTGGTGTTCGGGCCGCTATTCTTCCCGTCGAGCGATCCGGGCATGGAGATGCTGCTCTCCTATGCCAGCCTCGGCACCGCCTTTATCGCGCGGCCGGTCGGCGCCTGGGTGTTCGGTCATTATGGCGACCGGATCGGGCGAAAATCGACGCTGGTCGCCTCATTGATGATGATGGGCGGATCGACGTTGCTGATCGCGTTCCTGCCGACCTATGCGACCGCCGGCATCTGGGCGCCGATCCTGCTCAACATCCTGCGTTTCGGCCAGGGTTTCGGCCTGGGTGGTGAATGGGGTGGGGCAGCGCTGCTCGCGGTCGAGAATGCCGCGCCGGGGCGTCGCGGCCGCTATGGCATGGTCCCGCAACTCGGGGCGCCGGTGGGATTCATCGCCGCCAACGGGCTGTTCCTGATCCTCGGCACGATGATGACCACCGATCAGTTCTTCGCCTGGGGCTGGCGTATCCCGTTCCTGCTCAGCATCATACTGGTCGGCGTGGGGCTCTGGGTCCGCCTCAAGATCACCGAAACCCCCGCCTTCGCCGCGGTGCTGGAGGAGGGGCCGCCGCCCGCGGTACCGATGGGCGAGTTGTTGCGGGATCACTGGAAAGTGACGGTCGGTGCCACCTTTGGCGTGATCGCCTGTTTCGCGGTCTATTATCTCTCCACGGCCTTCGCGCTCGGCTATGCGACCAAGACGCTGGGCATCGATCGGCAGGTCTTCCTGTCGATGCAGATCGGCGCGATCATGTTCATGGCGCTGGGCATCTGTCTGGCGGGCTTGTGGTCCGACCGGATCGGTGCCGGACGCGTGCTGATCTACGGCACGATGGCGGCGATTGTGACCGGGCTGTTGCTCGCCCCGGCGCTCGAATCCGGCTCGCTCGCCATCATCTTCATCGGGCTCAGCGTCGCGCTGTTCGTGATGGGCTTCGTCTACGGCCCGCTCGGCGCATGGCTGCCCAGCCTGTTCCCGACGCGGGTGCGCTATACCGGCGTGTCGATGACATTCAACGTGGCGGGCATCGTCGGCGGCGGGCTGACGCCGGTCGCGGCGCAGGCGCTGTCGGATTATGGCGGGCTGATCTGGGTCGGCGTGTATCTCGCGGCCGCGTCGTCGATCAGCCTGGTGGCACTGCTCGCGCTGGGTGCACGGGATTAGGGCCGGCCAACTCACTTTCCGTCATTCCCGCGAACGCGGGAATGACAAAAGGGAGATCGAGAAGGGGCAGGTGGGCTGGATCATCGGCCCGGCACCGCCGATCCCGATCAATCCATGGTCAGCAGGGTCAGCTTCGCCTTGCCGTGGACACGCTCGACGGCAACGGTGAATCCTGGAATCTCGACCGCCTCTCGGGCGCCGGTCTCCAGGCTGACCCAGGTGCCCGGGGCGATCGCGCCCCGCGTGACGAGTCCGGCCAGCGCCTTTTGACCCAACCCGCTGTCATAGGGCGGGTCGAGCATGACGAGGTCGAAGGGCCCCATCAGCGGCGACAATGCCGATTGGGCGCGGATATCGGCGCGGTCGCCGGCCTTCAGCGCATCGGCATTGGCCCGCAGCGATGCGATTGCCGCGCGATCCTGTTCGACGAAGGTGCAGCGCGCCGCGCCGCGCGACAGCGCTTCCAGCCCGAGCGCGCCGGTGCCCGCGAACAGGTCGGCCACCCGCAATTCCTCGAAATTGCCGAGGCGGCTGGCAAGCATCGAGAACAGCGCCTCGCGCGTGCGGTCGGCGGTCGGCCGGGTTGCGTCCCCGACCGGCGCGCGCAGCACCCGGCCGCGCCAATCCCCGGCGATTATCCGCATATCGCCGATCCGTCGGCCAATGACGCGGACGTCACTTCAGCCCTTTCCTGAACGCGACGAGATCATGCTGCAGCACTTCGTCAACCGCACCGCTGGGCAGGTCGCCCAGTGATAGCGTGCCATAGGATGTCCGGATCAGGCGTGAGACCTGGAGGCCCAGATGTTCGAGCACGCGGCGAACCTCGCGATTCTTCCCTTCGGTGAGCTTCATCTCGACCCAGACATTGGCGCCGGTGCGGCGTTCCAGATTGGCGTCGATCGAACCATAGCGCACGCCCTCGATCTCGACGCCTTCGATCAGATCCTCCAGCTGTGCCTGGGAGACGTGCCCATAGGCGCGCGCGCGATAGCTGCGGACCACGCCGGAGCGCGGCAGCTCGAGCTGCCGCTTGAGCTCGCCATCGGTGGTCAGCAGCAGCAGCCCTTCGGTATTGAGGTCGAGCCGGCCGACGGGAATCACGCGCGGCAAGTCCTCGGGCAGCTTGTCGTAGATGGTCGGGCGGCCAGTGAAATCCCGTTCCGCGGTGAGCAGGCCGGCTGGCTTATGATAACGGAACAGACGCGTCGGCGCCGCGGCATTCACCGGTGTACCGTCCACTGTGATCCCGGCTAGCGAGGGCAGGATCGTCGCGGGCGTGTCCAGTGTTGTGCCGTTCAACGCGATGCGCCCTTCCTCGATCATCCGCTCGATCTCGCGACGCGACGCGATGCCCGCGCGTGCGAGCAGCTTGGCGATGCGTTGGCCGGCCTTGGGATCGGCCTGTGCATCGGTTGCCGGGATCGCATTCGGGTCTGCGCTGGGAGCGGCCTTGGCGAAGGGTTTTGGGCCGGGGGTGGAACTGCGCTTCGGCTCTGCCCTGGGATAGGGCTTTGGGCCAGCATCCGCACCGCGTCGTGCTTCGGGTCTGCCAAAGGGTTTCGCACCGGTGTCGGCACCGCGCCGTACGTCGGGCTTGCCGAAGGGCTTCGGACCGGCATCGGCACCGCGCCGTGCGTCAGGCTTGCCGAAGGGCTTCGGACCGGCATCGGCACCGCGCCGTGCGTCAGGCTTGCCGAAGGGCTTCGGACCGGCACCGGCACCGCGCCGTGCGTCAGGCTTGCCGAAGGGCTTCGAGCCGGCCTCGGCGCCGCGCCGCGCATCGGACCTGCCAAAGGGTTTCGGGCCGGCCTCGGTGCCACGCCGTGTGTCGGGCCTGCCAAAGGGCTTCGAGCCGCCCTCGGCGCCGCGCCGTGTGTCGGGCCTGCCAAAGGGCTTCGAGCCGGCCTCGCCGCCGCGCCGTGCGTCGGGCCTGCCAAAGGGCTTCGAGCCGGCATCGGCACCGCGCCGCGTATTGGCTTTGCCATGGGGCTTCGCGCTGGCGTCGCCGCGCTTTGCTTCGGCCTTGGAATAGAGCTTCGAGTCGGCGTCGCCGCCGCGTCTGGCATTGGCTTTGGCATAGGGTTTCGAGCCGGCGTCGGCATCGCGCTTTGGACCAGCCTTGGAATGAGGCTTGGAAGCGTCCTTGGCGCCGGACTTCGGGCCGCCTTTGGGATCGGGCCTGGAGCCCGTTTTGGGACCGGATTTACGACCGGTCTTCGCGTTATGCGGCGGCGGGGGCACGGGCAGACTCCGGAACAAAATGAATCGATGCGCGCTCATTGGCGAGCGGCTATGCGCTACGCGTATCGCGAAAGGACAAGCGCATAGATGCTGTTTGGGCGCAAGCAAAGGCTGATCAACCGGCTGCTTATCGTAGAGGATGAGCCGTTGGTGGCGTTCGACCTCGAAAATGCCCTGAGTCATGCGGGTTATCAGGTGGTCGCGACGGTCGATCGCTATCGCGATGCGATGGCGGTGATCGAGGCAGAACCGCTCGATCTGGTCCTGAGCGACGTGAAACTGACCGGGAAACGCGATGGCGTCGATCTGGCGCGTGCGGTGAAGCCGCGCGGGCTCCGACTGATGTTCGTGACCGCAAGCTGCCCGATCGATGCGCCGGACTTGTCGATCGGCTGCCTCGCCAAGCCCTATGGGCACAGGGAGCTGCTCGATGCGCTCGCGGTGGTCGATGCGACCTTGGGGGGCAAGCGCCCGAAGCGGCTGCCGGTGGGATTGAGTCTCTACGCGCTGTAACGAACGGCACGCCGGTCAGCCCAGATGCGCGTCCACCGTATCGTGGAACGTGCGGATGCCGGTCTCCAGCGTGCCGAGCGTCAGCCGTTCGATCGCGCCGGAGGCGAGACCTTCCTGGCCCAGCGCCGCGGCGCGGAAATCCTCGCCCGCGAAGACGCCTTCATCGAGCAAGGTCCAGCTCCGTTCCCAATGCGCCAGCGCCTTGTCGGTCGCGGGCGGTTCGGGGATCAGCATGAAATCCTCGACCAGCACACGGTCCACCGCGCGGGGCATCAGCACCATCAGGTTCACATAATCGGGACTGACGATGATGACGGTGGCGGGAAACAGCTGATAGGCGAAGGTGATGCTCGCGCGCAGCGACTGCCAGTCGTTCAGGTCGAGCGCCGCGACCGCGGCCTCGCGGCCGACCGCGGAGCGCTGATGCGGGCCGATCGTGTCTCCGCTCGTCACCCCGTCCTGAAAGAAGGGGCCGATCGTGTCGGCATGGAGCCGCTGGACGTGATAGCTTTCCAGGAACGCGTCCATGATCAGCTTCCAGTTGGCGGGCACGTCATGGGTCCGGCGGCGGAACAGATGCTGGCCGCCAAGCGCGAAAGCGTCGAAATCATGCGACAGCGTTTCCGCCCCGGCAAAATCGGCCTGCTCGGCGAAGGAGAACCAGATCAGCCCGCCCGCTTCGAAGGTCGGGAGCTTCACCAGCCCGAAATCCTGCTTGTCGAGCCCCGGAAAACTGTCCGGCCGCGGCATGCCGGCAAGCGAGCCGTCGAGTTTGTAGGTCCAGGCATGATAGGGGCAGACGAGCCGGGGCGCGCAGACGGCTTCGCCGCCTTCGACCAGGCGCGTGCCGCGATGCCGGCAGACATTGCGAAAGACATGCGCCACCCCCTTGCCGTCGCGCGCGATCAGCAGCGGCGTGCCGAATCCGTCATGCGGCACCGCCATATTGGGACGCGGCAGCAGCGCCGACGGTGCGATCACCTGGGGCAGGCCGCGGAACAATCTTTCCTGTTCGGTGTCGAAGCGGATGGGGTCGGTATAGGCGCTGGCGGGAACGCTGGTGACGCCTTCGCCCGTGCGCGGACAGCCATGCGCGATCGCATCCGCCAGCGCGAGCTGGCCCGAAGTGGGGGTGAGCGCGTTCATGCCGCAATTCCTCTCCGTTCGCGGTATTCCGGTTGTTCTGGGGCTAGGCATATCCCAGAAATTCTATAGTTTCCCGCGGAAATTGAAGGGGCGGGGTATGGTTCATGGCTGACGCTACGGCATCGGGGACTTCAAGCTTTCTCGAAACAATGCGTCCCTATATACGCCCGCGTCCGCTGGCTGCGCTGCTGCTCGGCATATCGAGCGGCTTTCCGCTTGCGCTCCTCCTCGGGACGATGACCTTCTGGCTGGCGAAGGTCGGCATCGACAAGAAGACCATCGGTTTCGCGATCGGCCTGACGACGCCCTACACGCTGAAATTCCTGTGGGCGCCGCTGGTCGATCGGATCAATCTTCCGATCCTGACGCCGCTCTTTGGGCAACGGCGTTCATGGCTGTTTCTTGTCCAGTCGCTGCTGTTCCTGTCGGTTTGGATGCTCGGCGCGAGCCAGCCGGAACACCATCTTGGCGTCTTCGCCTTCTGGGCGATCCTGACGGCCTTTCTGGGCGCGACGCAGGACATCATCATCGACGCGTATCGGATCGAGATCCTTTCCGACGAGGAACTGCCGCACGGCACCGCGACAAATCAGCTGGGATATCGCATCGGCGCCTTTATCGCGGGTGTCGGCACGATCGCGATGGCCTCGACCGAGGGACTCAATCTGGGCTGGGCGCTTGCCTATGGCTTGACGGCGCTGTGCATCATTCCCGGCATCGTCGCCGCGATGTGGGCCGGGCCGGGCCTGCACGACAGGGCAATGAAGCGCGTCACGACGGGCGGCCAGTGGCTCAAAGATACCATCATCTCGCCCTTCGCCGATTTCCTGAAGCGGCGCGGCGCGGTGCTGATCCTGTTCTTCGTCCTGCTCTACAAGGTCGGCGATGCGATGGGGCAGGGCATGCTCAATCCGATGATCGTCGAACTGGGCTTCTCCGACACCGAGTTCATCGCGATCAACAAGGTGCTCGGTTTCTGGGGCCTGATCGTTGGAACTGCGCTTGCGGCACCATTCATGGCCTGGCTGGGCATGGGCCGCGCGCTTTTCATCTCCGGTCTCATGATGATGCTGAGCAACTTCTTCTTCGTGATCGTCGCGCTTGCCGGGCATTCCGTTCCGTGGCTGGCGGTTGCGATTGCGGTCGAACAGATCACCAGCGGTATCGGACTGACCGTGATGGTCACTTATTTTTCGGGCCTTTCGAGTGTGGCTTACACCGCGACTCAATTCGCGTTGCTTTCCGCCCTGGCGGGCGTCGGCCGCACTTGGATGTCCACGCCGTCGGGCTATCTTGCCGAATCATTGGGCTGGCCGGGCTTCTGGCTCTTCACGATCGTGGCGGCGATTCCGGGCATGGTCCTGCTCTGGATCCTGTGGAAGCGCGGCTTCGTGGCAGAGACCGTGCGGCAACCCGGTACTCAGGCCGTCGAGGAAAAGGCGAGCGGCTGATGCCCTGGCTGATCGTCTCCGTCCTGATCCAGCTCGCCTGCGCGATCCATGTGATCCGCAGCGGGCGCAACCAGACCTGGATCATGGTGATCATGTTCCTGCCGCTCGCGGGCGCGGCCGCCTATTTCATTCTCGAGATCATGCCGGGATTGCGGGGCAATCGGCATGTGCGGACGGTGCATGCGGTGTCGCGGCTCGACCCGGAACGCGATCTCCGCGGCGCGCGTGACGCATTGTCGCTGGCGGATACGGTGGCGAACCGGATCTTGATGGCCGATGCGCTCGCCGGGCTCGACCGGTATGAGGAAGCGGTGTCCTATTATCGCGAGGCGCTCGTGCGTTCGCCCGGCGGCGACGACCGGACCAAGGCCAAGCTCGCCCGCGCCCCGATCGAGATCGGCGAGGCCGCGGAGGCGGAACGGCTGGTCGACGAGATCGCGCCGCCCACCGGCATCGGCGAGCAGGATCGGCTGGCGATGCTGCGCGCGCGCGTCCTTGAAGCGCAGGGCAAGATCGCGCCGGCGATGGCGACCTATGCCGATCTGGTCGCGCGCTATCCGGGTGAGGAAGCGCGCTGCCGCTACGCCGCGCTGCTGCTGCAGACCGGCGATCGCCGGCGCGCCAGGGATGTGCTGGAGGAAGTGGAGCAGCGCATGAAGCGTCTCGACCGCACCCAGCGCGCGGCGGAGGCCGATATGTACGATTGGGCGACGGACCAGCTTCGTTCGCTGCGAGCATAAGCTGCAATCAGGTCTCGCATCTCGACCTTGGCGTTGGCGATTATACCTTCGACCGAGGCCGGGGCCCACATCGTCACCCTGAACTTGTTTCAGGGTCCATGCCCAAACGGGCGCGGTGGTGTGGGTTGCGGCTTGGATGCTGAAACGAGTTCAGCATGACAATGAAGTGTCCTTGGCTCAGCGAGATAAGCCGTGCTTATACCCCTCCGCTCAGCCCGAACGGTCTTCCATCCATCTCGAACTTACCGGAAAACCACCGACTTCCCGTCATTGAGGAACACCCGCCGCTCGCCCAGCGCGTTGACCGCACGGGCCAGTACCTGAGCCTCGATATCGCGGCCGATGCGGATCATGTCGTCGACCGAGGCGCGGTGATCGACGCGCTCGACGGCCTGTTCGACGATCGGGCCTTCGTCGAGATCGGCGGTCACGAAATGCGCGGTCGCGCCGATCAGCTTCACGCCGCGCGCATGGGCGCGATGATAGGGTTTGGCGCCCTTGAAGCCGGGCAGGAAGCTGTGATGGATGTTGATGCAGCGTCCGCTCAAGCGCGCCGAGAAATCCTGCGACAGCACCTGCATATAGCGGGCGAGCACCAGCAGTTCCGCGCCGGTATCGGCCATCAGTGCTTCGATCGCGCGCTCCTGCGTATCGCGATTGTCGGCATTCACCGGCAGATGATGCCAGGGCAGACCATGCCATTCGACCAGCCCGCGCAGATCGTCGTGATTGGAGACGACACCGACGATATCGACCGAAAGACCGCCGGTCTGCCGCCGATGGAGCAGGTCGTTCAGGCAATGCGATCCCTTGGACACGGCGATGAGTGCGCGGGGGCGCTCGGTGGCGGCGGTCAGCGACCAGTCCAGGTCCAGCGTCGCGGCGGTTTCGGCGAACTCGGCGCACAATTGCTCGGTTTCGCGGGGAAAATCGGGGCCGCCGGCGGTGAAGACGACGCGCATGAAGAAGCGCGCCGTCTCGATATCGGCATATTGCTGGCTGTCGAGGATGAAGCCGCTGCGCGCGGCGAGAAAGGCGCTGACACCCGCGACGATGCCGACCCGGTCGTTGCAGGTCAGTGTCAGGATCCAGCTCGGTTCGCTCATCAGGCGGCCAGCCCCGGAACCGCGACCGCGCCGACCGCGTCGGCCTCGAAGCTGCCGATCGGATAAGCGCAATAATCCGCGGCATAATAGGCGCTTGGCCGATGATTGCCTGATGCGCCCAGCCCGCCGAACGGCATGTTGCCCGCCGCGCCCGTCGTCGGCCGGTTGCGGTTGACGATGCCCGCACGGCTCCCTTCCAGGAAGCGATCCCAGAGCGCCGCGTCAGCGCTGATCAATCCGGCGGAAAGGCCGAATGCCGTTGCGTTCGCCGCTGCGATCGCCGCATCGAAATCGGCGACGCGCGTGATCTGGAGAACCGGTGCGAAGATTTCCGCATCGGGCACGTCGACACCCGTCACGTCCAGGATCGCCGGCGTGACGAAGGCGGCGGAGCGTCCGTCGACGCCGTCAAAGCCGCGAATGGTACGCGCGCCGCGCGCTTCCAGCCCGGCAAAGGCGGCACGTGCGCCAGCGGCGGCCGCGTCCGAGACCAGCGGTCCCATAAAGCCATCCTCGGCATCGTTCCATGCCCCGATGCGCAGCCGGCCCGCCATCGCGTCGACCGCGTCGACGATCGCATCGCCGGTCGCGCCCTGTGGTACGATCAGCCGGCGCGCGCACGAACAGCGCTGCCCGGTGGTGACGAATGCCGACTGGACGATGATCGACGCGGCCGCCTCGGGCGAATCCCACACGATCAGCGGATTGTTGCCGCCCAGCTCGAGCGCCAGGATCAGATGCGGGCGATCGATGGTCGCGCGCTTCAACGCCGCGCCTGCGCCGGCCGAACCGGTGAAGAGCAGCCCGTCGATATCGGCAGCGACCAGCGCCTCGCCCGTGGCGCGGGCGCCTTGGACGAGATTGAGCACGCCCGCAGGAAGCCCCGCCTTTTCCCATGCCTGCATCATCCGCTCGCCGGTGGCGGGGGTGATTTCGGACGGTTTGAAGACGATGGTGTTGCCGGCCAGCAGCGCGGGCACGATATGGCCGTTGGGCAGGTGGCCCGGGAAATTATAGGGGCCGAGCACCGCCATCACGCCATGCGCGCGATGGCGCAGCACGGCGCGGCCGAAATCGGTGTCCGCCGATCGTTCACCTGTCCGTTCCGCGTTCGCCGCGATCGAAACCGCGACCTTGGCGATCATCGATCCGATCTCGGCGCGGGTCTCCCACAGCAATTTGCCGGTCTCGCGCGAGATCAGCTGGGCAAATGCCTCGCGATCGGCTTCAAGCGCTTCGGCGAAGCGGCGCACCGCCGCGATGCGACCGTCGAGCGGCGCCGCGCGCCATGCCGGCATTGCCTTACGTGCGGCAGCGACGGCGGTCGCGATATCCGCGGGGGTCGCGGCCGCGCCCTCCCACACCGTCTCTCCCGTCGCGGGATCGAGCGACCGAAAGACCTCGCCGCCTGCCTGATTCCATTGGCCGTTCACATGCATCGATATCACCCATTCACTCGAACGGCCTCACCTTCGCGGAGGCCTAGCGCGGTTGCGGTTTGCGGATCAACCGTCAGTGTGCCGTCGTCGATCGCGGCGGCGGCGTGCGTCGCCCGGAAAGTGGGGATCGCGGCGCTCGACAGCAAGCATTGCGGGCCCTCGACGTCATGGCCGATGCCCAGGCGCAGCGTGCGGCCGCCGCGCACCGTTGCCAGTGCGTCGCGCTGGCAGGTCATGGTGGGGCCGCCATCGAAGATGTCGACCAGTCCCGATCGTTCGAAACCCTCGCGTTCCAGCAGCGCGCGTGCGGGTTCTCCGTCGCGATGGACGCGGCCGATCGCCTCGGCGGCATCCTGGTCGATCAGCTCGACATAGATGGGATGGCGCGGCGCCAGGTCGAGGATGAACTGGCCGTCGCTGGCGGTCACCATATGATCGGCCTGTTCGAAGGGGATGCGGTAGAATTTGTACGACACGCCTTCCCAGAAGGGCGATCGGCCGTCCTCGTCGAACCAGCCGCGCAGTTCCGACATCACCGTGTGCGAGAAACGCAGCGGATCCGCGCCGATCAGCATGTAGCGCGATCGGGCGAGCAGGCTGCCGGCGCCGCCGCTGCGGCGGTCCGCACGGACGAACAGCGATCCGACTTCGGTCCAGCCCGCGCATTCGTTGACCAGCACCAGCGCCTGGTGGTCGAAGCGCGTTTTCGTCGCCAGCGAATGCTGGGCGAGGGTGACGATCCGGAACGAGAAATGCGGCCGGCCCATGCCGACCGCGGCGCGCACGCCCGCGACGCCGGCAACGGCGCCGGTCTCCGCATCCTCGAGCATCAACGTGTACCAGGCTTCGGCCGGCGCGATGCTGCTGGCGAAGCTCTGCTCCGACAGGGCCAGCCGCTCGGACAGCACCGCTTCGTCTTCGGGCAGGCTGGTGAAGCCGCGGCCCGACAGGACCGCAAGCTCCATCAACGCGTCCAGGTCCGCCGGTCCGGCGGGCCGCACCACCAGCATCAAGCGGCCTTTGCGAGGTGGGCGCGGGCGGCTTCGCAGGCTGCTTCCAGCCGGGTGACGGCTTCTGCCGCTTCCTCATGGCTCAGGATCAGCGGGGGCAGCAGGCGGACGCAATTCTCGCCGCCGCCGGCAATGAGCACGCCATGATCGCGCGCCAGCGCCATGAACTCGCGATTATTGGGAATCATCTTCAGGCCGATCAGAAGCCCCTTGCCGCGGACGTCGACGATCAGGTCGGGATAACGCGCTGCCAGGTCGGTCAGCCGGGTCTTGAGATCGTCGGCGATCGCGCGGGCATGGGCCAGCGTCGCGTCCTTGGCGATCTCGTCGAACGCCGCGATCGCGACCGCCATCGCCAGTGGATTGCCGCCGAAGGTGGAGCCGTGGACGCCGACGGTCATGCCCTTTGCGGCTTCGCTGGTGGCCAGGCATGCGCCGACGGGGAAACCGCCGCCCAGCGCCTTGGCGATGCCCATGATGTCGGGCTCGACGCCCTCGAACCACTGATGCGCGAACAGCTTGCCGGTGCGGCCCATGCCGCTCTGCACTTCGTCATAGATCAGCAGCACGCCATGGGCCGTGCACAGGTCGCGGACGCGCTTCAGCCATTCGCCGGTCAGCGCGCGCGCGCCGCCTTCGCCCTGGACGGGTTCGACGATCAGCGCCGCGGTGGTCGGCCGTGCGATCGCTTCGGCGATGCCCGCCTCGTCGTCGATGGTCAGCTGGACATAGCCGGGCAGGCGGGGGCCGAAACCCTCGACATAGGACGGGTTGCCCGCCGCGTTGATCGCGGCATAGGTTCGGCCGTGGAACGATCCGGCAAAGCCGATCACGTCGATCCGCTCGGGCTGGCCATTGACGAAATGATAGCGGCGCGCGGTCTTGAGCGCGCACTCGATCGCTTCCGACCCCGAATTGCCGAAGAACACGACATCGGCGAAGCTCGCATCGGTCAGGCGCTTCGCCAGTTCTTCCTGCGCCGGGATGCGGAAGATGTTGGAGACGTGCCAGAGCTTGCCGGCCTGCTCGGTCAGCGCAGCGACCAGTGCCGGATGCGCGTGGCCCAGCGCGTCGGTGGCGATACCCGCGACGCAATCGAGATAGGCGCGGCCTTCAATATCGTGGAGCCAGGCGCCGCTGCCGTGCGAAACGGCGAGCGGCGCGCGATTGTAAACGCCCATCAATGCATCGGTCATGTCGTTGCTCCCATTAGAGTGATTTGCAGTTCGATGGAATCATCGAACGACTCGAAAATCGCGTTAAAACAAATATATAGAGCAGGCTCTCCGCTTCCATCAAAACACAGCCTGCTCTAGTCCAAAATCCACCCGGCCGATCGGCGCCGGTGCGATCAGTTGCTGCACGGCGCCGGACAGAGCACGCGTCTCCGCCGGCACCAGCCGCTGATACCAATGCGCATTGCCCGGCCCGATGCCATGCTCAGCGCTGAAGCTGCCGCCATAGCCTTCGACCACCGCAACGAACACCGCCGCGCGGGCGGCTTCGCCGATTTCCGGGTCGAAGGGGCCGGCCTCGGCCGGCCAGACCATGTTGAAGTGCAGGCCGCCGTCGCCGATATGCCCGAAATCATGGAGGCGCAGTTGCGGCGCGATGCCCGCCAGCCGCTCTGCCAGATCGCGGCGGAAACGCATCACGTCACCGCGCCGGAGCGCGATATCGCAGGCGACCACCTTGCCCGCGGCACGCAATCCTTCGGGAACGGCATGGCGGATCGCCCAGAGGCTGTCGCCGCGATCGACCGCCGCATCCCGGATCGTGCCGCGATCGAACCAGGGCATCAATGCCGCGCCGAGCTTGTCCTCGAGCAATTCGGCATCGAACGCCGCGCCCGCCGAAAGCTCGATCAGCACGGCATAATCGGGCCGCACGCCGGCGAAGGGATCGCGCAGGCGCGGCACATGATGGAGCGCCGCTTCGAGTGCCGGGCCGGAAATCCCCTCGAATGCGGTCAGCAGGGTGCCGAAACCCTGTTCGAGCGCGACAAGCAGGTCGGTCGCCGACTCGGCGCGATCGAGCGCGACCATCGCGGTCACCGTGGCGGCGGGCCGGGGGGCCAGGGCCAATGTCGCGCGGGTCACGATGCCGAGCGAACCCGAGCTGCCGACAACGAGCTGTTTGAGGTCCAGCCCGACATTGTTCTTCCACAGTGCGGCGCCGAGCCGCATCAGGCGGGGCTCGGCATCGGCGGTCACCAGCTCGATGCCCAGCAGGTTGCGGCGCACATCGCCATAGCGCAGGAAGCGCGCGCCACCGGTGTTCGCCGCGATCATGCCGCCCACCGACGGATCGGCGCCCAGATCGATCGGAAAGAACAGTCCATGCTCCGCCGCCGCGGCGTTGATGGCGGACAGCGGCACGCCGGCATCGACCTCCGCGGTGCGATTGACCGGATCGATGACCGGCGGGCGGGCAAGCCGTTCGAGCGTCAGCACGATCTCGTCGCCTTGCGGTCCCGCGATTCCGGCGGCGACCAGGCCGGTGCGCGCGCCCTGCGGCACCAGCCGGACCTGAGCCGCTACGGCGAGCCGGACGATCCGCGACACCTCGTCCGCACTCGACGGACGCGCCACCGCAAGCGGTGCGCCGGTCGCACCGCGCCCGTCGCTGGCATAGCTGGCGAGATCGCCTGGATCGGTCAGCAGATTCGCCGGCCCGACAATCTCCGCCAGAGCGGCGAGAAGGATGGTTTGGCCGGTCACGCCGCCCGCGTCATCGCGAAGATGCCCGTTGCGTTGCCGCTGTCGAATGCGAGGTCGAGTGCGCCCGTCGCGGGATCGGTTTCACGCGTAATGAATTCGTAGAAAGAACCGGGGACCGTTCGCGGCATGCCATTGCCGCCGACGAACGAACGCTCGACCGGGTCGGCGCGAAAGGCGGTCTGGCGGACGCGCCCGCTGCCCGAGATTTCGACGCTATCCTTGATTGGCCAGCCCTCGCCGCGCAGCCGGTCGGCCAGCGCATCGACATCGGCGACTCGATCGGTCGCGTGGTTGAAGGCATTGCCCTCGGTCGCGATCCACCCTGCCTCGGCCGATCGCGCGAGCAGGATTTCATAATCCGCGACGCTGATTTCGCCATGATGCCGGTCGAACGCGGCGGCGATGCGCGGCAGCATGGCAAGTGCCTGCGCGAAGGGGACGGCATTGTGGCGCGCGAAATCGTGGAGCAGCGCGGCTTCCTCGGGACCCAGCGGGTCGCGCGATCCACCGAATACGCGCCGCGCCGCCGCGCCGAACGCGTCGTCGAAGCGCTCGACATGCAATTCGCTCACGAAATATTGCGGGATCGCCTCGGGCAGGTCGCGATGGCAATAGGCATGGCCCGTCATCTTGAGCGCCGGCAGCGGATAGACGCCCGCGACATGATAGCCGAGCGGCGCCAGGATGCGCGCGAACGCGTCCTGGCCGGCGGGCAGGGCGCCGGTGGGGCCGACGGGAAAGCGGATGGTCCGCAGCGCGCCATGATCGAACAGGATCTTTTCGCCGCGCGCACGGCGTTCCACGCCATAAGCCGCGCCGCTGGGGACGCGGGCCAGCAGCCCGTCAAACAGCACCGCGCCCAGCGCCATGGCGAAGGCGGCACGCGAGACGGTCTGTCCGGTTTCGGCCAGCAGTCGCGGATCGATCGCCAGCGCATCGAGCGCGGCCATGCCCGCCGCGTCGCCCAGCGTGCCGATAACGAGCCGTTCGATCGTGCTTTCATTCCCGTTGCGCATGATTACCTCCAACGCGATCTGGCGGCTCTCTGATGCAGATGCTACGATATGACAAACGCGAAGGGGTCATCTGCTGATGATGGATTGGAATGAAGGAGCGCGCAGATTGTTGCCGCCAATGGGTGCGCTCAACAGCTTCGTGGCCGCGGCGCGGCTCGGCAGCTTCTCGCGTGCGGGGGAAGAGGTCGGCCTGACCCAGAGCGCTGTCAGTCGGCAGGTGGCGCTGCTGGAGGATTGGCTGCAGGCGCCATTGTTCACGCGGACCGGCCGCCGGGTCAGCCTCAATGCGGAGGGGCGGGCCTATGCCGAGGATGTCGGTCCGGCGCTCGATCGGATCCGCCGTGCCACCGCGCGCTTTGCCGATGGGCGGCCGACCAACGAGCTGAGCATCGCGACATTGCCGAGCTTCGGGATGCGCTGGCTCGCGCCGCGCCTGCCGCGACTCACCGCACGGCATCCCGAACTGGTGGTGAATTTCGCCGCGCGCTCATTCCCGTTCGATTTCGCCGATGAGGCATTCGATGCCGCGATCCATTTCGGGCGCCCCGACTGGCCGGGCGCGGTGCATGATTTCCTGCTTCGGGAAACGGCGCTGCCGGTCTGTTCGCCCGAATGGCTCGCGGCCAATCCGATCGCCACGCCCGCCGATTTCCTGGGGAAATCCTTGTTGTTCCAGACATCGCGCCGCACGGCCTGGGATCGCTGGCTGCGTGCCGCGGGCGTCGATGCACCGGGCATCACCGGCGGGCCGGCGTTCGAGCATTTCCTGATGCTGGCGCAGGCGGCGGCGGCCGGGGCGGGGGCCGCGCTGATCCCGAGCTTCCTGATCGAGCCCGAGCTCGCGGCGGGCACATTGGTCTGTCCGATCCCGGTGCCGCTCTCGACCGACGAGGCCTATTATCTCGTCTATCCCGAAGGTGCGGCGATCAGCGCGCCGCTCGCACGGTTTCGGACGTGGATCGGCGAGGAAGCGCGCGACGCGGTCTTGTGACGGTCAGGCGTCCGGACGGGGCGCGAGCCGGTGCAGCGTCAGTCGTGAGAGTTCGAGCGCGCGATCGCGCGGCATGCGGGTCGGTGACAGGCAGAAATCGATCCAGAGCCCGTCGGTCACCGCCGAGAGCAAGGCGGCAATGTCATGGGCCGGCACCGGGCCCGGCGGCAGGCGCAGCACCGCTTCGGCCAGCATCTCGCGCAACCGGCGATTATAATCCTCGCTGACCGCCGCGAATTCCTCGTTGCTGCGCACCAATGTCCAGAATGCGATCCAGGCGCCCAATATATCGGGATTGGCCCATTCGTCGGAGAACAGCATGACCAGGAAACGATCGATCGTTTCCCATGGATCGTCATGAGGCAGCATCATCTCCGCCTCGAAGCGCACGATCACGCTGTCGCACAGCTCCTGATAGGTTTCGAGCAGCAGATTGTCGGGGTTTTTGAAATAGTGGCGAAGCAGGCCGTGCGAGACGCCGGCCTGGCGGCAGATCTCGCGGCCTGTGGTCCCGCGCGCGCCCAGCCGCGCAAGGCAGCTGATCGTCACCGCAAGCAGATCCTGACGCCGTACGGTCGGTGCCTGCCGGCGCACGCGCCGACGCGGCGGTTTTTCAGCTTCGGCGTTTGTTTCCACGGACTTGGTCATCGCCGGGTGCGTATCGCAGCCGGTTGAGCACACCGCAAGCGCTCATACCAAGGCTCGATGAGCATGACTCATCGAGCCTTGGTAAAGCCCGCGCGGCGCTTGAGCGTTCCAGGGTGCGGATGCGTCAGCATCCCTGCACCTTGGCATAGGACGCGTTGGCCGATCAGTCGGTGACGGGAACGCCGAACAGGTCGTGCTCGTCGGCATCCTCGATCTCGACCGCAACGATGTCGCCGGGCTTCAGTCCCTCGGCGTCGCGCAGATGGACTTCGCCGTCGATCTCGGGCGCATCGGCCTTGGAGCGGCCGGTCGCGCCGCCTTCATCGTCGACCGCATCGATGATGACGTCGAGCGTGCGGCCGATCTTGGCTTCGAGCTTCTCGGCGGAGATCCGCGCGGTCAGCTCCATCAGCCGGGCGTAGCGCTCTTCCTTGACCTCCTCCGGTACCGGATCGGGCAGGTCGTTGGCGGCGGCGCCCTCGACGGGTTCGAAGCGGAAGGCGCCGACACGGTCGAGCCGGGCTTCCTCCAGCCAGTCCATCAGATAGCGGAAATCATCCTCGGTCTCGCCGGGGAAGCCGACGACGAAGGTCGAGCGGACCGCGATGTCGGGGCAGATGTCACGCCATTTCTTGATCCGTTCCAGCACCTTCGCTTCGTTGGCGGGGCGCTTCATCGCGCGCAACACGTTGCGGCTGGCATGCTGGAAAGGAATGTCGAGATAAGGGAGCACCAGCCCCTCGGCCATCAGCGGGATCACCTGATCGACATGGGGGTAGGGATAGACATAATGGAGCCGGATCCACGCGCCCAGGCTGCCCAGTTCGCGCGACAGGTCGGTCATGTGCGCGCGGACTTCGCGGCCATGCCATTCGCGCGGCTGGTGACGGATATCGACGCCATAGGCCGACGTATCCTGGCTGATCACCAGCAGCTCTTTGGTTCCGGCCGTGACCAGCTTTTCGGCTTCGCGCAGGATTGCATCGGGGCGGCGGCTGACCAGATCGCCGCGCAGCGAGGGGATGATGCAAAAGGCGCAGCGATGGTTGCAGCCTTCTGAGATCTTCAGATAGCTGTAATGGCGCGGCGTCAGCTTCAGGTCGCGCTCGGGCACCAGGTTGAGGAAGGCGGAGGGCGGCATCGGCGCTGCTTCATGGACCGCGCCGACCACTTCCTCATATTGATGCGCACCGGTGACCGCGAGCACGCCGGGGAAGCGCGCGCGGATCGCCTCGGCTTCCTTGCCCATGCAGCCGGTGACGATGACGCGGCCATTCTCCGCGATCGCCTCACCGATCGCCTCCAGGCTCTCTTCCTTCGCGGAATCGAGAAAGCCGCAGGTATTGACCAGCACCACGTCCGCGCCGGCATAGTCGGGCGACATGCTGTAGCCGTCGGCGCGCAGCTTGGTCAGGATGCGTTCGCTGTCCACGAGGTTCTTGGGACAGCCGAGCGAAACCATGCCGACCTTCGGCGGAGAGGGAAGTTGGAGTGCCATGGGAGCGCGCCACATAGTGCCTGCGCGCGCAAATGTCATCAGGGCGTGACGATCAGGGTTTCTGGGCGCCATCCCCCTGGACGATCGCGAGGATCGTGTCGCCGGCCTCGAGCGACGCCGCGGCGGGCTGCCAGAATGCGATCGGGGCGCCGTCGCGATAGATGCGGACGCCGATTCCGTCGGTGATCGCCGACAGCGGCTTGCCGATTTCGTGTGGCGCTGCCGGCCGCTCGGACAGCTTCACGCTGCCGTCGGTGGCCGCGAGATCGGCCATATAATCAGCGATATGCGGGCCATGGCACGATCCGGCGAGCAGCAGCCCGGCGAAGCTGACCGGATTGATCACCGTGGTCGCGCCGGCCTGGCGCGCGAGGATCTCATTGTCCTCAGCGCGCACGAGCACGCTGATGGGTACATGGTCGGCCAGATGCCTGACGGTCAGCACGATCAGGATCGAGGTGTCGTCGCGCCCGGCCGAGACGATGACGTTGCGGGCACGGTCGATCTTGACCGCCTTGAGCGATTCGTCGCGCGTGGCGTCCGCCTCGATCACCGAGCAGCCACAGGCCGCGGCTTGTTCCAATGCGACGGCGGATCGGTCGATCACGACGATCTCGCGCGGATCGGTGCCGCGAGCGAGCAGTTCCTGGACCGATTCGGAACCGCTGGTGCCGAAGCCGCAGACGACGATATGGTCGTGGAGATTCTTCTGGATCAGCTTCATGCGCCATTTGTCCCAGGTTCTTTTGAACACGAAATTATACGCCGTGCCGAGGAAGACGAGTACGACGAAGACGCGGATCGGCGTGACTATGAGCGCGTCGAACAGCCGCGCGCGCTCCGAAACCGGCGCGATATCGCCGTAACCGGTCGTCGTGATCGAGATCATCGTGAAATAGATGACGTCGACGAAGCTCACATGCCCGTCATAATTGTCGCGCAGCCCGGTGCGGTCGATCCAGTGAACGCCGACCGCGATCCCGACCAGCGCGAGCACGAACAGCACGCGCCAGCCAATAGAGAGCCAGACGGGGGTGCGCGTGTTGCGCTGGAGCGTCTCGTAACGCAGGTCGAAACGGGATTTGCGGATCGGCATCAAGCGGGCGGCAGATGCTTGATCGGATCGACCGGCTTGCTGTTCTGGCGGATCTCGAAATGGAGCTGGGGCTGGTCGGCGAAGCCGGACTGGCCGCTGCGTCCGATCACCTGACCGCGCTTCACCGCCTGGCCGCGCGAGACCAGCAATTCCTGGGCATGGCCATAGGCGGTCGCCCAGCCGCTGCCATGGCGGATCAGGATCAGCCCGCCATAGGCATTCACGCCGTCGCCGACATAGGCGACGACGCCGTCGGCCGCGGCCTTGATGTCGGTGCCGCGCGGCAGTGCGATGTTGACGCCCTGATTCACCTGACCCTTTCCACTCGGCCCGAAACGCGTGAGCAGCCGACCGGTTGCGGGCCAGATGAATCCGCCCTGGAAGCGTGACGGAGCCGCCACGGCGGCATTGGGCGGCAAAGTGCGTGCGGCGGTGGCGGCAGGACGGGCAGGGGGCTTGCCCTCGGGCAATGCCGGTTCGCCGCCGCTCAGGATCGATGCGATGTCGAGCCGGAAGGCGGCGGCGCGCTGTTCGAGCGTCTGGCGCTGCGGCGGTGCGGCGGCATCGGGCAGCGCAAGCCGCTGGCCGACACGCAGCACGAACGGCTCCTGCAAACCGTTGAGCGCGAGGATGTCGGACCAGCCGACGCCATAGGCGCGCGCGATGGCGATGCCGGTTTCGCCCTGGCCGACGCGGTGATAGCGGCCGGCGGGAATGCGCAGCATCTGGCCGGGAAAGATGGTGTAAGGCGCGACCAGGCTGTTGGCGCGCGCGATCGCTTCGGATCCGGCGCCGGTCTTTTCGCCCACGCCGCGCAACGTGTCGCCGTCCGCCACGCGGTAGAGCGAACCCTCGACCTGCTTCGCGCCGGCTGCGGCGGGCTTGGCTTCCCAGGCGGGTGGCGTTTCGGGAAGATTGACGATCTCGGTTTCGAGCATCGGCACGGGCGGCGGCGGGGCGGGCGGCGCGGATCCGCCGCGCGGGACGCAGCCCGCGACGAGCAGCGCCGTTGCTGCGATGATGCTTCTGGTCCCCACCCTAGCGCCCATATTGTTTAGACTAGCATGGATTTCAGCGGTTTGCATGCACCGTCATGCAACGGCTTATCGATAAAGCGCGTCGACCGCGGCCATCGATTCGTCGTGGGTGAGGTCGAGGTGCAGCGGCGTCACCGTGATCCAGTCTTCGGCGATGGCCTCCAGGTCGGTGGCATGACCCGGCGTATGCTCGGTAGTGCCCAGGCCGAACCAGTAATAGGGATAGCCACGCGGGTCGGTGCCCTTGACGATGCGGGTGCGGCCATAATCGTGAAAACCCTGCCGCACCGCTTTCACGCCGCGCACCGCATCGGGCGTGGTGGCGGGGAAATTGACGTTGATGAGCGTGCGGAACGGCATCTTCATGCCGATCAGCGGACGCAGCACGCGTTCGCCCCAGGCCTCGGCGACGGCGAAGGGCACGCTGTCGCCCATGCCTTCGCGCGCATAGACCTGGCTGAGCGCGATTGCGGGCACGCCGGCGAGCGCGCCCTCCATCGCCGCGGAGACGGTGCCCGAATAGGTGACGTCTTCGCCGAGATTGGCGCCGCGATTCACCCCGGACAATACGAGGTCGGGCTTCTCACCCTCGACCAGCTGGCCGAGCGCCATCAGCACCGAGTCGGTGGGCGTGCCCGTCACCGACCAGCGACGCTCGCCATGGCGGCGGATGCGGACCGGACGACTGAGCGTGAGCGAATGGCCCGCGCCCGATTGCTCTTCCGACGGCGCGACGACCCAGACATCGTCGGACAGGGCATGGGCGATCGCTTCCATCACCTTGAGGCCCGGTGCGTGGATGCCGTCGTCATTGGTGACCAGGATACGCATCAGGCGGGCACCAGCTGTTCGATGCCGCCCATAAAGGGGATCAGCACCTGAGGCACGCGGACCGAGCCGTCCGCCTCCTGATAGTTTTCGAGCACGGCGACGAGCGTGCGTCCGACCGCCAGCCCCGATCCGTTGAGCGTGTGGAGGAAACGGGTGCCCTTGGTGTCCCCAGCCGGGCGATAGCGCGCGGCCATGCGGCGCGCCTGGAAATCGCCGCAGTTGGAGATGCTGCTGATCTCGCGATAGCAATTCTGCCCGGGCAGCCAGACTTCGAGATCATAGGTCTTGCGTGCGGCAAAACCCATATCCCCGGTGCAGAGCAGCATCTTGCGATAGGGCAGCGACAGCGCCTGGAGGATCGCCTCGGCCGCACCGGTCATCCGCAGATGCTCGTCTTCCGACTGTTCGGGGGTGGCGATCGTGACCAGTTCGACCTTTTCGAACTGGTGCTGGCGGATCATCCCGCGCGTGTCGCGTCCGGCGGATCCTGCTTCGGAGCGGAAACAAGGAGTCAGCGCGGTCAGGCGAATCGGCAGCGCCGCTTCGTCGAGAATCTGTTCGCGGACCAGATTGGTCAGGCTGACTTCGGCGGTCGGGATCAGCCAGCGTCCGTCGGTCGTCTGGAACAGATCGTCGTGAAATTTTGGAAGCTGGCCGGTGCCGAAGACAGCCTCGTCACGCACCAGCAGCGGCGGCGCGGTCTCGGCATAGCCGGCGTCGGACTGGCGATCGAGCATATATTGGCCGAGCGCGCGGTGGAGCCGGGCGATACCGCCGCGCAGCACCGCGAAGCGTGCGCCTGAAATGCGCGCGGCGCTTTCGAAATCGAGGCCGAGCGCCGGGGCGAAATCGGCATGTTCCTGCGGCTTGAAGTCGAAGCTGCGCGGCGTTCCCCAGCGCGAGATCTCGACATTGTCGGCTTCGTCCGCGCCATCGGGTACGTCGGCATCGGGCAGGTTGGGAATGGCGGCGAGCGCATCGTTCAGCGCGTCGTTCAGCTCGCGTTCGCGCGCTTCGAGCGCCGGCAGCGTCTCCTTGAGGATCGCGACCTCCGCCATGAGCGCGGCGGCTTCGTCGTCGCGTTTCTGCGCCTTGGCGGCACCGATCGCTTTCGATGCCTCGTTGCGGCGGGCCTGGGCGGTCTGTGCTTCGGTGACGACGGCGCGGCGCTCCTCGTCGAGCGCGATCAGGGCGGTCGAGGCGGGGGCTGCGCCGCGGCGGGCGAGCGCGGCGTCGAAGGCGGCGGAGTCTTCGCGGATCAGGCGGATATCATGCATGGCGCGGCTATGGCGAGGGCGCTGCGGCCATGCAAGCCGCAACCACGCATGGGCGCGGCGCGTTATCCGTCGACGCTAACAGAAGGAGTGCGTCGATGCTGATCGCGAACAAGAGCCTGGTGGTGGTGGCCGACGGCCGGAAAATGCTGTTCCTCCGTAACGAGGGTGACGCGAAACACCCGAATCTTGCGATGGATCATGTGCGTGAACAGGACAATCCACCCGATCGCGACCAGAAGTCGGACGCCCCCGGCCTGTCCTTTTCAAGCGTCGGCCATGGCCGCCACAGCTTTGCCGAAGTCGATTTCCACCAGCTGGAGGAAGACCGCTTCGCCAGTGAGACTGCCGACCTGTTGCGCAAGCGTGCGCTCTCCAACGATTTCGAATCGCTGATCATCGTTGCGCCGCCAAGGACGCTCGGCGAACTCAGGAAGCACTATCACAAGGAAGTGGAGAATCGCCTCGTCGGGGAAATCGCCAAGGACCTGACCGGCCATCCGGTCGACCAGATCGAGAAGATCATCGTCGCGGCCTGATCAAAAAAAGGGGCGGCGCATCCGGGGTTGTGGATGCGCCGCCCATGCGTTGGGCTCTACAAAACTTGTCAGTCCTTCGGCTTGACCAGCCGCTTGCGCGCCACGAGCGCGACTGCTGCGGCGCCGAACAGCAGGACGACGGGCGGGGCCGGAACCGGCGTGCCGCTCGATCCGGAACTGCCCGTGCTGCCATGGCTGCTGCTCGAACCGTGGCTGCTGCTCGATCCGTGCCAGCCGCTCGATCCGCCGAAGCTGCTCGACGAACTGGAACTGCTCGAAGACGAGCTCGAGCTGCTGCTGGAGCTCGACGAACTCGACGAACCGCTGCTGCCCGAAGACCCGGAACTGCCGGAAGACCCGGAGCTGCCCGAGGAGCCGGAGCTGCCCGAAGAACCGTGATGGCCGCTCGATCCATGATGGCCGCTCGATCCGTGCGGCGGCTTGGGCGGCTTGCCGCCGCTCGAGCTGCTCGACGAACTGGAACTGCTCGACGAACTGGAACTGCTCGACGAACTCGAAGAGCTGCTGCTCGAGCTTGAACTCGAACTGCTCGATCCGCTCGACGTGGAGGTCGATCCGCCGCTGCTGGTCGAGGAGATGACGATATTGCCGCCCGAGCTGCCGCCGCTGAAGAAGCCGCCGCCGAAGAAACCGCCGCCGCCAAAGCCGCCGCTGCCGCCGACCATGACGCCGCCGCCACCGCCGCCGCCGCCGCCTTCAAAGGGGACGCCGGCATAGGGAATGGGGGGCATCGGCGCTTGGGCGACCGTGACCACCGTGGGCATCGCGCAGGCGGTCTGCGTCGTGGTGGTCACCACGCGCTTGATCCGCTTCACCGGGCGTTTCGCATAACGGACGCGCTTCACCGGGCGCTTGACCGCCTTGGTGCTTTTCGCGCTCGTGACGTGCGCCGGGCGGGGTGCATCCGCGATATGCATCGCACCGCCGCCGACAATCGCGCCGCCGCAGGTGCATGCGCAGAGTTTCGCCAAGGCCATCCGAACAGACATCGCAAATCTCTTTCCTCTGCGGCCGTTGCGGCTGCCCGGACTATCTACCGGAACCGCGCCCCCGACCTGACACACGCCTAAAAAGGCTTCATTCGTCGCCCAATAACAAGATTATTAACCATGATTTTCTCATTCGATCCGGGTGCATGCCCATCTCGACCGGAAGGGAATTGGTTAATGTCTCATTACAGGGCGTTTTACGCGTCGATGGTTAAACCTTCGCCCAGTCGAGACGGTTAACATGCTGGTGATCACGATATCGAGTCGGGCCGAGTCGGGGTGGGCTGGCCGGTTCATCGCGCCTCAATATGGCGAAGATTAGAGCGCTTGGACGCGCACGGGCCCGTGGTTTCGACCGAATGCGGGGCTTCGTCGATTCGCTGGCTTGTGCGGCATTTTGGGCGTGGCTATAGCCGCGCCGGAGTGGGCGTCTGGCGCGGGCGTGATACGGCCGGGCCGGAATGTATCGTAACTGGAGACGGGTATGGCGACGGCGTTGACGACCAGCGAGGGAGACCGAGATCCCTTGTCGAAACCGCCGGTGCTGGACACCGACTACCGGCCATCCCCCGATGAGGCCTTTATGAGCGAGCGGCAGCTCGCTTATTTCAAGGCCAAGCTCAATGCGTGGAAGGACAATATCCTTCGCGAATCACGCGACACGCTGAATCAGCTGCAGAATGATTCGCTGCGCGAGCCCGATGTCACCGACCGCGCGTCGAGCGAGACCGACTGGTCGATCGAACTGCGCACCCGCGACCGTCAGCGCAAGCTGATCTCGAAGATCGACGCGGCGCTGCGCCGCATCGCCGAAGGCGAATATGGATATTGCGAAGTGACTGGCGAGCCGATCTCGCTGGCGCGGCTCGAAGCGCGCCCGATCGCGACGATGACGGTCGAGGCGCAGGAGCGTCATGAGCGTCAGGAGAAGATTTCGCGCGACGAGTGAATGCGCGATAACCATTCGACTTAAAGCTTTAGACACCCTTTTTGGCTTAATTGATCGCCATTGCCCCGCGCATTTCCGGCGCGCGCGATCATCCGGAGGCCTGGAAGGTTGGAACACCCGATCAAGATCGAAGCGGCGAACGCGAAGCAGAACCGTGAGGCGATGCGCGACAGCCTGTTCCTGTCTGCGATAGTGCGCCGGCTGTCGGATCAGTCGGAGCGGACGGTGCGCGTACGTAATCTCTCGCCGGGCGGCCTGATGGCCGATTGCGCGGAGACATTCGTACGCGGCGAAGCCGTCACGATCACGCTGCGTGGCATCGGCGAAGTCACCGGCCTGATCATATGGCGATCGATCGACAAGATCGGCGTCGCTTTCGATGATCAGATTGATCCGAAGCGCGCGCGCAAACCGGTTGGTCTGGCGGAGTCGAACGTGCCGAAGCACGTCAGGCTGCCGGTCGTACGGCGGCCGCGCTTCAAGGTCGACTGAAGGGCGCGGCGAACCGGCCCTTCAGCATGAGGCGATCAGTGTGACGAAAGCTCGTCCTTGATCCTCAATTTCTCTTTCTTGAGCTGGGCTACGACGACCGGGTCGGGATTGGGGCGGCGGGTTTCTTCGGCGATCCGATTTTCAAGACCGGCATGCTTGGTCTCGAGTGCCGAGAAATGTGCCTGTTCCATCCTTCTGTCTCCTTCTGGTGGTCAACGCGGATTGGATTGAAGCACCAAATTCCTTTCCTGTCTGCATCCAATTCAAGTGAACGCGATGGTTGCAATTGGCGCTGCGACGATTCGATTGCGCTTCACGCTTGAGCCGGACGGCGGCTCGCCCTATCGCTGACCCGCTGAAATCAGGGGCTCGCCATGGAACCGGAAGAGATCAGGGCAAGACTCGAGCTGCTGCGGATGGAGCATCGTGACCTCGACAGCGCTATTGCGTCGCTTTCGGAGATCGCCGCGCCCGACCAGCTTCAGCTGGCGCGACTGAAGAAACGCAAGCTGCGATTGAAGGACGAGATCGCCATGTTCGAGGATCAATTGATTCCCGACATCATCGCCTGATCGGTACGCGGCCTGACTCATTCCGGGACATGTTCGCGATGTGCGAAGATGTCCGCCTCGATCCAGCGATTAATCGTTTCGCGAACGCGCCGATTGTGTCAGTCTTCGGACATGGACTGGGGCCAAAATCAATCGCGTCTGACGCCACGACTCATCGACGCGCTTTACATCGAGGCGATGCTGCTTGCCGATGAGGCGCGCGCTTATTTCGACGAGAATGGCCGCGACGATCGCGAGATGCTCGATCCGATGCTGCGCGTCGGATTTTCGTGTGAGTCGCTCAAGGTGACGACGCGGCTGATGCACGTCATTGCCTGGCTGCTCACCCAGCGCGCGATCGATACCGGGGAATTGAGTCCCATCCAGGGCCGGCATCCGTCACGCCGCGTCGGCCATGCCGCGGCGAGCGACGAGGCACTGGTCGAGCGCCTGCCCGACGATGCGCGCGGACTGATCGAAGCGAGCGTCGACCTTTATGAGCGTGTCAAGCGGATCGATCGGGGACTGGTTCCGGGCGAGGTGCCGCCGAGCCCGGCGCACAGCCTGATGCGGCGGCTCGAAGCGGCTTTCTGATACGGCACTCGCGCGGCGGAGGTTAGTCCGTCGGAATCGGAACATTTCCACGCTGCCTGTCATTCCTGCGAAAGCAGGAATCCAGCTTCTTCTTCTCCTTTCGGATACTTCACGGAAAAGCTGGATTCCCGCGTATGCGGGAATGACACAAGATGGATGGATTCATCCAGCCGGACGGATGCCTATCCGCGATACGCCTGATCGAGCGATGCCTTTGCAGCGCGATACTCCGCCTCGAGCCGGTCGACGCGATCGGCCACCGATTCCACGGCCGCGACGGCGCCGATTCCCTGGCCCGAACCCCAGATGTCGCGCCAGGCCTTCTTGTTTTGGTTGCCGCCCGATCCGAAATCCATGGTCTTCAGGTCGCCATCAGGCAGATTGTCGGGATCGAGCCCGGCCGCGCTGATCGAGCCGCGCAGATAATTGCCGTGAACGCCGGTGAAGAGATCCGAATAGACGATGTCGGCGGCGCGGCCCTCGACGATGCCCTGCTTGTAATCGTCACCCGCATTGGCCTCACGCGTCGCGATGAAGGCCGAGCCGATATAGGCGAAGTCGGCACCCATGGCCTGCGCGGCGAGGATAGACCGGCCATGCGCGATCGCGCCCGACAGTGCGACCGGCCCGTCGAACCAGGCGCGGATCTCCTGCATCAGCGCGAACGGGGAGATGACGCCGGCATGTCCGCCGGCGCCCGCCGCCACCGGAATCAACCCGTCGGCGCCCTTTTCGATTGCCTTGCGCGCGAAGCGATCGTTGATGACGTCGTGCAGCGTGATGCCGCCCCAGCCATGCACCGCGGCGTTCAGATCCTCGCGTGCGCCCAGCGACGTTATCGTGATCGGCACCTGCCATTTGCCGCAGGTTGCAAGGTCGTTTTCGAGCCGGTCGTTGGACTTGTGGACGATCTGGTTGACCGCATAGGGGGCCGCGGGGCGATCGGGATTGTCGCGGTTCCAGGCTGCAAGCTCTTCGGTGATGCGGTGCAGCCATTCGTCGAGCTGCGATTGCGGCCGCGCGTTGAGCGCAGGGAAGGATCCGACGATCCCCGCCTTGCATTGCGCGATCACCAGTTCGGGGCTGGATACGATGAAAAGCGGCGAGCCGATGACGGGAAGCCGCAGGCGATCGAAGAGCGGTGAGGGCAGGGTCATGATGGTTTCATACCGAAACGAATCGACCTGTCCAGCAAGGTGCGGCCGACGCTACGGCATGCGCGGCGCCAGTCGCGCGGATCAGCCCGACTCGGCGGCGCGCTTGAGCGCAAGCGCGTCGAAGATCATCGCACCGGCCATGAACACCGCGCCGGTACAGGCCGCGCAGAGCAGCCAGCCGCCATAGCCGGGATATTCGACCAGATAGGCCTTGCCGCGCTGCATCGCGCCGACCGCGAGCGCGTAGATGATCAGGCACGCCTCGAAGCGAGTCTTGATGACGAACAGGCGTTTGATCCGCTTCAGCATGACCCTTGCCAAGCAAGGGTCATGCCGCTGGCCTATTTCCGCCGATCGGCTCGATCGAACAGGGTAAATTGTAAGTTAAGCCGACACTGAGAACTCAGGCGAGTTCGCCAAGGCCGAGAGTGTCGAGCAGCGCGATGCGCGCGGCGGTGATCTCGGCGCGCAACGTCTCGCTCGACAGCTCGGATGGATCGATGCTTTCGGGCCAATGCCGCGCCACCAGCGTTTCAAGCGCATCGATCTTTGCATGATCGAGCAGGAAACGGGGATCGACATCGGCGGGATCGCAGGCGACGCGCAACCTCAGACAGGCCGGGCCGCCGCCATTCGCCATCGACTGGCGCACATCGACGGGGGCGAGTTGCCGGATCGGCCCGTTGCCGGCGACGTGCTCTTCCAGCCAACTCCAGACCGACGGCGTCTCCTGTGCTTCGGTCGGCAGCACGAGCGTCATTTCGCCCGATGACGGCGTCAGCAGCTGCGCGTTGAACAGATAGGATGAAATGGCGTCGGCCAGGCTGACACGCGAGGCAGGCACCTCGACGATTTCGACCTCGGGCATCAGCCGCCGCAGATCGGCGTAGAACGCATCCTTGTCGGCAAAGGCATGCTCGTGGGTGAACAGGACACGCTCATTGGCGACCGCGACGACGTCGTTGTGGAAGGCGCCGGCGGCGATGGCCTCCTCCGACTGGGCGACGAACAATGTCCGCTGCGGATCGAGGCCGTGGAGCCGCGCGACCGCCTTCGACGCCTCGACATGCTGGCGGGCGGGGAAGGGGCCGCCGCTGCGCCCATAGACGAAGACCTCGACGCCCGGCGCGCCGTGCGACGCGCACAGCCGCATATGATTGGCGGCGCCTTCGTCGCCAAAGGGCGAGGGGACGGGCATGTGGACGGCGAAAGCGGGTGCCGCGAACGCCAGGCGAAGCTGGGCGAGGGTGCCGGGCCATTCATGGCTGCGATGCGGCATGGTCTGGAGATTGGCGACGGTCAGGTGGCAGCGGCCATCGGCGGTATCGGGCGCGGGGGAGACCGTCGCGGCATTGGCCGCCCACATCGGCGACGCGGAGAGCGCACAGGCGCGCAGATGTGGCTCCGCGTGCTCGATATCGGTGCCGAGCGCGGCCAGCCAGTCATGATTGGGCCGTGCATGCGGCAGCAACAGGCCCTGTGTCAGACCCCGCGCCAGATTGCCGCGCATCTTCGCCAGGCCCTGCAGCGCCGCGGCGCGAGGCTGCGAGGCAGCGCCGGCGTTGCGCGACGAGGCGAGATTGCCGAGACTGAGCCCGGCATAATTATGGCTCGGCCCGATCAGGCCGTCGAAATTGATTTCGGTGATTGTCATGGGCTCTCTCTAAGCGTCTCGTTCCATTCTTGCGGGAACGTCGTTGAATCCTTTTACCAGCGCGCGACGTGGCTGATCACGTCGCCCACCGCGACGCCCAGCAGCCTGGCTGCACGCTCGTCGATGGTGACGCCGCCGTCGCGCCGGTCGATCTGCGCATAGCAGGTCGCGAAATCGGCAAGGCGGCCGGTCGAAACCAATGCCTTGGTCTCACCGTCGGCGAAGCCGACAATCTCGCTGTCCTCGGCGTCGGCGACGCTGCGGATGCGATCGGTCTCGACCGTCATCGTCGGTCCGCCGTCGAAGATGTCGACATAATTCTCGAAGCGGAATCCTTCATTCTCCAGCATCCGCATCGCCGCGCGGCCGCTGGGATGCGGCGATCCGATCACGGTGCGCGCGATTTCGGGAAGCATCGCGGTATAGATCGGATGCTTGGGCATCAGATCGGCGATGAACTGGTTGCCATGGATCGCGTTGAACGCATCCGCTTCCTGGAAACCCATGCCGAAGAATTTGCCGGCCAGCCCGTCCCAGAAGGGCGATCCGCCGGCTTCGTCGATCACGCCGCGCAATTCGGCCAGCGTGCGGTCCGCGAAGCGGTTGCGATGGGCACGGATGAAGAGATAGCGGCTGCGCGCGATGAGCAGGCCGAGGCCGCCGGCACGCTCGCCGGGATGAAGGAACAGGCCGCCGACTTCGCTGGAGCCTTCCAGATCGGTCGACAGCGTCAGCATGTCGGCGCGGAAGGTGCGATCGAGTTCGCTGCTATGCTGGGTGAGCGTGCCGAGCCGATAGGAATAAAAGGGCCATTTCCGGCCGACCTGGCTGAACAGCTGGCACGTGCCGCGGACTTCCCCGGTTTCGACATTCTCCAGCACCATCACGAACAGATCGTCGCCGAGAACCCCGTCGTCACGGCCGAGCGCCGCCTCCGAGCGGGCGAGCTTGGCGGTGAGCGAGGCTCGATCGGCGGGCAGGTTGGTGAAGCCGCCACCCGTGAGCTTTGCCATTTCGTAGAGCGCCTGGAGATCCTTTCCCCGGGCCGCGCGCATCCTGAAACTCAAACCGTCCCCCTTTCAACGATCCGCATTATGGTGAGCGCCGACAAGGCTGCACGCTCGGGTAGCGAATCCGTGATCAAAAATTCGTCCGACGAATGGATCGCGCCGCCGCGCGCGCCCATCGTATCGACGACAGGCACGCCGCATGCGGCGATATTGTTGCCGTCACACACGCCCCCGGTCGCTTTCCACGTCACGCCGATGCCGAGATCGGCACCGGCCTGCTTGACCAGTCCGAACAGCCGCTCGGCGGCGGGGTCGAGCGGCTTTGGCGGGCGGTTGAAGCCACCATGGACGTGGACGTGCACATCATGTTCGACCGCGGTCGCGGCGGTCAGCGCGTCGAGCATTGTCCGTGCGGCGGCTTGATCGGCAGGAGAAGCGGGGCGGAAATTGACGCGGAGCACGGCGTGGTCGGGCACGACATTGTTGGGGCCGCCGCCATCGATCCTGGCCGGATTCACTTTCAGCGCCGGTCCGTGCGCCGCCTTGAGACGGACAGCGAGATCGGCGGCGGCGACGAGTGCGTTGCGGCCTTCCTCGGGATTGCGGCCGGCATGCGCGCTGCGACCCGTGATCACGATCGAGAAATTGCCGCTGCCCGCGCGCGCGCCGGCCAATGTGCCGTCGGGCAGGGCGGGTTCATAGGTGAGTGCGGCGACCTTGCCGCGAGCAAGCCGCGCGATCAGCGCCGCCGAGGAGCCCGAGCCGATTTCCTCGTCGGAATTGATCAGCACGTCATAGCCGAAGCGTTCGGCGACCGGCGATGCCTCGACCGCGCGGAGAGCCGCCAGCATCAGCGCGATTCCGCCCTTCATGTCGGCGACGCCCGGGCCGTTGAGCACACCCTGCTCCAGCCAGTCGAGCGACTGGAATGCGTGATCGACGGGAAAGACGGTGTCCATATGGCCGGTGAAAAGCATGCGGACGGGCGCTTCGGGGCGAACGCTGAGGTGAAGATGCCGGCCGTGCTGGGGCTCGGACACGCTGCCATCGGCCGCGACGGCCTCGACCGTATCGGGCGCGACGAGCGCGATCTCGCCGGGCAGTGCGGAAAAGGCGTCGGCCAGCAGCCCTGCCATCGTCTCCAGCCCCGCCAGGTTGCGTGAACCGCTGTTCACACGTGCCCATTGTTCGACCTGGGACAGCATCGGTGCGGCTCTCGCCGCCTCGACGGCGGCGTGTTCGGGCGTGGACAGGCTTGTCATCCGGCGCTTCTAGAGCCTGATCGTGCGGGGTGGAAGCTCTTCGCTCCTTGATTGGATTTTGGCCCGGGGTACGCCAATTTCCGTGCCTTTTCGTATTCGGGCCAAGCCATTGATCGTATTGCATTGCGCAGCGCGAGGCAGGGCGGGCGCATCCTTCTTCTCTGGTGATCGCAGTCTTCATCGACCGCCGTCTGACATCGTCGGTCATAAAAGCGAAAAAATCTGGAAACCAACCGGGCGCTCACGCATTGTGCGGCTATGGGATCAACTAAACATAGATCAAGATGACCGTAAGAGCGCTCATTGTCGAAGATGAAATCCTGGTGGCACTGGATCTCGAAAGCGCCCTGATGGAGATCGGGATCGATGTTGTCGGGATCGCTGCGGATCGCGTCACCGCGCTTCGCATGGCGGAGGATGTCGACTTCGCTTTGGTCGACGTCAATTTGCGCGATGGCCAGACCGGGCCGTCGATCGGTCGTGCGCTCGCGATGGAGCATGGCGTCAAGGTGATCTTCGTGACCGCCAATCCGGCGCAACTCGGCGACGGCATCGAGGGCACGATGGGCGTGATGTGCAAGCCCTTTTCGGACGCGTCGATCTGCGCCACCGTCGCATTCCTGACGGCGAATGATGCGAAGGACGCGGTGAACCCGCCGCGCGAACTGAAGCTTTTTCAGCTCAACTGAGGGGCAGCTGAAGCGCCTTTCCTGCGATTTGTAATGGTTGCGTAAAAATGCCCGGCCCCGGGGTCATGCCCCGGGGCCGGGAGCGTATTGCCGTCTACGCTTTCAGTCGTCGACCCGGGTCACCACGCCCGCGCCGACGGTCTTCCCGCCTTCACGGATGGCGAAGCGCACGCCCGGCTCGATTCCGACCGGCTTGTTCAGCATGAAGCCGATCTCGGCCTGGCCGCCCGGCGACACCGAAGCGCCGCCGTCGATTTCGACCACACCGGTCACATCGGTCACGCCGAAGAAGAATTGCGGGCGGTATCCGCTCGCAAACGGCGTGTGACGGCCGCCTTCCTCGCCGGTCAGGACGAAGATCTGCGCCCTGCCGGTGCTGCGTGCCTTGATCGCGCCGGGTGCGCTCAGCACCTGACCGCGCTCGACATCGTCGCGCTTGAGGCCGCGGAGCAGCAGCCCCACATTCATGCCGGCCCGTGCCTCCGGAATATCCTTCCGAAAGGCCTGGGTGCCGGTCACGATCACCTCTGCGCCACCATTGTCGAGACCGACGATCTCCACGCCGTCGCCGACCTTGAGCGTGCCGCGCTCGACCCGGCCCGACACGACCGTGCCGCGGCCGGGAATGGTGTGCACGCCTTCGATCGGCATCAGGAACGGGCCGTCAAAATCGCGGACCGGGTCCGGGATATGCGTGTCCAGTGCCTGCACCAGTTCGACGATCGCAGCCGCGTCGGGGCCGTCGGTTTCGCCGCGCTCCACCGCCTCGGTCGCGCGCAGGGCGCTGCCGAAGATGAACGGCGAGTCCCGATAGCCTTGCGAAGCCAGCAACTCGCTGGTTTCGAGCTGGATCAGCGCCATCATATCGTCGCGGTCGCCCGCATCGATCATGTCCATCTTGTTCACGAACACGACGATGTGGCGGACATTCACCTGCCGCGCGAGCAGGATATGCTCGATAGTCTGCTTCGCGGCACCCTTGGTGGCGTCGACCAGCAGGATCGCCCCGTCCATCTGCGAGGCACCGGTGATCATGTTCTTCACATAATCGGCGTGCCCCGGGCAGTCGATGTGCGCGTAATGGCGGCTCTCCGATTCATATTCGACATGGCTGGTGTTGATGGTGATGCCGCGTGCCTTCTCTTCGGGGGCCTTGTCGATCTGGTCGAACGACAGGGCCTTTCCGCCGAGCCGCGCCGCCTGAACCCGCGTGATCGCGGAGGTCAGCGTGGTCTTGCCGTGATCGACATGGCCGATCGTGCCGACATTCACATGGATCTTGTTATTCATCGTCTTCACTCACGTTAAGGCGCCGTTCGAACCCGGTTGGCCAGACCGGGCCGAACGGCCATTGGCATTGGCGCGCCAATTCGGTGATGGGGCACCGCCGAACGGCGCCCCGAAAAGCAAAAGGCCCGCCGGGCGGAACCCGGCGAGCCTTGGAAACTCGGTGCCCGGATGTCCGTCAGCGGACCCGGGCGGAAATTGCCCGGAAAATCAGGTTTCAAAATGCCATGCGGCATCGGCGCGCAGCCGCGTGGCGCGCGCGTTCAGGGCAGCATTGGTCATCGGCAAAAGCGTCATCGCCCTGCTCCTTCGCAAGTTCAGCGCAAGCAAAGCATGCGCACAATAAAAACCCTGGAGGGCGGTGGCCATCCAGGGTCTTGCAACGCGTGGGGAGGCCGACGCCTCCCGAAAACAAGAGACGGGTCAGATCAGGATGGATTCTAGCGAGTCTACGCCGGCTGTCGCCGTCGCATCGATCGCTGCCATGTTGAATTCTACGCCCGTCACGAGTCTTTCCTTCGAATAGTGGCGCAGCCGCTATCATCGGTCAGGCGTAATTGCAAGTTTGCGCGCGGACGGGGTCGGATGCTGACGACATTGCTGCCCTCCATTCCCGCTCAGGGCGCGCTTCACGTCATTTTATCGATGGAGCGATTCGAGGGGGATGCTGATCCGGGCCTCCAGGCCATGGGGTTGCCACTGCTTCTCGATCGCGCCCTTGAGTTGCGTCACCACGCTGAGCTGGACAAGGCGCGATCCGAAGCCGTTCAGCTCGGGTGTTTGTTCGATCGGCGGGCCGCCATTTTCCTGCCAGTGGATCGCGCATTGCGTGTCGTTCGTCGCAATCTCGATCCGGATGCTGCCGTCCGGCGTGGATAGGCCGCCATATTTCGCGGCATTGGTCGCCAACTCGTGGAACAGCAGGGCGAGCGGCGTCGCCGCGCGGTCGTCGATATCGGTGTCGTCTCCGGCGATCACGATCCGTCCCTCCCGCCCGCCATAGGGCGCGAAGAGCTGGCCGAGCATGCCGTGAAGGCTGGCCTGGCCGAGATCCGAGCGCGACGCTTCGCTGTGCGGCCGCACGAAATCATGCGCCCGGCCAAGCGCGATCACGCGGTTGCGCAGATCGTCGGCAAGCGGCTTGATCTCCGGCCGATTGCGCGCGGACAGCGCGATCAGCCCGGCAATGACCGCGAAGATATTCTTGATCCGGTGGCTCAGCTCATGCGCGACGAGTTCGCGTTCCTCCAGCGTCTTCTTGTGGTCATGGATATCGGTGCAGGTGCCGAACCAGCGCGTGATCCGCCCGCTCGCGTCGCGCATCGCGATCGCCCGGCCCAGCGTCCAGCGATATTCGCCGCTGCGATGGCGCAGCCGATATTCGATCTCATAGGGTTCGCCGGTGGCGAGCGAATGGCGCCAGCGCTCCCACGCGCGCGCCTGATCGTCGGGATGGAACATGTCGTTCCAGGATTCGCCGTCGGTCGATCCCTCCGGCATGCCGGTGAAGTCGTACCAGCGCTTGTTGTAATAATCGTGATAGCCGTCGGGCAGGGTGGACCAGACCATCTGCGGCATGGTGTCGGCGAGGATGCGGAATTTCTCGACGCTTTCGGCGAGAATGGCGTCATAGCGCTCCAGCGCGCGAAGATGGCGGCGCGCCTCCAGCAGGTTCATGACCTGTGCGGCGAGGACGGTCAGGCCCTGTGCCTGAAGCGGCGTCAGGCCGGCACGCGGTACGCGATCGATCACGCAGAGCGATCCGAGCGGCACGCCTTCGGGCGAGGTCAGCGGCGCGCCGGCATAGAAGCGGATATGCGGATCGCCCGTGACGAGCGCATTCGCCGCGAAACGCGGATCCTCGGCCGCATCGGGAATGATCATGATCCCGGGGCCGAGCATGGCGTGTTTGCAGAAGGACATTTCCCGCGATGTCTGATCGGCTTCGAGACCGGCCTTTGCCTTGAACCATTGCCGATCGCCTTCGACCAGGCTGATCAGGGCGATCGGGGTCTCGCACAATGCGCCGGCAAAACGGACGATATCGTCGAACGCCGCTTCGGGCGCCGTATCCAGAACGTCATATTCGACGAACAGGGCGTCGCGATGGGCTTCGTTGAAGTCGGCGATGATTCCGCCTTTCGAAAATTGCGGCCAGGACGCTCGGATGACACAACCGCCGATCCATCACAACGGTTCCGCCGCACAGATGGGATCAGAGGGCCTTGAGATGCGGCGCGAACAGCGCGACCACCGCTTCATACAACGCGCGCTTGAAGGGCACGATCAGTATCGGCAGATCATCCGGATCGGCCCATTTCCAGGCGCGGAATTCGGGATGCTCCGTCGCGATGTCGATATCCGCATCCTCGCCGAGGAAGCGCATGAGGAACCAGGCCTGGCGCTGCCCGCGATACCGGCCTTTCCACACCTTGCCGATCAGGTCGGGGGGTAGATCGTAGAACAGATCCTCAGCCGATCGCGCGATGATCTCGACCAGATCGGGCGCGATACCGGTTTCCTCGCCGACCTCGCGGATTGCCGCCGCTTCTGCATCTTCACCTTCGTCGATCCCACCCTGTGGCATCTGCCAGGCCTCCAGGCTGTTATCGATGCGCTGGCCGACGAACACCTTGCCGTCGCGGTTGAGGAGCATGACGCCTGCACAGGGGCGATAGGGCAGGGACGTGGGGTCGATGATCTGCATGTGATTGCTGTCCATTCTACAGTCTTACTTCCGTCATTCCGGCTTTCGCGAGCAAATGTCGATTGGTCCTGGGCCGATTGGAGAAGCAGGCATTTCTCCAATATCACCCTGGGACGTACAACGGCCATGGCTCCATTTTCAGAAATCGCCGCCGCCGGCGCCGAACTCTGCCGCGTCGATCAACTTGACACTACCCAACCGGCATGATGTGCTGCTGGCAGCCGATGCTTTTGCCCGGCTCGGGGATTTGGGAGGGGACTTCCCATGTGGCTTCGTTGCCTGTCGGTGGTGGGGGCAGCGCTTCTGGCCTTTCCAGCGGTTGCGGAAACGCCCGAGCAGCTTGACCGGCTGGTTGTTGCGACCCCGGCTGCCGGCCTTGCATTGGCCAGGCAGGAGGCACAGGCGGGTAATCTGCTTCCTGCATTGTCGATCATAGAAAGCGTGCTGTTCGCGAAACCCAAAAACAAGGAGGCGCGGCTGATGCATGCGACTCTCTTGTGCCGGCTCGATGACCTGGCAGGCGCGGCAGTCCATATCGCCCAGCTGAAAAGGAAGGATTATCCGCGAGCCGACTGGCAGGAGATGATGACGATCTGCGGCGCGAAGAATTCAGACTGAGCATGGGATCACTTCCTCGCCCGGCAAAATTGGCTCTGACTGTTGCAGTATCGCTCGCAAGTTTCGGCGGCATGGTGCACGCGCAATCGGCAACGGACGCCATAGGCATCGCATCGGCAATCCTGGGCGATGTTCGCTACACCAACAATCGTGTGACAAAAGCTGCGAAGATGGTGCTGCGTCAGCGTGTCCTGCTGGGTGATCTGGTCCAGACCGGCAAGGGCAGCCAGCTGCAAATGCTCTTGCTGGACCGGGCCACCTTTTCGATCGGCGCCAATGCCCGCATCCGGATAGATCGTTTCGTGTACGATCCGGCACGCGGGCGCAGCATAGGCGCAACCGTGGCCAAAGGGGCTTTCCGATTCATGTCGGGCCGGCCCAATGCAGGCGCCAACGGCGCCAGCAGCATCAGTTCGCCTGTTGCGACAATTGGCATCCGGGGAACAATCGTCGAAGGCGTGGTTGGAAAGGCCGCCTTGCAGATTGCTGCCGATGAGGTGCCGAACTTCAAGGCCTTGTCCAGCGATGCTGCAAACGCGACGCTGGTTGTGTTGCGCGGCCCGGGTGTGCACAGCGAGGGCGGCCTGACGCCCGGCTTTGTGAGCGTTTCGTCCTCTGCGGGCAGCGTCGATCTGACCCAGCCGATGCAGGCAAGCTATGTCCCGCGCGCGGGCGCGATGCCGATCGGGCCTTTCGTCATCTCGCCCAAGGGGCTGGTCAAGGTCGAACGGGAAATATTCCCCGCGAAATACAAAGAGAGCGGTCTCTGGAAAGGGTTGCTGGCTGCCGGCGCGCTTGTGGCCGTTCCGGCCCTGCTGGGCCGCGATCGCACCAACTGCCCGCCGCATTCGCCGCAGGACAATCGGAAAACACCTACTTGCTAGCCGCCTGAGCAACACCGTCCCAGCCGGCGCCTGGCGGGTTGGATGACAGGATTTCGATACGTTGCCGATAAATCATGTATAACCGGCGCAAGCCGAAGTGCTCGGCCTGTGCCTTGAGCGCCGACAAGCTGTTCCCGGCCACCGCCCATTGCTGCGCGCGATAGGCCGTGAGCATTGCGCAGTGTTCAACGGCAAAATCCCGGAAAGCCGAATTTTGAGCCAAAAGCTCATCGCCCAGCAAGGCGAATACCCGGACGGGCCGATCGCGCCCGACCACGCGCACCAGATCCAGTTCGATCAGCGCGAAGCCCGGCAGATGTTCGGCAAGATCTTCGCCCAGTGCAATGGTGACGCCATATTCCTTCGTCAGCCCCTCGATCCGTGAGGCCAGATTGACCGCATCGCCCAGCAGCGAATAGCTCAGCCGCTGCGACGATCCCATATTGCCGACACAACAGGCGCCCGAATTCAGGCCGATGCCGATCTTCAGGTCATCAGGCCAGCGCGCGCCCTCGATAGCGGGCGCCCGCATGTTGAGCGCCTGCAATCCTTCAATCATCGACAGGGCTGCGCGCGCGGCATTCACATGATGCTCGGGATCGTCGAGCGGTGCATTCCAGAACGCCAGAATTGCGTCGCCCATGAACTTGTCGACGGTCGCTTTCCGCGCGAGCAGCAAATCGCACATCGGCGTCAGGAAAGCGATCAGCAAGGCAATGATCTGGCGCGGTCCCAATCCCTCCGAAATACGCGTAAAACCGCGTATATCGCAAAACAGGACGGTCATATCGCGCTCTTCGCCACCCAGTTCCAGCTTGTCGGGATCCTCGGCAATCCGGCGGACCATCTCCGGGGACAGATAGCGGTCGAAGGCGCTGTGGATATAGGCCCGGCGGCGCTCTTCCCGATAGAAAATGATAGCCGTCTGGACGACATATACGGCGGCGGTGACCAGCATGGGCCATGTCGGATCGAACAAATAGCCTTGGCGGGTAAACAGCAGCCAACTCGCGGCCATCGTGGCGCCGGCAGCCACGAACGCGATGGCCGCTCCCAGAACTGATCCCAAAGCCGGCAGGAAGAACGCCAAACTCACGCCCAGCAGGAGGATGAGTGACCGTTCCGCTCCCGTCGCCCAGTCCGGGCGCTGGAGGAACTGGCCCAGAATAATCTGCTCTATCGCCTGAGCATGGACGGCGACGCCCAATTCTCTCTCTCTCACCGGCGTGGAGACCAGGTCGCGCAGGCCGGCGGCCCCCGTTCCGACGAGTATGATGCGGCCTTGCAATTCGTTTCGCAGTGCATCGCCCGACAGGTCGCCGGAGATCAAACGCCAGGCGGGAATGCTCGCGACGGCATCGTTCGGCCCGGTAAAATGCATCCATAAGCTGCCTGATGCCGTCGTCGGCGCTTCAAATTCGCCCACCTTGATTGCCGTCACCTGTCCGGCCGCACGGCCCGCTTCGCCGCTCGCGTCACTTGTTCGCACCTGGATCGATTCCGCCCCCTGTGCGACGCGCAAAGCCTCGAGCGTCAGTGACGGCACCAGGCCCTTTTTCGAGTTCGCGACCAGCGGTATCTGGCGGACGACGCCGTCGCTGTCGGCGGCCAGGCTGACGAAGCCCGCGCCGCGAGCGGCGGCCATCAACGCGGGAAGGGGTTCGGTGGCGCGTCGAAAATATGGCACGGCCTTGTCCGGCGGCGTTCCCGCAATCGCAAAGCCTGCCTTTGGCTCGCTGATACCGCCATCGCGATCGTTGAGCAGGAAATATCCTGCGACCACCGGCGTGCGCGCAAAGCTGTGCGCCAGTTGCGCGTCATGGTCGGGCAATGCGTCAATTGCCTCGGCGAGGACCCGGCTGCTGCCCGCATCGCGCATTTGCCTGGCGATGAGATGCGGCGATGTCCGGTCCGGCTCCGAGAATACGATATCATATACGATGGCGGACGCGCCGGCATCGGCAATGACGTCGTTCAACCGGGCCAGATCGGATCGCGGCCAGGGCCATTGGCCCAGGCGGCGGATGGATTCCTCGTCGATGTCCACGATCCGGACCGGCGCGTCCTGCCGTTCGCGCGGCGCCGCCTTCTGGAAGCTGTCGAACAGGAGCATTCCGGCACGCTCAACGGCAGGAACGCCAATGAAATTGAGTGCGAGGGCAAGCGCCGTGACGACGAGTCCGGCCAAAACCGGCCAGCCGCTGCGCCGCAACGACATGTGCCATCGCATCAGCACATTTGGCGCCCGTCCCAAACCATCCTGCTCCTGACCCGTCTCTTTACCTGTTGTCGGTCGACAACAGGGCAAGCCCGTTCAGGCTAGAGCCTGATCGCTTGAGGTGGAAGCGCTTCGCGCTTCCGCCGATGGCGTGAAACGCAGTTCGGCGAAGCCAATCAGGCTCTATTCAGATGGTTGAGACCAAGATTGGCTTCGCCGAACTGCGTTTCACACTTCAGATTGATCCAATCTGAAGTGATCTTGGTCTAGTCCAGCTTCGCATATGAAGTCGATAGGATGGAGGCCGCTCAGGGTGACACGCCCGGAGATACATCAGTTTTGCCTGTACCAACGGCAATCCGATCTCACCCCGCCGCCTGCGCCATGACCCGGTTTGCTTCCGCCTCGACGACGATGTCCTTGAGCACCGCAAGTGCGCCGGCGATGTCGCCTCTGGTCGAAGGGATGACCTTGGCCAGGTTGACGAAGCCATGGATGTTGCCGACGGCTTCGCGGAAAGTGACGGGCACGCCCGCCGCGGCAAGCGCGCCGGCATAGGCGCGGCCCTGATCGCGCAGTGGATCGAGGCTGGCGGTGAGCACCAGCGTCGGCGGCATGCCGGCCTGGCTGTGGAGCAGCGGATCGGTGCGGGCATGGCCGGCGGTTGCGGCATAGGCGTTGGTGAACCAGGCCATGCTGTCCCTGGTCAGCAGGAAGCCGTCACCGAACTGCGCGAACGACTCGTATTTGGCGACTTCGTCCACGACGGGATAGATCGGGAATTGGGCGATCACCGGAATTGCCGCGGGCGCGTCGCGCAGTGCCATCGCGGTGACGATGGTGAGATTGCCGCCCGCGCTGTCGCCGGCAAGGATCAGGCCGGTCGCGACCCGGCCCAGTTCGCCCGGATTTCCCGCCACCCAGCGCGCCGCCGCTTCGCAATCATCGGGGGCGGCCGGCCAGGGATTCTCGGGCGCCAGCCGATAATCGACCGCGATCACGGGGATATCGAGCAATCGGGCGGCTTCCGCGCAAAAGGGTTCATGCGTGTGGAGATCGCCGATCACGAAGCCGCCGCCGTGGAAATAGACCAGCGCCGGCCCCGGTTCGCGGCTGGCGCGCGCGTCGAACAGGCGCGCGGGAATCGGGCCGGCGGGGCCGGGAATCGACAGGTCGCGGATCAGCGCGAGGTCTCCGACGGGCGCGTCGGTGACGTCGCGCATCGCCCGCGTCATTTCGCGCGCGGTCTCGGGCGGCAGTTCATGGGTCTTGGGACCGGGAACATTGTTGAGGAAATCGAGGAATGCGCGGGTGTCCGGGCGGACAAAGGGAGTGTCTGAAGCTGCGGACAACGCGATTCTCCTTTGCTCATTGGCCGCAGGGGCGGCGCGCCCTAGTTAGGCACAGTGCTTCATGTCGTCCATCACCCCGATTATATGACCCCCGCGCCGCCCGGCAGCCTGTTTCCATGGGACAAATACGGGCTGGTGATGGATGCCATCGTCGAAAGCGGCGTCGCGCATCGCATCCATCTGCCCGAACCGATGCCGCTTTCGCAGATCGCCGCGGTGCATGATCCGGACTATGTGGCCGAGGTTGTCGAACTGCGGGTGCCCGCCGCGAAGGCGCGACGGATCGGCTTTCCGGTGACCGAGCGGGTGGCGCGGCGCGCGCAGATGACGCCCGGCGGAACCTGGCAGGCGGCCAGGCTTGCGCTGACACATGGCTATGCCGCCAATGCCGCGGGGGGCAGCCATCATGCGCTCCACGATACCGGGGCCGGCTATTGCGTGTTCAATGATCTGGCGATCGCCGCCAACCGGCTGGTCGCCGAGGGTGACGCGCAGCGCATCCTGATCGTCGACTGTGATGTGCATCAGGGTGACGGCACGGCGTCACTTCTGGCAGGACGCCCTGAATTCGCGACATTTTCCGTTCATGCCGAGAAGAATTTCCCGGTGCGGAAGGCGCGTTCGACGGTCGATGTCGGGCTGGCGGACGGAACCGGCGACGATGCCTATCTCGAGGCGCTGGCGCGGTATCTGCCGCCGCTGGTCGCGGATTTCGCGCCCGACCTGATCCTCTATCAGGCGGGCGTCGATCCGCATGCCGAGGATCGGCTGGGGCGGCTCGCGCTCAGCGACGCGGGGCTGGCGGCGCGCGATCGTTTCGTGGCGGAACAGGCGCAACGCCGCGCCATTCCGGTCGCCAGCGCATTGGGTGGCGGCTATGGCACCGACCGGATGGCGATCGCCCGCCGGCATGCCGCGACGATGGTCGCGATGGCCGGAATTCTGTCGACTTCGTGACGTCGGACCCCCGGCTTCGCCTCCCGCGAAGCCCTGATTGCCCGCGCCGCCATTATTTCTACTTTGCGACAATGCGGTGAGGGGCCTAGAACGGTCGACGAAGCTCAATAAGAATAAGCAGGACGTTCGTAGATATGGCATCCGCCGCACATGAGGTGACCCCGCGTGAGGCCGCCTCCCATCCAGTCCCCGAAGCCGTCGTTGTACGTTTCGCGGGAGATAGCGGAGACGGGATGCAGCTGACCGGCGGTCAGTTCACGCTCTCCACCGCGCTTGCGGGCAACGATCTTGCCACTTTCCCGGATTTCCCCGCCGAGATCCGCGCGCCGCAGGGCACGTTGTTCGGCGTTTCCGCCTTTCAGATCAATTTCGGATCGACCGAGGTCGATACGGCGGGCGATGCGCCCGACGTGCTGATCGCGATGAACCCGGCCGCGCTCAAGACCAATGTCGGTGCGCTCAAGGAGGGCGGGCTGATCATCGCCGATGAAGGCGAGTTCGGTGCGCGCAATCTGGCCAAGGCCGCCTATGAGGCAAACCCGCTCGACGATGGTTCGCTGGCGCGCTGGCAATTGATGAAGCTCAATATCTCGCAGCTCACCCTGGAAGCCGTGAAGCCCTTCGGGCTCGGCAACAAGGAGGCGCTGCGCTGCAAGAACATGTGGACGCTGGGGCTGGCGCTGTGGATGTTCGGGCGCGATCGCAAGCCCATCGTAGACTGGCTCAACACCAAATTCGCCAAGGCGCCGACATTGGCGGAAGCGAACGTCGCCGCTCTGAATGCCGGTCATGCCTATGGCGAGACCGCCGAGCTTTCCGGGCCGATGCAGCAGCATTTCATTGCGCCTGCTCCCGTCGCACCCGGGCTTTACCGTACCGTGACGGGCGCGGAATCGATCTCGCTGGGGCTGGTCGCCGGCACGCAGCTCGCCGGACTGCCGATGTTCTTCGGTGGCTATCCGATCACGCCGGCCTCGGCGATCCTCCATCATCTGTCGCGGCTCAAGGAATATGACGTCACGACTTTCCAGGCGGAGGACGAGATCGCGGCGATCGCAAGTGCGATCGGTGCATCCTATGCCGGATCGCTCGGCGTCACGTCGTCGTCTGGGCCGGGCATTGCGCTCAAGGGTGAGGCGATCGGGCTCGCGATCATGACCGAGTTGCCGCTGGTGATCGTCAATTCGCAGCGCGGCGGTCCGTCGACGGGCCTGCCGACCAAGACCGAGCAGTCGGACCTGTACCAGGCGGTCTATGGCCGCAACGGCGATGCGCCGATGCCCGTGATCGCCGCGCGCAGCCCGGCCGACGCGTTCGATTGCGCGATCGAGGCGGTGCGGCTGGCCACGCAGTTCATGACGCCGGTGATGCTGCTGACCGACGGCTATATCGCCAATGCGGCCGAACCGTGGAAAGTGCCCGATATGAGCGGCTATGCGCCGTTCCCCGTCGCTTTCCAGGATGAAGCGCCCGACGGCAAGCTGCTGCCCTATAGCCGCGACGAGAAGCTCAAGCGCCCGTGGATCAAGCCGGGTACACCGGGAATGATGCATCGCATCGGCGGCATCGAGAAGCAGGTGGATACTGGCCATATCAATTACGAGGCCGCCAACCACCAGACGATGACCGATATCCGGCAGGACAAGGTGCTGGGCATCGCCGACCATATTCCCGAGCAGGAGGTCACGCTGGGCGAGACCAGCGGCAGGCTTGCCATTGTCGGCTGGGGGTCGACCTTTGGCCCGATCCATCAGGCGGTGCGGCGCATGCGCGCCCGCGGCCATGACGTGCATCATATCCATATTCGTCATATCTGGCCGTTGCCGCGTAATCTTGGTGATCTTCTAAAGAGTTATGACAAGATTCTTGTGCCGGAAATGAACACGGGGCAGCTCAAGACGGTGTTGCGCGATCAATATCTGGTCGATGCCCGGCCGCTCAACAAAGTGTCCGGCCAACCGTTCCGCATCGCCGAAATCGAAGCGGCAATCGAAAGTGCGCTCGGCTGAGCCAGCCGACAGAGGATCTGCCATGAACGAGATGACCAAACTCACCATCAAGGATTTCGAGACCGACCAGGAGGTGCGCTGGTGCCCGGGTTGCGGCGATTACGCGATCCTGAAGGCGGTGCAGCGGACGATGCCCGAACTGGGCGTCAGGCCGGAGAATACGGTGTTCATCTCGGGCATCGGCTGCTCGAGCCGCTTTCCCTATTATATGGAGACCTATGGCTTCCACACGATCCACGGACGCGCGCCGGCGATCGCGACGGGGGTGAAGCTCGCCAATCCGGAACTCGACGTCTGGATCATCACCGGTGACGGGGACGCGCTCTCGATCGGCGGCAACCACACCATGCATCTGCTGCGCCGCAACCTCGACTGCCAGATTCTGCTTTTCAACAACGAGATCTATGGCCTTACAAAAGGCCAATATTCTCCGACGAGCCGCATCGGCACACGCAGCCCGTCAACGCCCTTTGGCTCGGTGGATCGTCCGGCGAGCCCCTGCGGCTTCGCGATCGGATCGGGCGCGCGGTTCGTGGCGCGGGCGATCGACACGCACAAGAACCTGCCTCAGGTGCTGAAAGCGGCGCATGCGCACACGGGCGCCAGCTTCGTCGAGATCTTCCAGAATTGCATCGTCTATAATGACGACGTCTTCGCCGCATTCACCGACAAGGCCAACGCGCCGGCCAACCAGATCTGGCTGACGCAGGGCGAACCGATGCTGTTCTCGGGCGGCACCAAGGGGCTGACGCTCGATCGCGAGGCGCTGCGGCTGAGCGTGGTCGACGTCGTCGATGGCGACTGGCAGGCGGCCGGGGTGATCGTCCACGACCAGACCAACAAGGGGCTGGCGCAGATGCTGGTCGAGATGACCGTCGAGCACGGCTTCCCCGTGGCATTGGGCGTGATCTACGATCATCCGCGGCCGACCTTCGAGCGCGCCGTCGCCGCGCAGAATGCCGAAGCCGCAAAGGGCAAGGTGGCCGACCTGCAGAAACTGGTCAGCAAGGGCCAGACCTGGCAGGTGGAGAAGGAACCGCACGTCATCTGACGTGCTCGGCGGTCAATCCCCGGTCTTCGCGTCCTTTTTCCGATCGTTCCGGCTCGCCATCAGATAGAGGATCGGTGAAATCCCGGCGATCACGCCCATGACTGTGCCGATGATCCGGCCGCGTTCCGCCGCGGCGTCGGGCGTGTTGCCGGGCATGCCCGCGATGTACAGATAGAATCCGGCGAGCAGCAGTTCGATCAGCACGACAGCGGCGATCGTGCGTGTGCGGTACGACATCCCATTTCCCCCAATGAAACCGCTTCGCTTTTAACATCGTTACGGTTTCGGGTCGATCGAACGAGGAGGAGGGCACGTGACGAGCATCGTCTGGTTCAGGCAGGATCTCCGGCTCTCGGATCAGGCGGCCTTGTCCGCCGCCGCCGCGGACGGGGCGGTGATTCCTGTCTATGTGCTCGACGATGTCGGTCCGGGCGATTGGCGGATGGGCGGTGCGCAGCGCTGGTGGCTCCATCACAGTCTCAAGGCGCTCGATCGCAGCCTGCGCGATATCGGGCTGCGGCTGATCCTGCGTCGCGGCGATGCGGCGACGGAGATCGCGCGCGTCGCGCAGGAAGCCGGCGCCGACCGGGTGCACGCGATACGGCATTACGAGCCATGGTGGATCGCGGCGCAGGCCACGCTCTCGGACAGGCTCGATGTTAGCCTTCATGACGGCAATCAGCTGGCGCCGCCCGACAGCATCGCGACCGGAACAGGCGGGCGCTACAAGGTCTTTTCCGCCTTCTGGAAGGCGCTTGGCGAGCGTATGCCGCCGCCCGCGCCGCAACCGGCGCCCGGGACTGTCGAGGGCCCCGGCATATGGCCGGATAGCGACTCGCTGGAGACGTGGAAGCTATTGCCGGCGGGTCCCAACTGGGCCGGCGGCTTTATGGATTGGTCGCCCGGTGAGGATGGCGCGAACAAGGCCTTGGATGGCTTCATCGACGAGGCGGGCGATTATCTGCAAAGGCGCGATCTGCCGGCGGTCGAGGGGACGTCACGGCTGTCGCCGCACCTCCATTTCGGTGAAATCTCTCCGGCCACCGTCTGGCACCGCCTGGCGCGCCGTGCCGGATTCCTGCGCGAACTTGCCTGGCGCGACTTCTCCGCCGGCGTGATCGCAGCGAGCCCCGACTATGCCGAACGCAATGGCCGGCAGGCCTTCGATCGCCTGCAATGGCGGACGGGGAAGGGCGCTGACGCCGATTTCGCGGCCTGGGCGCGGGGACGCACCGGCTATCCGATCGTCGATGCGGGGATGCGCCAGCTCTGGACGACGGGCTGGATGCACAATCGGGTGCGGATGATCGCGGCCTCCTTCCTGGTCAAGCACCTGCTGATCGATTGGCGGCGGGGTGAGCGCTGGTTCTGGGATACGCTGGTCGACGCCGATTTCGGCAACAATGCGGTCAACTGGCAATGGGTGGCGGGGACGGGCACCGATTCCAACATGTTCGGCCGGATCATGGCGCCGCTCGTCCAGTCCGGGAAATTCGATGCGGGCGACTATATCCGGGAATGGGTGCCCGAGCTGCGCGGACTGGACGACGATGCGATCCATGACCCCGAATCGGCCCGGACGCTTCCGGCGGATTATCCGGCAAAGATCGTCGGCCATCGCGAGGGGCGGGAGCGCGCCCTGGCCGCGGCCGCGAAGATACGCGGCTGAAGGGCGCGATATGCTGGGCGATTGAATTGCCCCTTCATCGCGGTAAAGTTGCGACCAATGGATGGGGCGCAGCAATGGGATGGCGGCAATGCCGCGACGACGGTCGCGAGCCGTCTGGCCGCGCCTCTCTACCATCGCATGCTCGATCGGATCGACCAGGGACTGGAAGCCGGTACGATTGAAGTCTCGCTGCCCGACGGCAGCTACAGGCATCTGGGTGGTCGGGCGCCGGGGCCTGTGGCGGTCGTCGAGCTGAAACGCTGGACGGCGCTGCTGCGGCTGGTGCGTTCGGGATCCGTCGGCTGGTATGAGGCGTGGCAGCGCGGCGAATGGGCCAGCCCCGATCCGGTTCCGCTGTTCGATCTGTTCATGCGCAATCGCGTACCGCTTGGCGAAGTCGGGCGCGCGCAGGGACTGTCCCGGTTCGCGAAACGGATCGGCCATATGCTGCGGCGCAATCATCGCCGCGGTGCGCGCCGCAACATCGAATTTCACTATGATCTCGGCAATGATTTCTATAGCTTGTGGCTCGATTCTACGATGACCTATTCGAGCGCAATCTTCGCCGAACCGGTCGGCGCGGACGAACCGCTCGAAATCGCGCAGACCCGCAAGATCGAAGCGCTGCTGGGCCGGCTGGATCTGAAGTCGGGGGAGAGGCTGTTCGAGATCGGATCGGGCTGGGGCGGGCTGGCCGAGGTGGCCGCGCGCGATCACGGCCTCGACGTCACCGGCATCACCCTGTCGCCCAGCCAGAAGGCCTTTGCCGATGAGCGGATCGCGGCGGGGGGGCTGACGCGCCATGCACGGTTCGAACTGGTCGACTATCGCGATGCCCGCGGCCAGTATGACGGGCTGGCCAGCGTCGAGATGGTCGAGGCGGTGGGGCGTGAATATTGGAGCGACTATCTTGCGGCGATCCATCGGCTGCTGAAGCCCGGTGGACGTGCGGCGATCCAGTATATCATGATCGCCGACGAGATTTTCGATGCCTATGCCGCCAGCGTCGATTTCATCCAGCGCTACGTCTTTCCCGGCGGGCTGCTGCTGTCGGAGCGCGTCTTCCGGGGCCTTGCCGAACGGACGGGCTTTGAATGGCGCGATCGCAGCGGTTTCGGCCTGCATTATGCCGAGACGCTCCGTCGCTGGCGCGAACGGTTCGATGCGGTCGTCGAGTCCGGTCGACTTCCGGGTAAATTCGACAGTAATTTCATAGGATTGTGGCGATATTATCTGATGTATTGTGAGGGTGGATTCCGCGGAGGCGGGATCGACGTGGCCCAAGTGACGCTGATCAAGGCGCAATAACGCACGAGGGGGCGGTATGAAGATTTGCTTCGGCCTGATCCTGCCGGTGGCTTTGCTTGCCGGAACCGCCCTGCGCGCCGATGCACCGGTGCAGGTGACCGCGGAGAATGCCGGGCGATTGCGGCAGGCGGGTGCGGAAATCCTGTTCTGGAGCCAGGCCGAACGTGACGATCGTTTTCCGCATATGGAAAAGCTGTTCCCCGGCGATGTCGCGCGGCATTCGGACAGACCCTATCCCTTGCCAAACGGCAAGCCGCTCGATCTGGGTCCTGGCGATCCCGCCGGCGCCTATATGGCGGCGAACAATGTCGCGGGACTGATCGTCGTCCAGGACGGCAAGGTGCGGCTGGAGCGCTATGCGCGCGGCTATTCGGGTGCCGGCCGCTACACCAGCTTTTCGGTCGCCAAGTCGCTCACCTCCACGCTTGTCGGCGCCGCGGTGCAGGACGGCCATATCAAGTCGATCGAAGATCCGGTGACGCGCTACATCCCGGAACTGGCCGGGAGCGGCTATGACGGCGTCACCGTGCGCCAGATATTGACGATGACATCGGGCGTACGCTGGAACGAGGATTATACCGATCCCAATTCCGATGTCGCTTCGATGTACAAGGTGCCCCCCGGACCGGGCGAGGATGCGACGGTGGCCTATCTGCGCACCTTGCCGCGCGAGGCCGCGCCGGGCAGCAAATGGGTCTACAAGACGGGCGAGACCAACCTGATCGGCGTGCTCGTCACCAGGGCGACGGGAAAGACGCTCGCCCGATATGCCGAAGAGAAGATCTGGAAACCCTTCGGCATGGAACGCGACCTGTTCTGGATGATCGATGCGGGCGGCCAGGATATCGGCGGTTGCTGTATCTCGGTCTCGTTGCGCGACTATGCGCGGATCGGCCAGTTCGTGCTGGGCGACGGCATGGCGGGCGGCAAGCGTGTCGTGCCCGGGGGCTGGTTCGCTGCTGCAACGCGCGCGCAGGCGGATACCGGCCGGCCCGGATCGGGCTATGGCTATCAATGGTGGACCAATGAGGACGGCAGTTTCCAGGCGCAGGGGATTTTCGGCCAGCTCATCTACATGGACCCGGCGCGCAAGCTGGTGGTCGCGATGTCGAGCGCCTGGCCCAAGGCGACCGATCTGACGCTCGGCGCCGCGCGGATGGCGTTCGTCCGGACTGTCGCGGCAGCGGCAGCCAGATAGCGGATATCAGCCCCGGTGGCGGGACAGGATCAGGTCGAGCACGGCCTGATTGAGCAGGTTGGCGAAGGCGCAGCCGATCGTCGCCCCTCTGCTCCAGACCACTTCCGCCTGCTGACTGCCGAGTCCCGGAAGGGTCAGCCAGCAAAGCGTGCCCGGACGAAGGCCGTTGAACGTCTCGCAGGCGAAGCCCGAGATCGAGAGATTGTTCACGATGACCGGGACGGCGCTCGATCCCGATGGGCGCAACATCGACGGAATCCTGATTTTGACCCGCGGTGCGCAGCGATCTTCCTGCGCGGCCAATGCATATGGACCGACAGGGTTGGAATTCGAGATCATCGCAAGCCTCCCCCTTGCTTGACAGATCGGGGAGGATCGCACGCGGGCCCTGTGATCAGATTGAGAAAGTCAGTTAATTCTTTCCCACAATCCGGTCTCGAAATCCTCGTCCGCAAGCGCTGCGATCCGTTGCGCGACGACCTCCGGCGACTTGACCGTCGTGGGATCCTCACCTGGAAAGGCTTGGGCGCGCATCGCAGTTGCGGTGGCGCCCGGATCGATGATCGCGACGCGAATCGGCGACAGGTTCTTCACTTCCTCGGCGTAGGCGGTGACCAGCGTGTCCAATGCCGCCTTGGACGCACCATAGGCGCCCCAGAAGGCGCGCGGGGTGCGGCCGACGCTCGACGTGACCGCGATCACGCGGCCCGCCGTGCTGCGCTTGAGCAGCGGATCGAAATTGGCGAGCAGGGCCTGCGACGCGAGCAGGTTGAGCGTCAGCAGCTTGTTGAATTCCTTGGCATCGATCGTCGTCACCGGGCCGAGCGAGCCGAGCATGGCGGCATTGATGACCAGCATGTCGAGCGCATTCCAGCGGCCCGAGATCGCGGTAGCCAGCCGCGCGATGCTGTCGCCGTCGGTCAGGTCGAGCGGTGCGATGGTGGCATTGCCGCCCGCGGCGTGGATGCGTTCCTCCACGGCTTCCAGCGCGTCGGCGGTGCGCGCGGTCAGCACGACATGCGCGCCGCGCGCGGCCAGAGCCTCTGCGGTCGCGGCGCCGATGCCGCGGCTGGCACCGGTGACCAGAGCGAGCTTTCCGGTGAGATCGGACATATCGTCATCCATAATCGTCATGCTTAACTCGTTTCAGCATCCATGGCCGTCACGAGCATCGAGCGGGTGGAGAATTGGACCCTGAAACAAGTTCGGGGTGACGGCGCAAGCGCCGTCAGTTGACCCGTTCGGCGAGCAGCGAGAACTGATCCTCGGGCGCGAGATCGTCCTGGTCGGTCAGCGTCGTGGGATAGTCGCCGGTGAAGCAGGCGTCGCAATATTGCGGCCCGATATCGGCGCGCTGCGCCTCACCCAATGCGCGATAGAGACCGTCGATCGAGACGAAGGCCAGGCTGTCGGCATGGATGAAGTCGGTCATTCCCGGCACGTCGAGCTGGGCCGCGAGCAGCTTGGCGCGCTCGGGCGTATCGACGCCGTAGAAGCAGCTGTGCCGGGTCGGTGGGCTGGCGATGCGCATATGGATTTCCTTGGCACCGGCATCGCGCATCATCTGGACGATCTTGAGGCTGGTGGTGCCGCGCACGATCGAATCGTCGATCAGCACGACGCGCTGGCCGCTGATCAGCGCGCGATTCGCATTGTGCTTCAGCTTGACGCCGAGATGGCGGACCTTGTCGCCCGGCTGGATGAAGGTGCGGCCGACATAGTGCGAGCGGATGATGCCGAGCTCGAACGGAATGCCCGATTGCTGGGCATAGCCGATCGCGGCGGGAACGCCCGAATCGGGGACGGGGATGACCAGATCGGCATCGACCGGTGCTTCGATCGCGAGCTGCGCGCCGATCGCCTTGCGCACCGAATAGACCGACGAACCGTCGACGATCGAATCGGGCCGCGAGAAATAGACATGCTCGAAGATGCAGGGACGCGCGGCGCGCTTGCCGAAGGGGTGGACCGACTCGATCTCACCGTCGCGTACCAGCACCAACTCGCCCGGCTCGATGCTGCGGATATAGTCGGCGCCGACCACGTCGAGCGCGACGGTTTCCGACGCGAAGATGATCGAGGTGCCCAGCTTGCCCATGACGAGCGGGCGGATGCCCAGCGGATCGCGGCAGGCGATCATGCCCTCCGGCGTCATGCAGATCAGCGAATAGGCGCCTTCGATATGGCGCAGCGCGTCGATGAACTTGTCGAGCAATGTCCGATAGGTCGAAGTCGCGACCAGATGGATGATCACTTCGGTGTCGGAGGTCGACTGGAAGATCGAGCCGCGGCGGACCAGGTCGCGCTTGAGCTTCATCGCGTTCGAGATATTGCCGTTATGCGCCACGGCAAAACCGCCCGAGGCGAGGTCGGCATAGAGCGGCTGGACGTTGCGCAGCGCGGTTTCGCCAGTGGTGGAATAGCGGACATGGCCGCAGGCATTGTGGCCGGGCAGGCCGCGAATCACTTCGTCGCGGTCGAAATTGCCCGCGACATGGCCCATTGCGCGATGAGTGTGGAACTGATCGCCATCGAAACTGGTGATGCCCGCGGCTTCCTGGCCGCGATGCTGGAGCGCGTGGAGACCGAGCGCGGCCATCGCCGACGCGGTCTCGGCACCGGCGATGCCGAATATGCCGCATTCCTCGCGGAGCGTGTCGCCGTCTTCCGGGCCTTCGAAGGGATTCGTTGTGAGCATCGATTCGCCTGCGCGATGAATGGTCGAGCGCATATAGGGTGGCGAACCTGCTTTGTCGCCCTTTCCCGGCATTTTTGCGTGGAGCCGATCTCCAGGGCCGTGCGTTGGTCCGGCGGAGACAAGGATATGGAGAAGAAGCAGGACGCGCCGACGGAGAGCGAAATCCTCATGGAGGCGCTGATTTCTCAGGGTTGCACGGTCGAGGAAGCGCAGCGCATCGTGCGCGCCGGCGAGGTGCGTCGCGTGCGGCGCATGTCCTGGGGTGCCGACAAGGATCAGAAGCCTGTGACGCGGCATTGATGCGATGATCCGAGGATAGGCATGGCAGGCGGCTGGTTTTCGACCTTGCATGCGCTTCGGCTGAAAACCGGCTCCCACTTTTTCGCGCGATGCTCTAAATCGCGGCATGACCAGCGAACGCGAGAGCGGCGAGACGCTCGATCCGAAATTCGACGCAAACGGGCTTGTGACCGCGGTGGTGACCGCGCGTGATGGCGGGCTGTTGATGGTGGCGCATATGAATGCCGAAGCGCTGGCGCTGACCGAGGCGACCGGCGAAGCCCATTTCTGGTCGCGCAGCCGCGGGCGGTTGTGGAAGAAGGGTGAAACCTCCGGCCATGTGCTGCGCGTCGTCGAGATGCGGATCGACTGCGACCAGGATGCGATCTGGATCGTCGCCGATCCCGCAGGGCCGGCCTGCCATACCGGTGAGCCGAGCTGTTTCTATCGCAGGATCGTCGATGGCCGGCTGGAGCGGGTGGATTGAGGGCGGCGCTCGCACTCTGCCTGTTGCTTGCCGGCTGTTCGCCGGACATGCCCGTGAACAACGGCGCCGAGAGCGACCTGGAAAATGCCGCGATCGCCGCGGGGGCGATCCCCGATCCGGGGACCGCGCCACTGGAAGGGCTTTACGAGCGGAGCGGCGACGGCGGGCCGGACCGCGTTTGCCTTTTGCGTGAAACCGGTGAATCCTATCGTATCGGGATCGATGTGCTGTTCGGCGACGAGACCGAATGCCTGGCGCGGGGCCGCGCCGTGCGGGCGGGGGAGCGCGTGACGATCACGCTCGAGGGCAAGGGCGAATGCCGGATCGAAGCACGCTTCGACGGGCGGGAGGTTGCGATGCCCGGATCGCTGCCCGACGGATGCATGCACTATTGCACCAAGCGCGGTTCGCTTGCCGGCTTCGTGCTTGGCCAGTCGAGTGCTTCGCCCGTCGATGCGGCTTCGGTGCTTGGGCGCGACGGCAAGTTGCTATGTGCTTCGCCCACTTGACGTTAACGTGAACGTCAAATACCTTTGGCCGCATGGCTTATGCTTCGACTCATGCAACGCTCGACACGCCGGACGTTCGCGACCGGCACGTCTATAGCATCTCCGACCTGTCCGAAGAATTCGGCGTGACCGCACGCGCGCTGCGCTTCTACGAGGATGAGGGGCTGATCGCGCCGATGCGGCGCGGCACCACGCGCATCTACACCAAGCGCGACCGCGCGCGCCTGGCCTGGATCCTGCGCGCCAAGCGGGTGGGCTTCAGCCTGTCCGAGATCCGGGAGATGATCGATCTCTACGATCTGGGTGACGGGCGCCATGTCCAGCGGCGCGTGACGGTCGAGAAATGCAACGACCGGATCGCGCTGCTCAAGCGGCAACGGCTCGATATCGACGCGCAGATCGACGAATTGACCCGCTTCGTGACGATGGTCGAGAAAGCGGACGCGAAAAGCGAAGCCAGGGCCTGAAAGCAGGCGGACATTTACGGAGAGTTTGGATGCCGATCTATTCAGCGCCGGTGCGCGATACACGTTTCGTCCTGGATTCGGTGATCGGGCTCGATCGCCATGCCAATCTGCCCGGTTTCGAGAATGCCGGCGCGGACATGGTCGAGGCGGTGCTGGGCGAGGGCGCCAAGTTCGTCGAGGATGTGCTGTTTCCGCTCAACCAGTCGGGCGATGCCGAAGGGTGCACGCGCCATGCCGACGGTTCGGTGACGACGCCGGCGGGCTTCAAGGACGCCTATGACCGGTTCGTGGCGGGGGGCTGGACGACGCTGTCGGCGCCCGAGGAGTTTGGCGGCCAGGCGCTGCCGCACGTGATCTCGACCGCGTTCGAGGAATATCTGATCAGCGCCAACATGGCCTTCGCCATGTATAACGGCCTCACCATGGGCGCGGTCTCCGCGATCCTGGTCAAGGGCTCGCCCGAGCAGAAGGCGAAATATCTCCCCAAGATGGTCGCCGGCCAGTGGGGTGGGACGATGAATCTGACCGAGCCGCAATGCGGCACCGATCTGGGCCTGATCCGCACACGCGCCGAGCCGCAGGCAGATGGCAGCTATGCGATCACCGGCACCAAGATCTTCATTTCGTCGGGCGAGCACGACCTGACCGAGAATATCATCCACCTGGTGCTTGCGAAGACGCCCGGCGCGCCGGAGAGCAGCAAGGGCATCAGCCTGTTCATCGTGCCCAAATTCCTGGTCAACGACGATGGCTCGCTCGGCGATCGCAATGCGGTGAGCTGCGGCTCGATCGAGCACAAGATGGGCATCCACGCCAATTCGACCTGCGTGATGAATTATGACGGTGCCACCGGCTGGCTGATCGGCGAGGAGAATAAGGGGCTGGCCGCGATGTTCATCATGATGAACGCGGCGCGGCTGGGCGTCGGCCTGCAGGGCCTGTCGCAGGGCGAGCTCGCCTATCAGAACGCCGTGCAATATGCGCATGACCGGCGCCAGGGCCGCGCGCTGACCGGCCCCGCCGAACCGGGCGAGAAAGCCGACACATTGTTCGTCCATCCCGATGTCCGCCGCATGCTGATGGAGGGCAAGGCGCTGACCGAAGGGCTGCGCGCGCTTTGTCTGTGGGGCGCGCTCCAGGTCGATCTGGCGCACAAGGCCGCGACCGAAGAGGAGCGCCAGGCGGCCGACGACCTGATCTCGCTGCTGACGCCGGTGATCAAGGGCTATGGCACCGACAAGGGTTACGAGATCGCGACGACCAGCCAGCAAGTCTATGGCGGGCATGGCTACATCGCCGAATGGGGCATGGAGCAATATGTCCGCGATGCGCGGATCGCGATGATCTACGAAGGCACCAACGGCGTCCAGGCGATGGATCTGGTCGGCCGCAAGCTGGCGCAGAATGGCGGTCGCGGAATCCAGCTCTTCTTCAAGATCGTGGGCGAGGAAGTCGCGGTCGCGAAGGGCAATGCGAAGCTCGCCGATCTGGCCGGTGCGCTGGAAAAGGCGCTCGGCCAGCTCCAGGCGGCGACGATGTGGCTGATGCAGAACGGCCTGACCAATCCCAACAATGCCGGTGCGGCGGCGGTGCCCTATCTCCATCTGATGGGGATCGTGGCGGTCGGCATGATGTGGCTGCGCATGGCGACGGCGGCGAGCGCCGCGCTCGATGCCGGCAGCGGCGATGCCGCGTTCATGGAGGCGAAGCTGGTCACTGCCCGCTTCTTCGCCGAACGCATCATGCCCGATGCGGGCGCGCTGCGCCGCAAGATCGAGGGCGGCGCGGAAAGCCTGATGGCATTGCCGGTCGAGGCTTTCGCGCGGGGGTGATGATCTATCTTTCTGGTGTCATTCCCGCGAAAGCGGGAATCTAGAGGATGTCGACCATCGAGCTCTATGACTCTGGATTCCCGCTTTCGCGGGAATGACAGGGGGCGGGGCCTAGTTCCCCGCTGGCGCCGTCTTCCCCGTCCGATATTTGTCGAACCATGCCAGGATCGCCGACGCCTTTGCCGCCGCCTGTGACGGGCGCGCGGCGATGCTGCCATGGCCGGCCTCGGGCACCTTCACCAGCGCGGTCGGTACGCCGCGGAGCTGGAGCGCCGAATAATATTGCTCGGCCTCGCTGACCGGCGTGCGATAATCCTGGCTGCCGACGACGACGAGCGTCGGCGTCTTGACATTGCCGACCAGCGACAGCGGTGAGCGGCTCCAATAGCCCTGCGGATCCTCCCAGGGCAGTTTGCCGAACCAGTATTTGGCGAAATAGGGGGTATTGTCCGCGGTCAGCACGAAGCTGGCCCAGTCGATCACCGGCTTCTGCGTCGCCGCGGCCTTGAAACGGTCGGTCTTGCCGACGATCCAGGCCGTCAGCACGCCGCCGCCCGATCCGCCGGTCACGAACAGATTGTCGGGATCGGCGACGCCCGCGGCGATCGCCGCGTCGACGGCGGCGATCAGATCGCCATAGTCATCGGCGGGGTAGCTCTTGTCGATCAGCCGCGCGAATTCCTCGCCATAGGAGGTCGAACCGCGCGGGTTGGTGTAGAGGACTGCATAGCCCGCGGCGGCATAAAGCTGGACGTCGGTCGAGAAAGCCGGGCCATAGGCGCTGTGCGGACCGCCATGGATTTCGAGGATCAGTGGCACACGCTGGCCCGCGACATGGCCGGGCGGAAGCGCCAGCCAGGCGGGCACCGTCCGGCCATCGGGCGCGGTGACCGCGAGCTCGCGGACTTCGGCCAGTGCCTTGCCGCTCAGGAAATCCTCGTTGAGCCGGGTCAGCCTGCGGGTGTTGCCGCCGCTCGCCAGCGATACGTCGGACGGGCGGAGCGCAGTGCCGCTGGTGAAGGCGATCGCGCCACCCTTCGATACGCTGAACTCGCCGCCGCTATAGGGGCGATCGAGGCCGCTGCCGGTCAGGCCCGTCGCGACCGGGCTGATCGTGCCGTCGAGCGCGATGCGTGCGACGCGGTTCGATCCGCGATCGTCATAAAGCGCGTAGATCGATCGATTGTCCGCTGCCCACAGGATCTTGTCGATGCTCCGGTCGAGCCCGGCGGTCAGCGATCGGGCGCCGCTGCCGTCGCGGTTCATCACGTAGAGCTGGGTGTCGCGATAGCTGTAACCCTTGTCGTCGAAGCCGAGATAGGCGATGCGGCTGCCGTCGGGCGAGACCGCCGGATCGCTGTCGGGCCCGTCGCGGCTGGTGAGCGCGCGGATCGCGCCGGTGGCGACGTCGAGCGCCTGGATCTCGCTGTTGACCGGATTGCGCTGCCAGTCGCCGGTGCGAACAGCGCTGAACAGCAAGGTCTTGCCATCTGGCGTCCAGGACAAGGGGCCATTGTCGTGCCAGGGGCCGAAGCTGAGCTGGCGCGGTGCGCCGCCCTCGGCCGACACCAGGAAGATATGGTCGAAGCCGGGCTTCACATAGCCGCCGCCATCCTGGCGATAGACGACCTTGTCGATCACCTCGAGCGGCGGCGCCCAATTGGCGCCTTCGGGCTTGGCGGGGGCCTTGCCGAGTTTCATCCCGTCGTCGGGCACGGTCATCACATAGGCGATGCGACTGCCGTCGGGCGCCCAGGCGATCGCGCTCGGGCTGTCGGGCAGGCCGGTGACGCGCGCCGAAGCGCCGGTTTCCATCCAGCGCACGAACAGCTGGGCGCCGCCGCCTTCGCCGGTCGAAACATAGGCGAGGCGCTTGCCGTCGGGCGACCAGCGCGGCTGGCTGTGCGCGCCGGGGCCGGTGATCAGCGGCGCCTGGGCACCGGTGCGCACATCGATCAGCCAGATGGTCGGCCGTGTGCGATCGGTCATGACATCGTTCGAGCGGCGGACATAGGCGATCCGGGTGCCGTCAGGGCTGATCTGCGGATCGCTGGCTACTTCCAGACCGAAAAGGTCGCTGCCCTGGATGGTCCGGGCGGGGCCGTCGGCGGGCGCCGCAAGCGCCGGGATCTGCGCGGTGGCGAGAAGCAGGGAGAGGCAAAGGGCGCGGCGCAGCATCAGGGGTCTCCGGCAGGACTGTGATGCCGGCAACATGCGGCTTTCCGACGAGAGCGCAAGGGCGGCGCGTGCTGAAATGAATCGGGTCCGGAGGTGAAAACGCTTGTCAGCATCATGTTGCAACTCCTAGTCTGGAAACGACTATGTGCGTCCAATCCGGGGATATTTGGGCAATGATGTTGCGTCCGTATCGTTCATTGGTGCTTGTCGTGCCGCTCCTCGCAGTCGCTGCATGCGGGCGGGGTGAAAAGGCGCCCGATGCGAATGCCCAGGCATCGGTGGCGGTGGAATCGCGTACGGAGCTGATCGGGCTGCCCAATGGCGCGACCATCACCGTCGAGCGGGGCTCGGTCGGCCAGCAACTCGCGACCTATCTGGCCTCGACCGACCCCGCGCCGCGCAGCTTCCAGATCGGCGGCGATCAGTTCGCCGACTGGTCCGCGACCGCGCGTCCCGAGGTGCGGGCGATGGTGCCGGGGCTGGTCGAACTGCTCAAATCCTATCCCGCAGTGCGGCTGCGCATCGTCGGCCACACCGACAATGTCGGGGATGCTGCCGCGAACCTGAAACTTTCGCAGGATCGCGCCGAGACCGCCAGGCGCCATCTGGTCGATGCGGGTATCGCGGAGGCGCGGATCGAGGTGGAAGGGAAGGGGCTGACCCAGCCGATCGCCAACAATACGACCGTCGAGGGGCGGGGGCGCAATCGGCGGATCGAGCTGATCGTGATCGCGAAATAGCGCGGCTCGCATAGATCGAGCGGCTGATGCAGCCATGCCTTCGGCAATTTTCGTCATTGCTTCGCTACGCTCGCAATGACGATGTGAGTTTGATTAGTAGGCTGCGGTAAGCCACTTTCAGGGGAAGGGCAGCACGAATTCCGTTGCCATGCCGCCACGGCGCGGCACGCGCCAGATCTGGCCATAGCGCGTGTGCGGGATTTCCCGCGGGCCGACGGCGCCCATGCGGCGGATCAGGTCGGGCACGGTGTTGCTGTGGCCGACGATCAGCACCACGCCGCGCGCGCGCTTGACGCGATCGAGCAATCGATCGGGATCGCCCGCATCATAGGTTTCCAAAGGAATGCCGAGCCGGCGGGCGAGCGGCGCCGCTGTCTCCATCGCACGGCGCGTCGTGCTGGCGAACACCGCGCGCGGGCGATCGCGGAACCATGTGGCGAGGCGATCGGCCTGCCGCTTGCCCGCTGGCGACAGGCCGGGATCGTCACCGCCCCCGGCCTGCTGCTCCAGATGGCGCATGATATAGACATCGTCGGCCGACTGGGCCGCTGCCCCGGTGGGCAGTAGCGCCAGCGTGGCCAGTAGCAGCAGCGATGCCGTGCGCCGTTTCACGCCCTATGCCTTCGCTTCGGACTTCGTCTTGCCGCCCTTTTTCGGCTTTTTCGGCGCCGCGGGCGTCACTTCGAAGGCCAGCGCATCGTCCTTCAGATGGACGCTGACTTCGCCGCCATGGACGAGCTTGCCGAACAGCAATTCCTCGGCCAGCGGCTGCTTGATCTTCTCCTGGATCAACCGACCCATCGGGCGGGCGCCATAGAGCTTGTCATAGCCGCGAGCGGTGAGCCATTTCTTGGCGTCGTCGTCGAGCGTGATGTGGACGTTGCGGTCGGCAAGCTGGAGCTCGAGCTGGAGGATGAACTTCTCCACCACGCGGCTCACCACTTCGGTCGGCAGATAGCCGAACGGCACGATCGCATCGAGGCGGTTGCGGAATTCGGGGGTGAACATCCGCTTCACCGCTTCCTCGCTCGCATCCTCGCGGCTGACATTGCCGAAGCCGATGCCTTCGCTCGCCATGTCCGACGCGCCCGCATTGGTCGTCATGATCAGCACGACATTGCGGAAATCAACGGTCTTGCCGTGATGGTCGGTCAGCCGGCCATTGTCCATCACCTGGAGCAGGATGCCGAACAGGTCGGGATGCGCCTTCTCGATCTCGTCGAGCAGGAGCACGCAATGCGGCTGCTGGTCGATCGCGTCGGTCAGCAGTCCGCCCTGATCATAGCCGACATAGCCGGGAGGCGCGCCGATCAGCCGTGAAACGCTGTGGCGTTCCATATACTCGGACATGTCGAAACGCTGGAGCGGGATGCCCATGATGCTGGCAAGCTGGCGAGCAACCTCGGTCTTGCCGACGCCGGTGGGGCCGGAGAACAGATAGTTGCCGATCGGCTTGTCCGGATCGCGCAGGCCCGCGCGGCTGAGCTTGATCGCCGAAGACAGTTTCTCGATCGCCGCATTCTGCCCGAACACGACGCGCTTGAGATCGGTCTCCAGGCTGGCAAGCGTCGCCTTGTCGTCGGTCGAAACCGATTTGGGCGGGATGCGCGCCATCGTCGCGACGACCGCTTCGATCTCCTTGGGCGTGATCGTCTTCTTGCGCTTGTTGGGCGGCACCAGCATCTGCATCGCGCCGACCTCGTCGATCACGTCGATCGCCTTGTCGGGCAGCTTGCGATCGTTGATATAGCGCGCCGACAGGTCGACCGCCGCCTTGATCGCATCGGGCGTGTATTTGACGTTGTGATGCTCCTCGAAGGCGGAACGAAGCCCCGCCAGGATCTTCACCGTGTCCTCGATCGTGGGTTCGTTCACGTCGATCTTCTGGAAGCGGCGCAGCAATGCGCGATCCTTTTCGAAGTGATTGCGGAACTCCTTGTAGGTGGTCGATCCGATGCAACGGATCGTACCGCCCGACAGCGCGGGCTTGAGCAGGTTGGACGCGTCCATCGCCCCGCCGGAGGTTGCGCCGGCGCCGATCACCGTGTGGATCTCGTCGATGAACAATATGGCGTGGGGAAGCTTTTCCAGCTCGTTCACCACCTGCTTCAGCCGCTCCTCGAAATCGCCGCGATAACGCGTGCCCGCAAGCAGCGCGCCCATGTCGAGCGAGTAGATGACCGCGGGCAACAGCACTTCGGGCACGTCGCCTTCGATGATCTTGCGCGCCAGCCCTTCGGCGATGGCGGTCTTGCCGACGCCAGGATCGCCCACATAGAGCGGGTTGTTCTTCGAGCGGCGGCAGAGGATCTGGACGGTGCGGTCGACTTCCGCCGAGCGGCCGATCAGCGGATCGACCTTACCGTTCCTGGCCTTTTCATTGAGATCGACGCAGAATTGCTTGAGCGCGCTTTCGCCCTTCTGCTTGCCGTCGGCCTTGGTGGTCTTTTCCTCCTCGGCGCCTTTCACTTCGCGCGGCTCGGGCGTGGCATTGCCCTTGCCGACTCCGTGGCTGATGAAGCTGACCGCGTCGAGCCGGCTCATATCCTGCTGCTGGAGGAAATAGACAGCATAGCTTTCACGCTCGGAGAAGAGCGCGACGAGCACATTGGCGCCCGTCACTTCGTCGCGGCCCGATGACTGGACATGGAGGATGGCGCGCTGGACGACGCGCTGGAAGCCGCTGGTGGGGGAGGGGTCGGTCTCTCCCTCGACCTTGAGCGCTTCGAGTTCATTGTCGAGATAGGTGGCGACCGCGTCGCGCAGCTCGCCGACATCGACGCCGCACGCGCTCATCACCTGGCCGGCATGTTCGTCGTCGATCAGCGCGAGCAGGAGATGCTCCAGCGTGGCATATTCGTGGCGCCGGTTGGACGCGGCCTCGAGCGCCTTGTGAAGCGTCTTCTCAAGCGCGCTGGCGAAGGATGGCATGATCTTTCACTCCGATGCGGGGCGAGGGAACGCCGCCCCGGTAGAACCCTATGTCGGGATTGCGGCCGCCTTCATCAAGAATGGCCGCGTCGTTCATCGCTTGAACAGCGATTCCGCGCTGGCGCGGTGGGCGGATGCGCTGGCGCGCTTCGCTTCGACCCGTGCGATCTCGCGTTTCAGCGCCTCGACGCGTTCGTCGAGTTCCTCGACCGAGAACGGATCGAGGTCCTGTTTCGCGAGCAAGGTGAGCGGGTCGCCAGGCCGCTTCGAAAAAACTTCGTCGAGGTCCATGCGCCAAGCGTTGACCGAAACCGTCCGACTGTCAATAAAGCGCGCGCTTTTCATGGTAAAAGACGCCGTAAGCGAGGGGGGACCAGAATGGCCGCGCTGCCCGAGACGATGATTGCGATCGATCCGGCCGAACCGGGCGGACCAGAGGTGCTGCAGCCCGTCCAACGCCCCGTGCCACGGCCGGGCGCCGGCGAAGTGCTGATCAGGGTCGAGGCTGCCGGTGTGAATCGGCCCGACATTGTTCAGCGGCTGGGGCATTATCCGCCGCCCAAGGGTGCGTCGACGGTTCCGGGACTGGAGGTTGCGGGGCGGGTCGTCGCCACCGGAGATGCCGCCGGCGCTGACATGATCGGCCAGCCGGTCTGCGCGCTGCTCGCGGGCGGGGGCTATGCCGAATATGCGGTGGCGCCGGTCGGCCAGTGCCTGACCGTGCCGCCGGCGATCACGATGGTCGAGGCCGCGGCGATTCCGGAGACCCTGTTCACCGTGTGGACCAACGTTTTCGAACGGGCCTATGCGGTCGAGGGCGATACGGTGCTGGTTCATGGCGGCACCAGCGGAATCGGCACGATGGCGATTTCGCTCGGCAAGCTGTTCGGGCTCAACATGATCGTCACTTGCGGCTCGGATGAGAAATGCGAGGCGGCCAGGGCGCTTGGCGCGGATATCGCCATCAACTACAGGACCGAGGATTTCGTCACCAGGGTTCGCGACGCGACCGGCGGGCGTGGCTGTAATGCCGTCCTCGACATGGTCGGCGGCGACTATCTCCCGCGCAACCTGCAATGCCTTGCCGAAGATGGCCGTCACGTGTCCATCGCCACGCTCGGCGGCGCATCGGCGCAAGTGCCGATCATGCAGGTGATGCTCAAGCGGCTGACGCTCACCGGCTCGACGCTGCGCGCGCGTTCGGTCGAGTTCAAATCGCTGGTCGCCGACGAGCTGTCGCGCAGCGTCTGGCCGCACGTCGCCGAAGGCCGGCTGAAACCGGTGATCGACATGACCTTTCCGCTCGTCGAAGCGGCCAAGGCGCATGAACGGATGGAAGCCGGCGATCATGTTGGTAAGATTGTGCTTTTGACAGGGGGGTAACATGCGTTTCGGGGGGATGTTGCTGGCGGTCGCGGCCGTGCTGACGGTTGTGGCGCCGGCGGAGGCGCGGCGATCGGCCATGTCGAACACACCGGAGATCGCGCTGGTCGCCGATCTGCCCAATGATTCGCGTTTCGAGGCCTATGGCCCCAATGGCGATACGGTGACGCTCGATCTCGGCTGGTCCTATCGTGAGTTCAGCGCATTGTGGATGCCCTTTGCCGCATGGAAGGAAGCCGGCTTCGTCTTCTATTCGCGCGGGGCGGACGGGCAAACCAATCTGGCCCCGGCAACGCGTCGCGAGCTGGCGGCGATCAAGCAGCTCACCGGCATCGATTACGAGGCCGATTATGCCTTTCCCTATTGGCGCTATTATTGGGGCTGGATCCCGCTCGCGCTGGTGATCGGCCTGATCGGCTGGCGCTGGCGTCAGGAGCAGAAGCGCAAGGATGCCGAAGGGATCATGTGACCATGACCGAGAAGCTGATCCTCCATGAATATGCCCAGTCGGGCAATTGCTACAAGATCAGGCTGACCGCCGCGCATCTCCGCCTGCGGCTCGAACGGGTCGAATATGACATCATGAAGGGCGAGACGCGGACGCCCGAATTCCTGACCAATATCAATCCGGTCGGCCGCATCCCGGTGCTCCAGGTCGGCCGCCGGTTCCTCGCGGAAAGCAATGCTGCCTGTTTCTATCTGGCCGACGGTTCGCCGCTGATCCCCGAGGATCGTTTTGCCCGCGCCGACATGCTGCGCTGGATGTTCTTCGAGCAATATCATCACGAACCCAATGTCGCGACGGTGCGTTTCTGGGTGATGTTCGTCGGTGGCGATGCGCTCAGTGAAGTCCAGCGCGCGCAGTTGCCGGCCAAGCGGCTGGCGGGCGAGGCCGCCCTGCAGCAGATGGACGATCATCTGGCGCTCAGCAACTGGTTCGTCGGCGAAACGCCGACGCTCGCCGACATCTGCCTCTATGCCTATAGCCATGTCGCCGAGGAAGGCGGGTTCGATCTGTCGCTCTATCCCCATGTTCGCGCATGGCTGGATCGGATCGCGGCGCTGCCCGGCCATGTTGTCATGGAAGCGTAATCGCTTCGGCGTTCAAACTGTAACAGAAAATCGCGATTGCTCCCGGACAAGGTCAACGTCCGGGGGAAGAGTTCATGGACGCGGTCACACGCCTTGTCGCCGATGGTGAAATATTCGATTTCCATCGGTCCGAACCGACGATCCCGGAACCTTGCCGGAGCCGGAAACGGCAATGCTATCGTACGATCTGGATCTCGGACATCCATTTGGGAACACGTGGCTGCAACGCCGATATGCTGATCGATTTTCTCGACAGCACCGACAGCGAGACTTTGTATCTCGTCGGCGACATCATCGATGGCTGGCGATTGAAGAAGCGTCTCTACTGGCCGGCGGCGCATAACGACATTGTCTGGCGGATCCTGAAGCGCGCCAAGCGCGGCACGCGGATCATCTATATCCCGGGCAATCATGACGAGGTGCTGCGCCCTTATGCCGGGCTGAATTTCGGCGGCGTCGAGATCCGCCGCAACGCGATCCACGAAACCGCAGACGGCCGCCGGCTGCTTGTGCTGCACGGCGACGAGTTCGACACGATCATGCTCGCGCATCGCTGGCTCGCCCATGTCGGCGACTTTGCCTATGAATTGATGATGAAGCTCAACTATGTGGTCAACCGCGCGCGCACCGCGCTCGGGCTGCCCTATTGGTCACTTTCGAAAATGGCCAAGCACAAGGTGAAGAACGCCGTCGAGTTCATCTCCAAATTCGAGGAGATCGTCGCGCACGAAGCGGGGCAGCGCGGCGTCGACGGTGTCGTCTGCGGGCACATTCATACCGCGGAGATCCGCGATATTGCGGGCGTCGCTTATTATAATGACGGCGACTGGGTGGAAGGCTGCACCGCGCTGGTCGAAGATTTCGACGGGCGGATGGAGGTGCTGCACTGGGCCGACGAGATCGCGACGCGCAACAGCCGCGACGTCGCGCGGATCGCGGCATGAGGATCGCGATCGTCACCGATGCCTGGGAGCCGCAGGTCAATGGCGTCGTCCGTACGCTGAAGGCGGTGCGCGAGGAGCTGGAGGGGCAGGGGCATATTCTCTGCGTGATCTCCCCCGACCTTTTCTATTCGCTGCCATGTCCGACCTATCCCGAGATTCGGCTGGCGATGGCGCGCACCGTGACGGTGGGATCGATGATCGCCGATTTCGCCCCCGACGCGATCCATCTGGCAACAGAGGGGCCATTATGCGTCGCCGCGCGGCGCTGGTGCCTGAGGCGGAACATCCCCTTCACCACTGCCTATCATACCCAGTTTCCCGACTATGCCGCCAAGCGCACGGGCATGCCCGCCGAATGGTTCTGGCGCTACATCCAATGGTTCCATGCGCCGTCGAGCGCGGTGCTGGTATCGACGGCCTCGGTCCGCGCCACGCTCCGCGCGCATGGTCTCGAGCGACTGAGCCATTGGGGGCGCGGCGTGGATCTGTCGTGCTTCCGGCCGGATGCACGGCATCCCGACCTGTTCGCGAATCTGCCGCGCCCGATTCAGCTCTATGTCGGCCGTGTCGCGGTCGAGAAGAATATCGAGGCTTTTCTCGACAGCGGCGTATCGGGCACCAAGGTGGTGGTTGGCGATGGGCCGGCGCGTGCCGCGCTCGAAGCCGCGCATCCGGAGACGGTGTTCCTGGGGGCATTGTCCGGCGCCGCGCTTGCGGGCGCCTATGCCGGCGCCGATGTCTTCGTCTTTCCCAGCCGGACCGACACGTTCGGCCTGGTGATGATCGAGGCGCTGGCGTGCGGAACACCGGTTGCGGCCTATCCGGTGACCGGTCCGATCGATGTGATCGACGAGAGCATCGGCGCGATGGATGACGATCTGGACGTTGCGATCCGTCGGGCGCTGACGCGCGATCGGGCGCATTGCGCGGCCTATGGCGCGCGCTTCACCTGGTCGGCGAGCGCGGCCGAATTCCGCGATGCGTTGGTTCCGATCGTCGAAGAGAGGTTGGCGGTGGCCGCCTGATCATAATCTTGCCCGCTTCCAGCGCTATCGGGGGTGGATGGATGCCGCCCATTCGATCATCGCCTTCACGGCCGCCGCCGCCCTGCTGACCGTCACGCCGGGTATCGACACGGTCATGGTGCTGCGGAGCGTGGCGGGCGGCAATGCGCGTCAGGGCGTGCATGCGGCGATCGGCATCGGCCTGGGTTGCCTGGCCTGGGGCGCCGCGGCGGCGTTGGGTCTGGGGGCGGTTCTGGCCGCATCGGAACTGGCCTTCGCCATACTCAAATTCACCGGCGCGGCCTATCTGGCCTGGCTGGGCGTGAAGCTCATTGTGCGGCCGCGCGATCGCCTGGCCATCGAGAATGCGGTGGACGGAGATGCGCGGCAGGCGCTGCGGCGCGGGCTTCTGACCAATCTGCTCAATCCCAAGGTCGGCATCTTCTACATCACCTTCCTGCCGCAATTCGTGCCGGCCGGGGCGGATATGGTGGCGTTCTCGTTTCTGCTTGCCTGTATCCACGTCCTGCTCGGGTGGCTCTGGTTCGGCGTGCTGATCGCAGCCGCGGTCCCGTTCGGGAGATTCCTGTCGCGCGGGCCAGTCGTGCGCGCGCTCGATCGCATGACCGGCGGCATCTTCATTGCCTTCGGGCTCAGGCTCGCGCTGGCGCGGCAGCCCTGATTCCGGACGTTGCGCGCGCCATGGCGATGAAACTTGCCCTTGGCGGGTTTCGGCACTAGATCGGATCCATGTTTCCGGCCGCTCCCGATGGGGCGGCCCTTATTTTATCTGGAGAGTTTCGCCGTGGCTCAGCCGCTCATGCCCCATGCGACCGCATCCTGGCTGGTCGACAACACTTCGCTCAGCTTCGAGCAGATCGCCGAATTCTGCGGACTGCATATCCTCGAGATCCAGGCGATCGCCGACGACACCGCCGCCACCAAGCTGACCGGCCGCGACCCCGTTCGCGCGCATGAGCTGACGATGGAGGAGATCGAGAAGGGGCAGGCCGATCCGGGCTATACGCTGAAGATGCAGAAGGGCCCCGATCAGATCCGCCGCACCAAGGGGCCGCGCTATACGCCGGTTTCCAAGCGTCAGGACAAGCCCGACGGCATCGCCTGGATCATCCGCAATCATCCCGAGATCTCGGACGGCGCGATCGGCAAGCTGATCGGCACCACGCGCACCACCATCCAGGCGATCCGCGAGCGGAGCCACTGGAACATCGCCAACATCATCCCGAAGGACCCGGTAACGCTGGGCCTGTGCTCGCAGCGCGAGCTCGATGCGCTGGTCACGCGCGCCGCCAAGAAGGCCGGCATCGAAGCGCCGACCGACAACCGCATCGACGGCGACCGTGCCGCGCTGATCGAAGAGCTTCGCGCCGAACGCGATGCGGCCGCCCGCGAAGCGGAAGCGGCGCTGAACGCCGAGGAGGCGCCGCCCGCTCCCGTCGAGCTGACGCGTGACTCGCTCTTCAAGCGATAACGCCGCGCCCGACATGTCGCCCGATGCGTCACTGACGCAGGACGAGAGCTTTGTCGGGACCAGTTTCAGGGGGCTGACCTATCCTCTCGGGCGCTTTGCCCCGGAGCCCGGTACGCTGCACGAGCTCGCCACGGGCGTGAAATGGGCGCGGATCCGCTTTCCCGGATCGCTCGGCCACATCAATTGCTGGGTGCTCGACGATGGCGACGGCGTCGCGATCTGCGATACCGGCGTGGACATCCCGATTTGCCGCGAGGATTGGGACGCGGTCTTTGCCGGCCCGCTGGCGGATGTGAAAGTCACCCGCGTGATCGGCACTCATTTTCATCCCGATCATATCGGCCTGGCGGGGCGACTGGCGGCACGCGACGGCGGACGGATCTGGATGACGCGGGGCGAATGGCTGACCGCACAGCTTTCGCGCGCCGATGCGCGCGATACCTTGCCCGACGATGTGGTCGCGATGCGTCGTGCCGCGGGGTGGAGCGACGATCAGATCGACGCTTCCCGCAAGGAAGGCTGGGGGCGGATGCAGCAGATGGTTGCGCCGCTGCCGACGGGCTATCGCAGGATCCAGGATGGTGAGGCGATCGCGATCGGCGGGGCCCAATGGCACGTCGTCACCGGCTGTGGCCACAGCCCGGAACATGCCTGCCTGATCAACGATGCGCAGGGCCTCATGATCTCCGGCGATCAGGTGCTGCCGCGGATCAGCTCGAACGTGTCGTTGGGGGCGGCCGAACCGGAAGGCGATCCGCTGGGCGACTGGCTGGCCTCGATCGACAAGTTGCTCGGCCTGCCCGATGATCTGCTGGTGCTGCCTGCCCATGGCGAGCCGTTCCGGGGGCTGCATGCGCGACTGCAAGCGCTGCGGGGAGAGCATGAGGAGCGGCTGGACGAACTGGCCGTGTTCCTGGAAGAACCGCGTCGCGCGGTGGATTGTTTCGTGAAGCTGTTCCGGCGCGTGATCGACCAGAGCGTGCTCGGCCTTGCCTCGGGCGAGGCGTTGTCGCACCTTCGCCATCTCGAAGTGACGGGCCGCGCGGTTCGTGAGGTGCGTGACGGGGTGTGGTGGTTCCGCGCCGCTTGACGCTGAGGGGGTGCCGCTTACACTGATGTCAATGAGCGCCGAGCCCCCGATCTGGACAACCCATTACGATCACCCGGGTGCATGGGATCGCAGCTTCGCGCCGCTTTCCCTGCCCGCCATGCTGGAAGCGAGCGCGGAGCGCTGGCCGGATGCGCCGCTGATCGATTTCATGGGGCGGCGCTACAGCTATGCCGAGACGCTGGATGGCGCCAATCGCGTGGCATGCGGACTGGCGAAGCTCGGTATCGCGTCGGGCGACAGGGTCGGGCTCTTCCTGCCCAATGTCCCGCACTATCTGGCCGCCTATTATGGCGCGCTGAAGCTCGGCGCGACGGTGGTCAATTTCTCGCCGCTCTACACCGCCGATGAACTGGCCCATCAGGTAGAGGATTCGGGCATCAGGCTGCTCTTCACCCTGTCGGCGACGGCATTGCTGCCCACCGCGCTCAAGGTGATGGAGCGTTCCCGGCTGGAGCGGATCGTGGTCGGATCGGTGGCGGGTGCACTGCCGGCGGGCAAGTCGCTGCTCTATCGGATGTTCCGGCGTGCCGAAGTGTCCGCGCGTCCGGCGGATCCGCGTATCACCAGCTTTTCCGCGCTGATCGCGAATGATGGTGTCTGTGTGGCGCCGTCGATCGATCCGGTGCGCGACGTGGCATTGATCCAATATACCGGCGGGACGACCGGTACACCCAAGGGTGCGATGCTCACCCACCAGAATCTGACCGCCAATGCGCGGCAGGTGAATGCGATCGATCCCTGGCAGGACGAGGCCGATCGGATCGTCGGCGTGCTGCCCTTTTTCCACGTCTTCGCCAACACCTGCGTGCTCAACCGGACGGTGCAGCGCGGTGGCATGATCGCGATGCTGCCGCGCTTCGATGCCGCGCAGACGCTCGCCCTGATCGAGCGGATAAAGGCGACGGCGTTGCCGGGTGTGCCCACAATGTACCAGGCGCTGCTCGATCATCCGCATGTCGAGCGCACCGACTTTTCGTCGCTGCGCGTCTGTATCTCGGGTGGCGCGCCGTTGCCGGACGCGCTCAAACAGCGTTTCGAGGCACGGACGGGCGCGCGCGTTGTCGAGGGCTATGGGCTGACCGAAAGCGCGGGGGTGGTCTCGACCAATCCATATGACGGCGCCGGCAGGTCCGGCACGATCGGCCAGCCGATACCCGGCACCTTCGTGAAGCTGGTCGACAAGGAGGATCCGCGCAAGCCGCCTGCGGCTGGAGAACCTGGAGAGATCGTGTTTGCCGGACCGCAGGTCATGAAAGGCTATTGGCAGCGCCCCGACGCCGATGCCGAGGTCTTTGTCGACGGCTATCTGCGGACCGGCGATGTCGGCGAGATCGATGCCGATGGCTATATCCGCATCGTCGATCGGCTGAAGGACATGATCGCGGTCGGCGGATTCAAGGTGTTTCCGAGTCAGGTGGAAGATGTGCTTTATCGTCACCCGGCGGTGAAAGAGGCGCTTGTGATCGGAATTCCGGACGAATATCACGGCGAAGTGCCGAAGGCGTTCGTGACGCTTAATGGCACGGTGGGGGTAAGCGGAGAGGAATTGAAGGCCTGGCTGAATCCGCAGCTCGGCAAGCATGAGCGCGTCGCCGCGGTCGAGGTGCGGGAAAGCCTGCCCAAGACGCTGGTCGGCAAGCTCAGCCGCAAGGAGCTGGTGGAGGAGGAGCGGGCGAAGCGATCGGGTGGAGCATGACCGTTTACGCAGTTGCGTTGATCACCATCGATGACCGTATCACCTACAAGCGTTACCAGAGAAACTTCGGCGCCGTTTTCAAGAAGTTTCAGGGCAAGGTTCTGGCGATGCGGGACAAACCCCGCGTCGTCGAGGGCGAATGGGTGGGTGACAAGGTCATCATCATGGCATTTCCCGACGAGGACGCCTTTGAGGCGTGGCGCCTCTCGCCGGAGTATCTGGAAATCGTGGGAGACCGTTTTTCGTCGACCACCGGGCCCGTCTTGCTCGTCGATGGCGATCCATGGTCCTGAGCGGGGCCTGGTTCGATCCCCGGCATGCGGGTTCCGGGTTGCGTTCGCGCAGCTTTGCTTGACCCCACCCGGCCCACTCAGCCATAGCGGCACCATGGGTGAAACGACCACTGAAGACCTTGCGGGCCTCTCCTTCGAGGATGCGCTGAAGCGGCTCGAGACGATCGTCTCGCGGTTGGAGAGCGGTGAGGCGTCGCTCGACGAATCGATCACTCTCTATGCGGAGGGGGATCGGCTTCGCGCGCAATGCGAGAAGCGGCTTTCCGATGCGCAGGCCCGGATCGAGAAGATCAGCCTGGGTGCCGACGGTCGACCGGCCGGGACGACGCCCTTCGATGCTGGCTGATTCCGCGATGGCCGGCGCCACGCTCAACCTGAAGCTGGCGATGGAACGCGTGGCGGTCGATATCGACCGCCAGTTCGACCTGTTGTTGCGCGTGCCCGACGATCCCCGCAAGCCGCTGTACGAAGCCATGCGCCATGCCGCGATCGGCGGCGGCAAGCGCATCCGTCCGCTGTTGACCGTGGCGACCGCCGAATTGTTCAACGTCGATCGGCAGCGCGCGATCCGAACCGCGACCGCGATCGAATGCATTCATGTCTATTCGCTGGTCCATGACGATCTGCCCGCGATGGACGATGACGATATGCGTCGCGGCAAACCGACCGTTCACAAGGCGTTCGACGAAGCGACCGCGATCCTGGCGGGCGATTCGCTGCACGCGCTCGCCTTTGAGATGCTGGGCGACGATGCGACGAGCCCCGATCCGTTCGTCCGTTCCGAACTGATGCTCGAACTGGCGCGCGCCAGCGGCCCCAGCGGCATGGCCGGCGGGCAGATGATGGATCTTGCCGCCGAACATGGTGGCTTCGACCTGCAGACCGTCACGCGCCTGCAGCAGATGAAAACCGGCGCGCTGATCGGCATCGCGGTGGAAGCTGGCGCGATCCTGGGGCGCGTGCCGCCCGAGGGACGGACCGGGTTGCGCGGTTATGCGCGGGACCTTGGCCTGGCATTCCAGATCGCCGACGATCTGCTCGACGTCGAGGGTGACGAAGCCGTGGCGGGCAAGGCGCTCAACAAGGATGCCGCCGCGGGCAAGGCGACTTTCCTGTCGCTGCTTGGGGTCGATCGTGCGCGCGAACAGGCCGCGGCGCTGGTGACGCAGGCCGTCGATCATCTGCGCAGCTATGGCCCGGAGGCCGATCTGCTTCGCGCGCTTGCGCGCTATGTCGTTGAAAGGGATCGCTGATGACCGACCGCGTTGGAGTGTATCCGGGAACCTTCGATCCGGTCACCCTGGGCCATATGGATATCATCCGCCGCGGCGCGAAGCTCGTCGACCGGCTGGTGATCGGGGTCACGACCAATCCGTCAAAATCGCCGATGTTCTCGGTCGAGGAGCGTATGGCGATGGTTCAGCGCGAAGTGGCGGGAATTGGCGGGGCAATCACCGTCGTCTCGTTCGATTCGCTGCTGATGGACTTCGCCGAGCGCGAAGGCGCGTCGATGATCGTCCGGGGGCTGCGCGCCGTCGCGGATTTCGAGTATGAATATCAGATGGCGGGTATGAACCAGCAGCTGAACGATCGGATCGAAACGGTCTTCCTGATGGCTGACGTCTCGCTCCAGCCGATCGCGTCGCGGCTGGTCAAGGAAATCGCGATCTATGGCGGCAACATCTCGCGTTTCGTGACACCCTCGGTCGAGACCGAGGTGCGCGCGCGCGTCGAGACGATCGGGCGCAAGGGGAGCTGACGCGTTCAGCCGCGGCTCAGCCTTGCACTTTCATGGACCGGAACAGATTTTGGGATCGAGGACAAACATGCGTTCGAAGCTTTTTCTGATCGCGCTCGCCGGGTTGATGGCGGTCGCTCCGGCGACGGCGCAGCAACCCGAGGCCGCGCCGGCACCGCCGGTGCCCGAAGCTGCGCCCACGACGCCAGCGCCCGAAGCCGCGCCCGCGACGCCGGCACCCGAAGCTGCTCCGGCTGCGCCACCCGCACCGCCTGCGCCACCGCCGGTCAACCTGACTGTGCCCAAGCCCGCGCCCGCGCCTGAGACCGATCAGGGGAATATCCTCTATCTCGATCTTTCGACCGGCGGACGCGTCACCATCCAGCTTCGCCCGGACATTGCGCCAGCGCATGTCGAGCGGATCAAGACCCTGGTCAATCGCGGCTTCTATAATGGCGTGATCTTCCACCGGGTGATCGACGGCTTCATGGCCCAGACCGGTGATCCGACGGGGACCGGGACGGGCGGATCCGACCTGCCCGACGTCAAGTCCGAGTTCAGCCTGCTGCCGCACCTTCGCGGCACGGTTTCCGCCGCGCGCGCCGACAGCCCGGACAGCGCCAACAGCCAGTTCTTCATCATGTTCATGCCGCGCGGCGCGCTCGACCGGAAATACACCGCTTTCGGGCGGGTGATCGCGGGCATGGAATATGTCGATGCGATCGAGCGCGGCGAACCGCCGGCCAATCCGAGCAAGATCGTGCGTGCCTCGATGGCGGCGCAGGGCGTGCCTGCGCCCGCCGCCGCTGCCGTGGCGCCGCCGGCGCAAGAGGCGCAGACCCCGCCCAAATAATGCGCGTCGACCTGTTCGATTTCGCGCTGCCCGCCGAACGCATCGCGCTTCGCCCCGCCGATCCGCGTGACAGCGCGCGGATGCTGGTGGTCGATGGCGCCGGCATGGCCGACCAGCAGGTGAGCGACCTGCCGGGACTGCTTCGGGCCGGCGACATGCTGGTGTTCAACGATACCCGCGTGATTCCCGCCCAGCTCGAGGGGCGGCGCGGCGAGGCACGCATCGGCGCGACCCTCCACAAAAGGGAAGGGCCACGGCGCTGGCGCGCGTTCGTCCGCAATGCGAAGCGGCTGCATGAGGACGACGTAATCGACTTCGGCGCCGGCGTTTTCGCGACGGCCTCCGCGCGCGGCGCCGATGGCAGCTTCGCACTCGACTTTGCCGGTGACGAGCCGGTCGAGCTGCTGCTGGAACGTGCCGGACGCATGCCTTTGCCGCCCTATATCGCCGCGCGCCGCACCGCCGATGCGCGCGATGCCGACGACTATCAGACGATGTTCGCGCGCGAGGCGGGGGCCGTCGCGGCGCCGACGGCCGCACTGCATTTCACGCCTGCGCTTGCCGAGGCGCTTGCGGTGGCGGGAATCGAAGCGGCGACGCTGACATTGCATGTCGGTGCGGGGACGTTCCTGCCGGTCAAGGTCGACGACACCGACGATCATGCCATGCATGCCGAATGGGGGCGGATCGACGCACCGACCGCCGACCGGCTGAACGCCGTGCGGGCGGGTGGCGGTCGGCTGATCGCGGTCGGCACCACCTCATTACGGCTGATCGAAAGCGCGGCCGATGCGGACGGTGTGATCCGGCCGTTCGAAGGCGATACCGCGATCTTCATCACGCCGGGCTATCGCTTTCGCGGGATCGACGGGCTGATGACCAATTTCCATCTTCCCCGATCGACCTTGTTCATGCTGGTGTCGGCACTGATGGGGCTGGATCGGATGCGGTCGGCCTATGCGCATGCCATCGACCATGATTATCGCTTCTACTCCTATGGTGATGCCAGCCTGCTGCTGCCGTGAAAGGATCGTCGATGCGCGCGTTTGCCCTGCTGATTCCGCTGCTCGCGATAGCGGCCGTTGCGGGGGCCAAGAAGGCGCCTGAACCGACGCAGCCGACGCGTCCGACACTGTCGGCGACACCCGTCGCGGTGATGATCGCCGGCTTCGATGCCGATGGCGATGCACGCGTGACGCGTGCGGAGTTCGATGCTGGCGTCGTGCGGTCGTTCAAGGCCGGCGATCGCAATGGCGATGGGCTGATCTCGCTGCTCGAGCTCGGGCCATGGTCGGAGATGTGGCTGGGCAATGCCTATGCGCTGCCGGGGCAATTCGATCTCGACAGCGATGGCGACGACAAGGTGTCGCCGGAGGAATTCCGCGCCGAATTCGGTCGCCGCTTCGACGCGCTGGACAAGGACAGGGACGGGGTGCTGGTGCGATCGGAACTGATCGTGCTGACGATGCCGCGCCTGGATCCGCGCGAGGAGCGTCGCGGGCAAAAGCCTGCCACGACGCAACCGCCCCGCAAATAAGGTCAGCCTGGCCCCAGCACCACCATGTTGACCGGGGTTCGCAGCCGGAAACCGAGTTTTTCGTAAAGCGCGATGGCGGTCACGTTGCTGGCATAGGTGTGGAGGAACGGAATTTCCCCACGCGCCAGGATCCGCTGGGCGACCACGCGCATCAATGCGCCGGCATGGCCCTGGCCGCGATGGTCCGGATGCGTGCAGACGCCGCTCACTTCGGTGAAGCCGTCGATCTTCATCCGCTCGCCCGCCATGGCGATCAATTGTCCGTCACGCCGGACGCCGATGAAATCGCCCAACCGGTGGGTCAGGGTGGTGAAGGGGCCTGGCCTGGTCAACTGGGCAAGCGCCAGCATCTCGGGCGCGTCGGCCTCGTCGAGCGGCAGGAAGTCGATCGACTGCGATGACGGCACGATATGTTCGGCGACCATCTGATGCAGCAAGGCGGTGCGCAGCACGGCCGCATCGTCCGGCGTCGGCAGATCGCCTGCGCCGACCAGCCAGAGTTCCCCGTCGGCCGGAATCAGCGCGGTCAGCGCGTCGAGGCTGTCGGACGAGGCATTGGCGGGCGCGCCGAATGGGCCGTAGCGCGGATCGAGGCGAAGTGCGCAGGCATCGCCCTGCGCAAAGGGCGACCAGCCGGTGGTGAGTGCCGACCAGACGGGGCGGTCGAGCGGATGGGAGTCGGGAATGTCGTTCATTAGTTGACAATGGCAACTATTTTGCGCCAGTCAACCCCATGACCGAAACACAGCAAGACACGATCCGGACGCTGAGGGCGTTCAACCGTTTCCACACGCGGATCTTCGGTGTGCTGGACGCATCCTATATGGGCAGCGGCCTGTCGCTGGTCGAAGCGCGCGTGCTGTATGAAGTCGCACGGCAGGAACCGGCGCTGGCCTCTGGCGTTCGCGCGGAACTGGGTATCGATCCGGGCTATCTCAGCCGGATCGTCGCGCGCTTCGAAGCGCGCGGGCTGATCGTGCGGGGGCGCGGCAGCGATGCCCGGCAGCGCCCGATCATGTTGACCGAGCCGGGCCGGGCATTGCTCGAATCGATCGATGCGGACGTCCACCGCCAGGTCGCGGGGAGTATCGCCCATCTGGACGCGGCGGAACGTGCCGCACTGACCGAGGCATTGCGGACGGTTACCGAACTTCTGGGCAGCCGTGGAAATAAGACGGGCTGAGAGCCATTCCGTTTGGGACAGAGCGCGGTTAAGGACGCCGGACCATGACGGACCGTTTCTCTTTCACCATCGCCGCCACTGACGGCAAGGCGCGCACCGGCGCGATCCGCATGCAGCGCGGCGAGATCCGCACGCCGGCCTTCATGCCCGTGGGCACCGCCGCCACCGTCAAGGCGATGAAACCCGCCGATGTGCGTGCCGCGGGCGCCGACATCATCCTGGGCAATACCTATCATCTGATGCTGCGCCCCGGTGCCGAGCGCGTGGCGCGGCTGGGCGGGCTCCACGCCTTCATGGGCTGGGACCGGCCGATCCTGACCGACAGCGGCGGCTATCAGGTGATGAGCCTGTCCGATCTGACCAAGGTGACCGAGGAAGGGGTGAGCTTCAAAAGCCATCTCGACGGATCGCGGCATATGCTGAGTCCCGAACGCTCGATGGAGATCCAGCGATTGCTCGGCTCCGACATCGTCATGGCGTTCGACCAGCTCGTGCCGACCACCTCGACGCCCGAACAGCAATTGGCGGCGATGGAGCGATCGATGCGCTGGGCTGCGCGCTCGCGCGCGGGCTTCGACGCGGGCGGCGCGCATGCCGAGGGTGCGGCGCTGTTCGGCATCCAGCAGGGCGCACTCGATCAAAGGCTGCGCAAGTCATCTGCCGATGCGCTGATCGATATCGGCTTCGACGGCTATGCCGTTGGCGGGCTCGCAGTGGGCGAGGGGCAGGCGGCGATGTTCGGCTGCCTCGATTTCGCGCCGGGACAATTGCCCGTCGACAAGCCGCGCTATCTGATGGGTGTCGGCAAACCCGACGATATTGTCGGCGCGGTCGAGCGCGGCATCGACATGTTCGATTGCGTGCTGCCGACGCGCAGCGGACGGACCGGGCAGGCTTTTACCTGGGACGGCCCGATCAACATCCGCAACGCGAAATTCGCGGAGGATCTGACGCCGCTCGACCCCGAGTCGCCGACCGCCGGATGGTCGAAGGCCTATCTCCACCATCTCGTCCGCTCCGGCGAGATATTGGGCGCCATGCTGATGACCGAGCATAATCTCTGGTTCTACCAGCGGCTGATGGCGGGCCTGCGCACGGCGATCGCCGAAGGGCGGCTGAAGGCGTTCGCGGATGGTTTCCGGGCGCGCTATGGCGCGCGCGGGGCTGTGCAGGACGATTAGAAGGCAACTTGATCATCATTCCAGCGAAAGCCGGAATCTCGCTTCTTCTTTCAATCCTTGGTCCAGATAAGTGAGCTTCCGGCTTTCGCCGGAATGACGGATTTTGACGGGATCAATCCCGAGCCAGCGACTTCCCCATCCGGATCAGCGGGACCGGGACGCCATCGATCGGTGGGCTCTGGGTATGTTCGATCGCCGTATAGCCGCAGGCACTGTAGAGCCGCTCTCCTGCAAGCGTGGCCATCAGTTCGACCCGTGAAAAGCCATGTGCGGCGGCGGCGCGTTCGCACAGATCCAGCACCAGCCTGCCGACACCGCGGCGGACGAAATCGGGATGGGTGTACATGGCGCGGATTCTCGCTGCGTCGGCGGCGGGATCGAGGAGCGCCGCATCGCGGCCCGGCGAATGGTCGCCGCCATAGAGCGTGGTGCGCCGGCTCCAGCCACCGCAGCCGGCGATGCGGCCCTCGGCTTCGATGATCACATAGCTGCCATCATCGATCAGCTGGGTGTCGAGGCCCATCACCGCATGGCTGGCGCGGACCTGATCGGGATCGAGCACGTCGGTCTGAAGCTGCTCGATCGCGGCGGTCATCAGCGCGCGCAATGCCGGAATATCCTCGGTACGCGCCCAACGATGCGCCAGAGGCATGGGATTAATCGCCCAGTTTGACGCTCAGGAAGCTGGGCATCGGGCCGTTCCAGCCATCATCGGGCTCGTCATCGCGCACGGGCGGGCGCGAAGTGCGAGGCGGCTTGTTCTCGACACGGGGTGGCTTGCTCTCGGCGCGGGGCGCTTCCCCTTCTTCGCGGCGTGGGCGTTCGGCCTTTGCTTCGGTCCGGTCGGCCGCTTTTTCCCGGCGGGGCCTTTCGGGCTTCGCCCGCTCGCGCTTCGGCTCTTCGCGCTTCGGTTCCGCACGGCTCTCGCTTGCCCTGGCAGGCTTGCCGAAGCGCTCGATCTTCAGGCCGGTCAGCTTCTCGATATTCTCGATCGCTTCGGCATCCGCAGCGGTTGCCAGCGTATAGGCGATGCCCGTCGCGCCGGCGCGGCCGGTGCGGCCGATGCGGTGGATATAGTCGTCGGGATGCCAAGGCGCGTCATAGTTGAAGACGTGGCTGACACCCTTGATGTCGAGGCCGCGCGCCGCGACGTCCGACGCGACCAGGATATTGATCGTGCCCGCCTTGAACCGGTCGAGCTCGGCGATCCGGTCGCGCTGCTCCATGTCGCCATGAATCTCGCCGGCAGCGAAGCCGTCGCGCTTCAGGCTGGTGGCGAGTTCGCGCACCGTGGTCTTGCGGTTGCAGAAGATGATCGCCGTGCTGACTTCCTCTTCGCGGAGCAGATCACGCAACGTCTCACGTTTCTTGCGCGAATCGGTCTCGACCAGGAATTGCTTGATCGAGGTGTTCGCGGTGGCGGGCCGCGAGACCTCTACCGATTTGGGGCTGCTGAGGAACTTGTCCGCCAGCTTCTTGATCGGCGGCGGCATCGTCGCCGAGAAAAGCAGGGTCTGCCGGTTCTTGGGCAGCTTGGTGCAGATCTCTTCGATATCGGGGATGAACCCCATGTCGAGCATGCGATCAGCTTCATCGATGACGAGCAGGTCGCAGCCGGTGAGCAGGATCTTGCCGCGCCCGAACAGGTCCATGAGCCGTCCCGGCGTCGCGATCAGCACGTCGACGCCCTTCTCCAGGGCCTTTTGCTGGTCGCCCATCGAGACGCCACCGATCAGCAGCGCCATCGAGAGCTTGTGATATTTGCCGTATTTGTCGAAGTTTTCGGCGACCTGGGCCGCGAGTTCGCGGGTCGGCTCGAGAATCAGCGACCGCGGCATGCGTGCGCGGCTGCGCCCTTCACCGAGGATGTCGATCATCGGCAAGACGAAAGCGGCGGTCTTGCCGGTCCCGGTTTGGGCAATGCCGATCAGGTCCTTGCCCATCAGCACCGAAGGGATCGCCTGCTTCTGGATCGGCGTGGGCTGATCATAGCCCGCTTCGGTCACGGCACGGAGGAGTTCGTCGGACAAGCCGAGATCGGCAAAGCTCATTTTCGTTCCGGAAGGTTCGGGGTAGCGAAAAAAGCGCCGCCCAGCGCCGGTGCGGGTGGCGGAAACATGCGTGATTGTCAAGTTTTCAGCGGTCGGGAACCAGGGCCTTGAAGCTGTTTATCTCACATTGCCCGCCGGAACGTGCGTGGATCGTATCCCGATCGGCGCAGATGCGCCCGTCGCGGGTCGGTTTGATGTAGAATCCCGAATAGAAATCGAGCGCCGGACAATTGCGATCGAGCCGCGCGCGCAGGCGGGTTCCGCCGCGCAGGATCAGGTCGACGCTGTCGTTGGCGGTGACTGCGGCGCCGGCCAGTGCATTGAGCGATACGCAACGCGGCGCCTTCTTTTCCTTCCACTTCGCGGGTTTTGCGGGGGGCGCGGACGGACGGGTCGGCACGCGGATGATCACGCGTTCGCGGATCGTGATCTGCGCGTAGCGTTCGGGCACGGCGACGGCTGCGCCGGATTGCGCAACAGTCCCGCTTCCCGCGAGCAACATTGCCGCGAGCGACAAGATGGTCATTCAATCGCACTCATTTTCGCTGTCGCCCTTGCACCATCCCGGTTGAACGCGCCATGAATTCTCGCGCACCAGCAAGGGCCGAACCAATGACGCATCCAATTCCTGGCCTCGCCGCATTGCGCGATCTGCTCGGTCCCAAGGGGTTCACCAACGATCGTGACGCGATCGCGCCCTGGCTGAACGACTGGCGCGGCCGTTTCCATGGCGAAGCGCCGGCATTGCTCAGCCCGGCCGATACGGCGGAAGTGGCCGCGATCTTGCGTATCGCGGACGCGCATCGGATCCCGCTGGTCCCCCAAGGCGGCAATACGAGCATGGTCGGCGGGGCGACACCGCCCGAGGATGGGTCCGCCGTGATCCTGTCGATGCGGCGGATGAACCGGATCCGCAGCCTGTCGGCCGAGGAGGGCGTCGCCGTGGCGGAAGCAGGGGTGATCCTCGCCACGCTGCACGATGCCGCGAACGATATCGCCATGCGCTTTCCTCTGACTCTGGGCGGCAAGGGGTCGGCAACGGTCGGCGGGCTGGTCTCGACCAATGCCGGTGGCACCCAGGTGCTGCGCTTCGGCACGATGCGGGCCCTGACTCTGGGGATCGAGGCGGTGTTGCCCGACGGCACTGTGTTCGCCGGGCTCAATCCGCTCAAGAAGGACAATCGCGGCTATGATTTGCGGCATCTGCTGATCGGCGCCGAAGGGACGCTCGGGATCGTCACGGCGGCAAGCCTGAAGCTCGTGCCGGCGATCATCGATCGCGCGGTCGGCTGGATCGGCGTCGACAGCCCGCATCAGGCACTGGCGCTGCTGCGGCATCTGGAAGCGCGAGCCGCCGACGCGCTGGAGGGATTCGAGATCGTAAGGGCCGATTCGCTGGCGCTGGTGCTGAAACATATTCCCGGCACGCGCGCACCATTGGCCGGCGAGCATCCCTGGCACGTGCTGATCGAACTCGTCCGCTCCGATTCGCGCGAGGAGCCTCCTGCCGCGCTGCTCGAACGCCTGCTTGCCGATGCGCTGGAGGCTGGATTGTTTCGCGATGCGACGATCGCGGCGAGCGAAGCGCAGGCGGATGCGTTCTGGAAGCTGCGCGATTCGCTGTCGGAGGCGGAACGGGCACATGGGCCGGCGGTGCAGCACGATATTTCGGTGCCGGTGGCGGGAATGCCCGATTTCATGATCGATGGGGCTTTGGCGGTCGAGGCACGTTTTCCCGGCGTCCACGCCACCGCCTTCGGCCATCTCGGCGACGGCAACGTCCACTTCCATGTCCGCGCGCCGGCGGGGGCGCCGGCGGGCTGGGCAATGGGGGCGGGCAAGCCGATCAGCGCCTATGTGCACGATCTTGTCGTCGCGGCCGGCGGATCGATCTCCGCCGAGCATGGTATCGGCCAGATGAAGCGCGACGAGAATGCGCGATTGGCCGATCCCGCGCGATTGACTGCGCTCCGCGCGATCAAGGCCGCGCTCGATCCACGCAACCTCATGAACCCCGGGAAGCTCGTGCCGCTTGCAACCGACGCGGCTGCACCATAAACGGCCACGGTTATTTCGTCCGCGGGGGACGCGGTCATCCATTCAATCGCAAAAATGTTTCAGGAGAATATCGAATGGCCAGCGTGCCGACTGCAAATGCGCTTCCGGTTCTGTACCAGGATCTCGTGCCGCTTTCCTCCAACGAGCACAAGGATTGGAAGGCGCGCCAGGTCGATGCGGCTCCCTGGCTCAACGGCCAGCATGCCTTTCCGGTGACCGTCGACGAATTTCCGATGGCGCAGCGCTATTTCCCGATCGTCTTCACGGCGGGTGAGAACCCGGTGCCGCTGGCGTTGATGGGCCTCAACGAAGGCGTCAATATGCATGTTGACGCCGAGGGCAAGCTGACCAACCGGGTCTATGTGCCCGCCTATATCCGTCGCTATCCTTTCCTGCTCGCCCGGCTCCGCCCCGAAAGCGACGAGCTTTCGCTGTGCTTCGATCCTTCGGCGGGCGTGATCGGTGAATTCGAAGAGGGGCAGCCGTTGTTCGAAGACGGCCAGCCGACCGAGGTCGTCAAGAACATCCTCGGTTTCACCGAGCAATGGGAACAGAGCTGGCAGAAGACCGGCGCCTTCGTGAAGGAGCTCGAGACCCACAAGCTGCTGATCGACGGTGAGGTCGCCATTCAGCCGCAGGGTGCCGAGCAGCCCTATATCTATCGCGGCTTCCAGATGGTCGACGAGAACAAGCTGCGCGAGCTGCGCGGCGACGTGCTGCGCAAGATGAATGCGAGCGGCCTGCTGCCGCTGATCTATGCGCATCTCTATTCGCTCGGCCTGATGAGCGAGCTGTTCCAGCAGCAGATGGAGGCGGACAAGGTTCCGCCCCAGGTCGCGGCCTGACCATGCACGGGCAGGCCGAGGTCCCGGCGGCGCGATCGACCTATTCGCGCGTCGCCATATGGCTCCACTGGAGCATCGGCCTGCTCGTCATATCCAATATCGCGATCGTGCTCCTGCACGAAAGCTTCGAGGGTCTGGGCCGGACCATGATGGGCTGGCACAAGGCGATCGGCATTCTCGTGCTGGCGCTCAGCCTCGTCCGGGTCGCGTGGCGGCTGACGCATCGACCGCCGCCGCTTCCCGCAATGCGCATGTGGGAAAAGGGGCTGACCAACCTCGTCCATTTCGCTTTCTATCTGCTGATCATCGCCATTCCGCTGAGCGGCTGGCTCTGGATGTCGGCCGCTGAAACCCCTCGTCCGATCTCGTTCTTCGGCCTGTTCGTGGTGCCGATGCTGCCCGTGGAGCAGAGCAAGTCCCTTGCCGAGTCGTTCGGAGAAGCCCACGAAATCATGGGGCTAGCGACGATTGCGCTGATTCTGCTGCATGTCGCGGGTGCCCTGAAGCATCATTTCCTTAGTGGAACGAACCTGCTTGGGCGCATGATTCCGGGACTTCGCACCCGCTGAACGACGATTTAGAGCATTTCGTCGATATCAATGACTTGAAAGCAAATCCCGGGCAGCCTATCTTGCTGTTGGTGAGGTGCCGTGTCCCCCCTTTCGCGGCGCAACACTCGCACACCTTCGGGTGTGCTCCTCCCTGAACCTTGGCCACCTCGTGCCTAATAGCACGAGGTGGTTTTTTTATTCGGCGGCGATGGCGGCGGTTGAGCCGAGTGCTTCGTCGGCGAGCGCGCGTGCCGTTTCGAGCACCAATGCGCGGCAATCCGCCAGCCCGACGCCCGGACCATCGAGCGCCCGATCGAGATAGAGGCTGCGGTCGATCTCGAGCTGGATTGCGTGGACGCCACGCATGGGGGCTCCATGGACGGCAAGGATATGTCCGCCGGCATAGGGGCTGTTCTGCACGCAGAGATGGCCCGCGGCGCGGGCAACCTCGTCCAGCGTGGCGGCGAAGCGTGCTGCGGCGCTGCGGCCGAACAGGTCACCAACCACGATCCGTGGCCGATCGTCGCTTCCGGGCAATGGCGGCATCGAGTGGACGTCGAGCAGCACCGCGATACCGAAGCGTTGCCGCGCCGCGCCGATCAGCGCGGCCAGCCGCGCATGATAGGGGGCGTGATCCTCCGCGATGCGTCGATCGAGATCGGCGCGCGACAGGCGATGGCGCAGGATTTCGCCATGGCCGCGCAGGCGGCGCGGGATCAGGCCCAGCCCGCCGCTGACCTTGGCGGAGCGCACCACCGCGTGACGGGGGGCGGGGGGATCGATCATGTCGGGATCGATTTCGCGGATGTCGCGATTGAGATCGATCCAGGCGCGCGCGCGCGTTGCGACGAGCGCGGTGAAGCCGGCCGCGACCGCATCGTCGATCAGCAGGTCGGCATGGCGATCTTCCAGCGGCCGGAGTGCCGTCGAACACAGCCTGCTCATCGCCAGCAGCGCATCCGGATAATCGCGCCCGGCGTGCGGCACGGAAAGGATCACCGGCGATGCCGGCACCTCGGAGCCATGCTGGATAAAGGGCCTGATCGGCGGGTTCATCGTGGAAAGGCTAGTCGGCGGTCCGGCGACGCGCAATGCGGCATTCCAAGCAAAAGCTGGAAAATCTTAAGGGGTATGGGCATAAGAGAGGTATGCGGAAACGGCGATGGTCGCTGTGGGGCCGTGGGGAGTGCGATGATCCGGATCTTGCTGGCTGAGGACGACGACGTGATGCGTCAGTATCTGACGCGCGCGCTGGAGAAGTCCGGCTATGCGGTGACTGCGGTCGATCGCGGCACTGCGGCGGTGCCTTTGCTCGAATCGGACAGTTTCGATCTGCTGCTGACCGATATCGTCATGCCCGAGATGGACGGGATCGAACTCGCCCAGCGCGCCAGCGTGCTGGCGCCCGAGATGCGCGTGATGTTCATCACCGGCTTTGCCGCGGTCACGCTCAAGGCGGGCAAGACGGTTCCCCAGGCCAAGGTGCTTTCCAAGCCCTTTCACCTGCGCGATCTCGTGATGGAGATCGACCGTATGTTCGATGTCGGGAGCGCCGCGGGCCTGACCTGAGGCTCGTGTGTCGATTTTGTCTTTCCCGGGGTTGCGCGGGTGGCGCTCGCTCGCTAGAGACGCGCCTCCGAACACCGAAACGGTGTCGGCGTGTGGGCGTGTAGCTCAGTGGTAGAGCACTGTGTTGACATCGCAGGGGTCGCAAGTTCAATCCTTGCCACGCCCACCATTTTCCCTTCCTTACCCCAAAAATGTCACGGCCTGAGCCACCAGCGCAGGCCATAGGCGACGGCGCCGAGCGCGGCGACGCTTCCCGACCAGATCAGCGCCATCCAGCCCAGCCGCTGCCACAAGGGGGCGGAGGGCTCATCCATCAATGATAGCCCTCATGGCCGACCTTGCCGCGGAACACCCAATAGGAAAAACCGGTATAGGCGAGGATGATCGGCACCATGATCCCGGCGCCGATCAGCATGAAGACCTGGCTCTTCTCCGGAGCGGCGGCGTCCCAGATCGTGATCGAATCGGGCACGACATAGGGGAACATGCTGATTCCAAGACCGGTGAAGCAGAGCAGGAAGATGAAGAGCGTCAGCAGGAAAGGCGCGGTTTCGTGGCGCAGCTTGAGCGCGCGGAAGAACAGGGCGCTGGCGACCGCCACCAGCAGCGGGACCTGCGCACTGAAAAGCACGTTCGGCATCTCGAACCAACGCTGCCAATAGGTGCCCTCGAGAAAGGGCGTGGCCAGGCTGACCGCAACGATCGCGGCGAGCGTCGCCGGGCCGAGCCGCCAGGCCAGGCGCCAGGCATGCGCCTGAAGCCCGCCTTCGGTGCGCCAGATCAGCCAGGTCGCGCCGAGCAGCGCATAGGCGATGACGGTGCCTGCGCCGGTCAGCAGCGTGAAAGGCGTCAGCCAGTCGAGCCATCCGCCGGCATAGTGGCGATCGGCGACTTCGATTCCCTGGAGGATCGCGCCGAGCGTGATGCCCTGCGCGAACGCCGCCATGAAGGATCCGCCCGTAAAGGCGAAATCCCACAGCGCGCGGTGCCGTGGATCGCGCCAGCGGAATTCGAAGGCGACGCCGCGAAAGACGAGCGCGAGCAGCATCGCGATGATCGGCGGATAAAGTGCTGGCAGCACGATCGCATAGGCGAGGGGAAAGGCGGCCATCAGTCCGCCGCCGCCGAGCACCAGCCAGGTCTCGTTGCCGTCCCAGACCGGCGCGATCGAATTCATTGCGGTGTCGCGTTCCTGTCCCACGCCGAAGACGGGAAAGAGGATGCCGATGCCGAGATCGAAGCCGTCCATCACGACATAGGCGAAAACCGCGAAGGCGATGATGAACGCCCAGATGACGGTGAGGTCGGGGTTTATCATAGCCGGTCTCCCGTCAGTCGGAGCTGTGCGCCAATCCCATCCTCCCCCGTCATTCCAGCGAAAGCTGGAATCCATACGGTGCTTGAAACGGTGGTGAAGCCGGGGAGATCGCATGGATTCCAGCCTTCGCTGGAATGACGCGGGTGAAGAATGTCGCGCCTCATTGTCCGCCCTCCGTGACCGGTCCTGGTGTAATCCCTGCCGTACGGATCGGTGCGCGATCGGGCTCGCTTTCGCCGCTGTGCGGCGGCTTGTGCATCAGCTTCAATATGTACCAGGTGCCGAAGCCGAAGACCGCGAAATAGACGATGACGAAGGCGAGCAGGGATGCGCCGACCGCGGGTGCGGCGAGCGGACTGACCGAGTCTGCGGTGCGCAGCAGGCCATAGACGGTGAAGGGCTGGCGGCCGACCTCGGTGGTGACCCAGCCCGCGATCACCGCGACGAAGCCCGACGGCCCCATCACCAGCGCGAAACGATGAAGAAGGCGCCAGTCGTAAAGCTTACGCGCCGCGCGCGCGGCCAGGCTCCACAGACCGAGTCCGAGCATCAGGAAGCCGATCCCGACCATGATGCGGAACGACCAGAAGACGATCGCGACCGGCGGTTCGTCGGCATCGGGAATCGTATCGAGCCCCGCGAGCGGCGCATCCAGGTCGTGCTTGAGGATCAGCGACGACAATTTGGGGATCTCGACGGCATAATCGACACGGCCGGCCTTCTGATCGGGCAGGCCGAACAGGATGAGCGGTGCGCCATCGGGGTGACTCTGGAAATGCCCCTCCATCGCCATGACCTTGGCCGGCTGATGCTCCAGCGTGTTGAGGCCGTGCATGTCGCCCGCGAAGATCTGCACGGGCGCGACGAGCGCCGCCATCCACATCGCCATCGAGAACATCTTGCGTGCGTGCATGTTCTGACGGTCGCGCAGCAAATGCCATGCGCCGACCGCGCCGACGACGAGGGCAGTGGTGAGATAGGCGGCGATGACGGTGTGGACCAGGCGATAGGGGAAGCTGGGATTGAAGATGATCGTCCACCAGCTTTCGCCCGGCAGGAACTGGCCATTGGCGCCGACGACATGGCCGACGGGCGTCTGCATCCATGAATTGGCCGACAGGATCCAGAATGCCGAGATGAATGTGCCGATCGCGACCAGCACAGTCGCCGCGAAATGCAGCCGCTTTCCGACCTTCTGCATGCCGAACAGCATGACGCCGAGGAAACCGGCCTCCAGGAAGAAAGCGGTCAGCACCTCATAGGCCATCAGCGGCCCGATCACCGGTCCGGTCCTGTCCGAGAAGACCGACCAGTTGGTGCCGAACTGATAGGACATGACGATGCCGGAGACGACGCCCATCGCGAAGGCGATGGCGAAGATCTTGAGCCAATATTTGAAGAGGTCGAGATAGAGCGGCTTGCCGGTCTTCAGCCAGAGCCCCTCGAGCACCGCCAGATAGCTGGCGAGGCCGATCGAAAAGGCCGGGAAGATGAAATGGAAGCTGACGGTGAAAGCGAACTGGATACGGGCGAGAAGCAGCGCATCGGCATTGTCGAACATTGGACCTGCCCCCGGGAGGACGGCCCCTGATCGCAGGTCAGGGGTCGGAAGAGATGCGGCCTCTTCACCCGATGCTCATGCGCCTGCGGGGTTGGAAACTCAACTATGTGCAGGGCAACTCCGGACAGGTGGGACAAAATGCCCTGCATCGCCGCAGCGCCGGTGGGGCGGAGGCGAGCAGGGGATTGTAAGCAAATCTCAATCGATTCATGGTGAAAGCACGGTAAAGGATTTCCGCATATACCGTGGCCGGGGGGCGTCGATGGACCAGATTCTCAAATCGCCCATCACGGGCCATGCACGAACGGCAAAGACGGTGCAGACGCCGGTTCTGCTTGCTCTCGCCACGCTCCCGGTCATGCTGGCAATCGCGACGTGGGATCCCGCGCAGACCGGTCGGGCGATGCAGAATGTGACGGCCTATCTCCACTTGCCGGTGCTTGCCGTCGAATTCATCGTGGTCCTGGTTGCGCGGCATTTCGGCTTCAATCCGTTCCTGTCCGTCTGGCGCTGGCCGATCTGGGCACGTGCCATGTTGCTCGCCCTCATCGGGATCGCGACCGGCAGTGGCCTGTTCCTCGCGCCGATGCCCGTTGCCGCGTTCATTCCGACGCTGTGCATGTTGCTCCACCTGCTTTTCGGCCTCGCGCTTTTCGATCTTGCGACGCGTTGGGATATCGCGCCCGAACAGCATCGTCGTTTCTGGCTGTGGGTGGCCGGCGCCTCGACCGGCTATGTCTTGATCCTGGCTCTGCTGGTGTCGTCGATTCCCGATCCCGACAGCTTCGATTGGGGACACCTTGGTCTTGCCGTCGTGAACGTGCGGCAGATCGGCTTCTATTGCATCGTCGGCGCCTGTGCGGCGCTGGGATATGCGGCGATCGCGCAAAACCGCCTGTCTTATTGGGGAGGGGTCGCGATGGCGTCCGTCATGATCGGCGCCGATATCTGGTCGGGAACCCGGGGGGCATTGGTCGCGATCCTGGGCGCATTCATGCTCGGCGCGGCAATGCTGCCGGCGCTCAGGTCAGTGCGTAGTATTGTGGCGCTCCTGATCAGCGGCGGGCTGGGAACCGGCCTGTCCTTTGTCCATCATGCACCCCATCCTTTTTACGGCCTAGCGAGAATTCTCGGAACGGCAGTCGCATCCTCGGCGGATGAGGCGGGAAGCGGACGGGTGACGATGTGGCTGGCCACCTTGCGGGAAATCGCGGTGAGCCCGGTCTTCGGTCATGGTGCCGGCCAATTCAGGATCATCGTACCCGAAGCTGCCGGGGTCATGAACAGTCCGCACAATGCCATTCTCCAGATCGCCTTCCAATGGGGGATAGTCGGCGCAATCTGCTTCTTCGGGCTGTTCTGCGCCCCATGGTTGCGGTTCATGCGCCGGGCATGGGGCGGGCCGGATGTGCTTGTCCCGGCCTTTCTGGTCGCGACCGCGCTGCTGATCTTCTCTCTCTACGATGTCGTGGCCTATTATCCCTATCCGATCGTCATGATCGCGACGGGTATCGTTCTGGTCCTCACGCTGAAGCGTCAGGCGCCGATCACGGAATCAAGCGCCTGAGGCGAGAGTCCGGACCATTTCCAATATCTCGGTCGCCCGGTGGCGATGGCAGATCAGCAGGTCCGGAAGCCAGGGGTCTTCACAATTATAGACGAGCGTGCTGCCGTCGACGCGAGAGACGTGCAAGCCTGCGGCCAGGGCAACCGCGGCAGGCGCGCAATTGTCCCATTCATATTGGCCGCCGGTGTGGAGATAGATGTCCGCCTCACCGCGCAGCACCGCCATCGCCTTGGCGCCAGCGGATCCCATCGGCACCAGCGTCGCGCCGAGCCGTTCGGCGACAGCCAGGGCCTCGGCGGCGGGGCGCGTCCGGCTGACCAGCATGCGCAGCGGCGCGGCTTCGGCGATGAGTGCGGGCGGGCGATCGGATGCGAGCGTCAGACCGAGCGCGGGCAGGGCGACCGCGCCGGCGACCGGATGGCCATCGACGGCAAGCGCGACATGCACCGCCCAATCGTCACGCCCTTCCGAATATTCGCGGGTGCCGTCGAGCGGATCGATCACCCATGTCCGCGAATAGCCGCAGCGTGCGGGATTGTCCTTTTCCTCTTCCGACAGGATGGCGTCCAGCGGCCGCTCGGTCCGCAGCCGATCGAGGATCAGCCGGTTCGCTGCCCGATCGCCGTCATCACCCAATGCCTTGCCGCCAGCATGGCCGTCACGAAGGTCGAGCAGGAGCTTGCCGGCCTGTTCGGCCAGGCTGTGGGCCAGTTCGGCGTCAGTCATGGGTCACAGTTCCGGGCTCCATACGCCCACGATACGCTCGACGATCAGTTCCGCGGCGGCCTCGGGCGACATAAGCGTGGTATCGATGCGGACCTCGGGCATCTCCGGCGCTTCATAGGGCGAATCGATGCCCGTGAAGTTCTTGAGCTGGCCGGCGCGCGCCTTTTTGTAGAGCCCTTTGACGTCGCGCGCTTCGGCTTCGGCAAGCGGGGTGTCGACGAAGATCTCGATGAATTCGCCGGCCGGGAGCATCGATCGCACCATTTCGCGTTCGGCGCGGAAGGGCGAGATGAAGGCGGTGAGCACGATCAGCCCGGCATCGGTCATCAGCTTGGCGACTTCGCCGACGCGGCGGATATTCTCGACCCGATCGGCATCGGTGAAGCCGAGATCCCGGTTCAGGCCATGGCGGACATTGTCGCCATCGAGCAGGAAGCTGTGCTTGCCCAGCGCGTGCAGCTTCTTCTCGACGAGATTGGCGATGGTCGATTTACCCGAACCAGAAAGCCCGGTGAACCAGAGCAGGCGCGCCTGTTGACCTTTCTGGCTGGCATGCGCCTCACGCGTGACGTCGATCGCCTGCCAATGGATATTCTCGCCGCGCCGGAGGGCGAAGTGGATCATGCCAGCGGCGACGGTGGCATTGGTCATCTTGTCGATGAGGATGAAGCCGCCGAGATCGCGGCTGTGCGCATAGGGCTCGAA